>JBDIVL010000100.1:0-2757 GCA_039794405.1 Candidatus Jinrextremum sp. | reverse complement strand
CTGCTATAAGAAATGGAAGAAAATTTCCAAGAAATATTCAACCACGCAAAAAAATATTTGCTTTCCCTTATAAACCAATTTCTTAACTTAATGACATTGGGTTGCAAACCTGAACCCGCCGGGAGTCTCGTGTAATGTTTACGCTGAATAGTTACCTATAACATCGGTAAAGCAATGTACAACCTCCGATGGATTAGGTGCAAAAGACTGCACCTTTATCCACCCTACTAAAGACTGTTTTGGCCAACGATTATCTTCTTCTTTTTAACTCAAAATTTGTAATTATTCAGCGTAAATGTTACACGGATCGTTCCCAAGTTCCGACTTGGGAACGCACGTGTTCGAGAAGCTCCTGCTTCTCATAACAGGAAGCAAAGCTTCCTTTACAATTGCGTTCCAAAGCCAGAGCTTTGGAACGAGAAGAAATTCTTTTTTTAATGAAATTTGTATTCAGACGAATTCTGAATTCTGGAGACACCATACTTAATTATTTATACTGTTTTTAAAATAGTTAAGATGTATGCACGTCTGGAATTGCTTGTATAGTCGTACCGGAAGTTCCACACCATGCTACTCTGCGAGAAAATCGCCGTTTACAGACATTCTTCAGACCTATCAGATGAAGAAATCGAGAAATTTTGTTTCACAGAACGAACTGGGAGCCCCCTGGGCTCTGACAGTTTTATAACCCGGCTTGAAAATGTCCTTGGGAGAATGCTTTATTGCCCAAAGGCGCCTCAAAGAAAAACAGCGGGTTCTAAAATTAAGTATGGCGTCCCCTGATTAAACATACGTCATAGTAGAGAAACCCTTAACGGAAACTTATCCCTCTCTATTATTCCAACACACTAACTCTTACCTTTATTGGTCCGTGCATGGTACTTTCACCATTTGTGTCAATATCCTCCAGCATATAGAAATATCCGCCAACGTGATCAACAACATCTCTATAACTGTAAGCCGCACCAGAAGTAGCATCTCCTTTTGCTTCAATAAGTATATCATTTATCCTGACGTATGAACCTCTCTTGCGTTTTGCACGGTAAAGGTTAAAACCTGCATTATCAATCTCTGTAGCCGTTTCCCAGGTAAGGATTATACTGCCATCATCCGCAGCCTTTGCTTCAAACGAAAACAGGGTAATCGCCGTTGGCGGCTCAGTTGGTGAAGGTGTAGGCGATGTCTCCTGTGTTGGAGCAGGCGTCGGTGTTATACAACACGTAGGAGTTCCTAGTCCCCTGGTATTTTGATAATTTTCGAGCTCCCGGCAAAGCTTCAGCAATATATTTGCCTGTTCTTTGGTAGTGTCAGGGAAATGAGTAAAAAAACTATCGTCTTTTATCTTTTCTTCTATGCAGTCACAAATCTCACAAAGAGCCTGTTCCTTGAGGCCTTCTTTCAACTTGTAATTGCCCGCATCTGGGCCGCTCCTGAGTTCCTTGAGCGTATCATTCACTTTTTTATCGTCCGTGCAAATAATGAACGGAGCTAGTATTGTTTCTGGTTTATCACCACATCCATTCGCGAATTTCTGAAAAACCTCAATGCGTTCGGAAAGCTGCAGTGTTACAGTACCAATGCTGAAACTCCCCCCATCAAGATGACAGCAAGTGTTGCATCCCTTTGAGCCATTGGTACTCGATGGGTCGTTAACAAGGCTAAGCACATCATTAAGCGTCCCAACTGTGTTTGTGCCAGGAGGAACTGGAACATCTGCCATGAGCATCGTACTTGACCCTGGGTTTGTTGCCGTACTTGACCCCAGCACAACGCCGATTTCGATTCGATTACTGCCGATAACGCCACCGGCTCCTACGCTGCCTGTCCCACATAACAGATAGGTGATCTCGACCTGTGGAGGTCCAGGACATTTCACAATTACCCGAGGAAGTTGAGAAGTGGTGGCGCTCCCGCAAGCCTCCTGTGCACTAAAGTTGCTCATCGTGAGTGTCACTGAACATGACTCCGGAAGGCACGCTACAGTGTCGGAAATATCAATAGTTCCCTTTGCAGTTATTTTATTATTTATGCAATCGAGAAACTTCCCGACAGTCTCCGTGCCTTTCTGCACATCAGCTGCAGTCGGAGGGCCAGCGGTGAGTAACGTGCCATCAAATGCCGTTAATACACAAATAATTGCTAGTGCAAGCACTAAAATCCTACTTTTTTGCATAACTTTTGCCTCCTTTCGGGGTGCATAAAAAAAAGACTTACTGCCAGATATTGAAAACATCTTCGGCAGTAAGACTGTCTTTATAGTTCTATAAAATCCCCCTGAAATTACCTTTAAAAAAAAGAGATTCAGGGCGATTTAAAGACCCTTTGCTTAGCGCCCCACGATTACTCGTGGTTAGCCTTTATCGTATCGTCTTTAAATTTTACCGAAAACTATTTTATGGAGTTACCTTTCTTTTTTGTAAAGAAAAATGATTATTATTATGTATCTATTCAGCGTATTTTCACCCACTGTCACTACGAGCTGGCAAAAGCAGGCAATTCACCACGGAATAGCATCTGTAATGCCCGGCTCAAATTTACCCCTTGTTTTCGACAGGTCGAGAGATAACTCCGAATGCGGCAGAAAATTTTCGCTCCCTCCAAAGAACGAAAACTGCCCGATATCTTCTGCTGAACCTTCGTCATCCTGATATCGTTTTCTGCCAAATTGTTCGTAAAGGGGACATTTTTATTGTCCATAAACCTCAGCACATCACCCTCATACTTCCTCAATCGTTCCAGAAGATTCCGTGCCTTTGT
>JBDIVL010000099.1:0-2790 GCA_039794405.1 Candidatus Jinrextremum sp. | reverse complement strand
TTTTTAATTGCTCATTGGTGAGGCTATTAAATAACGGCACATTTTTTAAGTGTAAGTATATATTCGTTTCATACATAAATAATCAGGTGGTTAAGTGTAAAATTATCATGTCCTGCAAGTGTTTAATTATTTGGTATCGATTTAGCCTTTCAGTCACACTTTAGTCTTTTGAAAAACCCGTCCATACGTTAGTTTGACCCATCCTACATACTGTTAAAATTTTTCTAAAGAATACACGGGTATCTTCTAATATTTTTCGGGTTCTACATGATAGTCAATTTTTTTGTAACTTCAGGTTCAAGGTACTCGCTGCTACACTGGGAACATACCCATGCGTGAGTATCTTCAAAAACATAAAAATTCATCCCGTGACGTTCACTATGCACAATCTTCTTCTTTAAAAATTCACCACCACATTCCGGACATTGCATAAAAATTCAACGCCTTCTTCTACGGAAACTTCTTATCTCCTCTCTAAAAAGAGGGGGCATGGAGTGTGTTATAAGATAGCAAATCTTTTGCCACGCACACTGAACTATATGTGCATGGCAAATTCTTTTTCAGAAAACCGGCTTGTTGCCTGTATTAAAAGATACAACCTTCAATCCTTTTCTCTCATAAGTATTTGTGAGAGGTCGGCTATTTTCTCCGAGTATAATTGATTAATTTCCCTTAACAGCAATAATCGATTATTGCGAATCTCCATGTCTTCAACATTTACAAAAACCTTGTCAAAAAACGCATGCACCGGTTCGGCAAAAACTTCGTTATACGTAAACGAGGCTTCAACATATCTCTTATCCTGAATCAGATTTCTGATTTTCGCTTCATTAGCGGTGTAAATTTCCCACAGTCTCTGTTCTTCTTTTTCGCTCAATAAGTTTGTGCTAACCATCCCCTCGCCTTTTACCTTTTTGCTTATGTTGAATGTCCTTTCAACTACGGATACCAGGTCTGGCCAGTATTTTTCTTTTGAAAGCCGGGATACATCTTTTAATCTTTGTAAAAAATCATACATATCGTCAAACCCTGTACCCGCATTCAAAACAGCGTTTACGAGATCATGACTACAGCCCTTTTCAATATTTGTATGGAATAATCGCTCTCTGAAGAAGTTCTTTATTTCCGGTATTAATTTGTCAGCAGTAAATAAAGAGCTTTGTGCCTGGGACATGAGTATGGATAATGACTGGCCAAGAACTTCTTCAAGCATCAAGGTGAATCCATGCTCCTCTATGATACGAATTATTCCATAGGCATGACGTCTCAGCGAATAAGGGTCCTGCGACCCTGTTGGATGTAATCCAAGGGCAAAACAACTGGATATCGTATCAAACTTATCGGCAAGTCCAACGATAGCGCCGATTATTGAAGACGGGATTTTATCCGCGGCAAAGCGTGGCAGGTAATGTTCTTCTATCGCCAGCGCAACAGATTGGTCTTCTCCGCTCCATGCGGCATATTCCCTGCCCATAATTCCCTGTAATGAAGGGAATTCGCCAACCATCTGGGTGAGGAGGTCTGTCTTGCATAATAGAGCTGAGCGTTTTGCAGCATCAATATCAGCAATACTAAAACCAGGATGATTAAATCTGATTAATTGATGTGACAGGTAATCGGTCATGGCAACAATCCTGTCCGTTCTCTCGTAGTAATTGCCGAGTTTTTCGAGGAAGACAAGCTGTTTTAAATCTTCCACACGTTTTTCAAGGGGAATCTTTCTGTCTTCTTTCCAGAAAAATCTTGCGTCATAAAGCCTTGCTTTTAGAACACGTTCATTGCCCTGTATGGGGTAGTTTTCGTTAGGTTCGTCGCGGTTCAGCGCCACGATGAATTTTTCAATCAACTTTCCGTCTGCTTTTTTAATAGGAAAGTATCTCTGGTGTTCTTTCATTGCCGTCTCTATCACGATATCAGGAATATCAAGAAATTTATCGTCGAAACTGCATGTTACGGCATTGGGATATTCTACCAGGTTGGCAACCTCATCTAGCAATGACTCATCATCAAAGGTTGCCCCGTACTGTTTCATTAGTTGCGTTATTTTTTCTTTCAGTATATTGCGCCTTTCCGTCATATCGACAATAACTTTCTCCTGTTTAAGCAACTGCTTATACTGCTCCCAGTCTGCAACCCGGATTTCTATCCTTTTCCCGGACAGAAAGGGGTGACCCGAAAAAGCATTTCCTGCCTTTATGCCATTTATCTCAAGCGGAACAACCTTATTGCCGAATAATGCAAGGAGGGAGCGTATCGGTCTGGCGAAAAAAAGGTTGTTGGTTTTCCATTTCATTGATTTCGGGAAGGATATTTTTTGAATAATTTCTGCCAGAATGCCAGACAACAGATGGAGCGTCTTTTCCCCCGTAATCTGTTTTATTGCAATACAATATTCTCCCTTTGCGGTTTTTTTTGTTTGGAGGGTATTGCTCTCTATACCTTGTGATTTGGCGAAACCCAAGCCGGCCTTTGTAAGATTTCCCGCCTTATCAAAGGCAATTGCAACAGAAGGACCTTGTATTTCTTCTGTGACGCTTTCCTGTTCTTCCGGCAAGCCTTTGATAAAAACTACCAGCCGCCTTGGTGTTCCTGTACAGTAAATGCCCTGAAATGTCAGACGAAAATATTTGAAACGTTCACCGAATAATGTTTTTATCTGATTTAGTGCGGGCGTTATATAACCGGCAGGAATTTCTTCAGTACCTATTTCAAGAAGCAGATCAGTCATTGTTAGAGTCGGAATATGTGTTTTCTGTTAATCCCTTTTAAAGCGTTGCGGGTATCCACTAT
>JBDIVL010000098.1:0-3240 GCA_039794405.1 Candidatus Jinrextremum sp. | reverse complement strand
TACCTTTTGATGTTCTTTGAAATGCTTAATATAGAAATATTGCTCACCCTCGATATTGAATGGAATTATTACTTTTAATTTGGTTAGTTCTTCTAACCAAAAATCAAAGGTTGTGGGTTTGATAATATCGTAAGGATATATTTTATTTTGCAACCATCGGGGATGCCCTTTTACTACCCCATAATCGTCAGAACACGTCCACATCCCTATGAACGTTAGACGCGCTTGTAATGATATCGTTGATAGTTTTTCATCATCCCAAAATTCAGGCTTTATGGTTCTGGTTCTTGCCATTGGTTTTAGATTGCATCTTTAAATAGTTTTAATTGGGGTGTGTATACAGCCTTTTCTATGTTTGCTAATGCCTGTTGATAGTAAGACTCTTTAAGTTCGAATCCTACAGCGTTGCGCTTATTCTGAAGCGCAACATAAGCGGTGCTACCTATACCCATAAATGGGTCTAAAATTAAATCGTTTTCATTGCTATAGAGCAATACACACCGCCTGATTACCTCAAGCTGAAGAGGACATACATGCTTCTCTTGCCTGGATTCCCTTGCGCTTCGGTGCCCGTCTAATACATCGATTTCCCTTATATCATCCCATACGCCACGTGCCCAGGATATCCAATCTTCTGTCGTTATCCAGCCGCCAGGATTGATCTTTTCGTCTTGTATGGCCCTCACCGGTTCGCCTTCGCCTGGCTTCTGAAATATCATCACATAATCGTTCATAGCTGGCGCCAATTGCCTGGCATTGCGCTTGCCAGTTATAAACATGAGACAATGCAGGTTCAGGCGTTGGGCAATAGCCTGTGGATTTTTGGGGATTACGACCTCACCTTTCCATTCGAAACCGCCATTTTCAAAGATATTAACCACGGCTCCCCGGAAGTCTCTGCGGCCCATATAACCATGTTGATTTTTATACTTCAAAAGCTGTTGAATATGAACACACACATTTGTGCCAGGCTTGTGAATGCGAAGTAGCTGCTCAACAAAAAACCTCATATGAAGCCCAAAGCCGCTTTCATCAATCAGACTATCGCCGTCGTGGTTGTTGCCGATGTCCTCATTCTTTCCACTATACATGAATAATGAGCCGAAGGGGATGCTTGTGACGGTCAGATCAATAGAATTATCGGTAATTTTATCCCTCATTCCGGGAATACAATCTTCATTATAGACCACGTAAGTAGTTGCCTTTGGTTTCATATTGTCAAACTCCCGTTCTCAATAATAATTTTCTTATATATTTCATCATGTCTCGCAACTTCTTTCTCGAAATTATTTTTCTTTTTTACGATATTTTCATAAATCATTTCCTCTAATTCTGGAATATAAGGGATATAGACCTGCAGTGCTTTCGTTTGCCCAAACCTGTGCGCTCTCTTAATAGCTTGATAGAACTGCTCAAAGCTATCATTAAAACCGCTAAATATCATCACATTGCAAAATTGGAAGTTAAGACCAAATCCTAATAGCTCAGGTTTACTTATCAATACCGGTAATTCTCCATGTCTGAAATTCTCAATAATTTCAAGTCTTTCGTTTTCGTTTGTTTTTCCAGTTAGGTTCTTTGCAATATAATCAGGTAAGCCCCTGAGTAATATCTCTCCCTCTTCATCAAACACGGTCCATACTAATATCTGGCCTTCTCTGACTTTTGTATTGATTATATCAATAATGGTTTTCGGCTTCTCAGAGTTAACATATGTAATTGATTTATCCTTCTCATACATAAACCCCTTGGCAACCTGAGAAAGTCTAGACCGCTTAACTACACCAAGTTTTAAGTCTCCGAAAAGAGTTTCATTTCCCTGGCGCCTTATTTTTAATTCCAAATCTTTTTGTTCTTGTGTCTCAGGTATCTTGATTATATGAAACTCCGGATCCGGGACATTCTTAAGGTTATCGTAAAATCCGTAATGTTTTGGATCTCTAATGTAGATTGACCACGAGGATAAGAACCGGTAAAAACCCTCTTCAGCATAAGGCTTTATTCCCCAGTTACCATATTTATCGCGGCTGAAATATGTCCAAAGGATATCCCCTTCGTTTCTGAGTTTTCCTAAGAATGAAGCTTGACTTGCATACTCCATGATGTCGTTAGGGGCCGGCGTCGCTGTGCATGACAGGCGATATTCAATGCCGGTTGGAGCCATGCCTGATTTACCGTTGATGCTATGTAGTATATTCCACTTAATCACGCCTCCTCCGGTTTTAAAGATACTAGATTCATCGGCTATAAGGCCATCAAGATAGTTTAATTCTGGCAATTCTCCTTCAGCCATCTTTTCGTAATTTGTAATTGCCAGTTCCCCGAGTGAGTTATCTGCTTGCAACCATTCCCTTAAAGCCTTTCTTGTTTTTAGATGTAAAATTGTTTTATTATAAAATTTTACAGCCTCTTCCATTGTCTGTTGAATAATTTGTAGAGGTGAAAATATTAAAACCTTGCCGCCAGTCTTGTGTATTACATGTCTTGCAAACTCAAGAAACATCAAGGTTTTACCTAAACCGCAGTCGGCGTATATCGCATATCTTTTAGCTGCTATGGCCTGCTTAATAATAAACTCTTGGTAATCAAAAAGAAAATCCGATATCGGCAAATCGGATGGTGTGTATTCCGCTTGCGTAATTCCGAGGCTTTTAGCAAACCTTTTATGTGTAGTGATAAAATAAGCATCCTTGCGCCAGTCGTATTTCAGGCTGTGCTCAGGCAATTTCTTAGCCTTCAGAAAAAGCTCATACTTATCAATACTAAAAGGCTTAGAAAATTCTAATACGATATTATCGCTCAATGTTCTCCCCTTTATTAACCCACCCCGAAAACCACGCTACGGCTATTAACAGTGAGATTGATATGAGTATTTTAAGTGCTGTCAACATTCCGGCGCACACCTCATTATGCTGTTATCTGAGAATCTGTGCTTGTAAGGCTCGTAGTAAGTGTTTTCTCCGGCTGCTTGCAACTTAGCTTCACATGCAGGACACCTTCTGTTGTGATAACCTTCACTTCCAAATAATTCTCCACACATAAGACACGGCCTATCTGCTTTTCTTTTTGATACTAACTTAGACTTTGGTTTATTGTAGTGCCTTTGACCTCTGTTTCTTGTTTTGTTGTTCATTTGGCATCCGCATGATTTACTTGACAATCCATTACCTTTTTGCTTAACAACCTCTTTCTTGCAAAACTCACAGAAGAAAAGACCTACACTCATAACGTAATTCTTAA
>JBDIVL010000097.1:0-3284 GCA_039794405.1 Candidatus Jinrextremum sp. | reverse complement strand
CAGGGCAGACGGAAGGGCATTATCGGCAGGTACCGGATATCAATCGAGTTTCCGTTACGGCTCTCAACAGAGTATCACCAGGGATTGGTCCATGCCTATGCATCAACTGGACAGCCTATTCCATAAATCAAAAACAAGTATGAAGTTTGTTTTTGGATACGAGGCTGATAATCACGGTATTAATACCGTGCCCAAAGAGACGTTAGTCAAGGTTACCAAGGCTGAGGATGGTGGTATAGGCGGTAAGGGATTATGGGATCCGGCGAAGACAGGGTACACCGCAGGTAATGAAGATGAATTCATGAAGCGGTACCTTAACGGTGAACTCATACAGGTGGAAAAGGCTTAACCTGAATAATAACAAAAGTGAGCTAATAGGTGAATACAAGCAACTATTAGCTCACTCAATAAAAGACACAGTTCTTATTTGACTTTTTTAAGATATCGTATATTATCTGTAACATATGTTTATCATTTATAATGGAAGGAGGGCCATTATGAGGGGATATCATATAAATAGCTACGGGTTAGGATTCGGTCTGGTTCTTTTCTTTGGTTATTATTTATCATGTGGACTATCGTATAGTTTGGCTGATGAAAAAAAGAAATACGAGCCAATAGTGGGTGGGGTAATGATTGTATCCCTGGATATGCCTCTACGTGCTACCATTGGAGAAAAGGTTAATATTGAAGTCATTATTGGCAATGAAAGGACGACAAAAGAAACAACAATATTAACAATAGCATGCCCTACAACAAAACAAATGATAGGGCGAGAGGCTGAAACGCTGGATGGATTGTCCTCTCAGAAAATTGTATATAGCTGGGATACCAAAGGACTCAAGGAAGATATTTACACAATACGGGCAGAGTTAGAGAAAGTACCTCGTGAGACATTTATCGATGATAATGTAAGAGAAATAAAAATATTTTTAATACCTTAAGCAATATTTCCATATATCCATGATATACAGGAATCCATGGAGTATAAGAGTGACCGAATTATAGAGGAGACAAAAATGTCTACCCCTAACAAAATTATATGGAAACATATAATTGTCTATCTTTGTATTTGGTTTTTGGTTATAGCTCTTATCTTAATCTACTTTACCTTAACAGGTTCGCCTCAAGCGGGTCTCTTAGAGGTTGGAATATCAACGTTAATTTTTGTCTTTTCATTCTACTTTGTTATAAAATTCTTTCCCTTCATTTCTAAGATTTTTTCATTAGTGATTGTTACAGGGTTTGGCATTGCATTAGTCTGCATGAATTATCACTTTTTGAAGATTGTGAAAAAAGACGCCTCCTTTGAGCAATTATTAATAGGGGATCTTTTAACTAATAAGATTGTAAAAAGTATTAAAAAACAATCGATTACTCTTGCAACCAAAGAAGACATCTCTCAAACAACTTCAAAATATGAAGAATCCTTACAGGTAATATCTCTGGACCAATTAAAAAAGCCGGTAGCAAATTTAACTATAGAGGTACCTGAATTATCATCTATTAAACCACTGGCACTTTCCATGAAAGCAGAACCACTGTTTATTGGAGAAAAATATAAAATTGGAACGACTGCTATGAGAGATACAAGCACAGGGATTCGTGGCTTAGGGTTTACAAGAAAATGTGAATCTATGGTTCGGGAGTGTCCGGATAGAAACGACTTCATTTTTTCTTCACATTTTCATCTCGTCCGGGAAATGTCAAATGTGGTGTTAAAAATCCATAAAACTCAATCATCTTTATTTGAGGGGCCGATAGGAAAAATTTCTGTAGTGTATTTGAACGAACCTTTAAAGGAAGGTCGAATACCCATTGATTAAACCCGGTATCCTGAAAAGAAAAAAGGAGTGATTTATGAGAACCTGTATCTTTGTAATACTGATAATGTTAACTTTAGTGAATAGAAGTTATAGTCAAGACCAGGAGAAAGATGAATCTCTAGATATTTCAATAAAATCCTTTCAGCAAGCTATAGAAAAAAACCCTAATTTTGCCGAGGCCCATTATAATCTTGGAATTGCATACGGTGAAAAAGGGATGATAGAAGATGCCATTAATGAGTATAGAAAAGCTGTAGAAATCGATCAGAATTTTGTAAAAGCCTATAATAACCTTGGTGTTGCTTACTATGAGATGGGTCGGCTGGATGAATCAATTGAGTCATTGAGAAAAGCTATTGCTGCATCACCTCAATATGTTGAAGCCTACTATAATATGGGCATCGCTTATTTTGGGAAGAAGCATTACAATGAAGCTGCCGAGGCCTTTAAAAAGGCTGTGGAGTATAATCCGAAATTTGATAGAGGGTTTTATAACTTAGGTGTTACTTATGCTTCGATGGATGCCGTTGATGAAGCGATTCGTGCTTTTATGAGCACAATAGAGATCAACCCTACATACTCAGACGCCTATTATAATTTAGGTATTTCCTATGCACAGAAGAACCAGTTTGATGAGGCTATTCAATCATTACAAAAGGCACTGGAAATGAATCCCGATGATTACAAACCGCATTTCGCTTTGGGTGTAATTTACCAGACAAAGTGGAAGGAGCGTGAATCTGCTGAAGATAAAAGAAACCTATAAGGGTTTCGTACTGCATAAGCATTGCTGTTTAGCGATTCATAACATTCTGAATAGAGTTTGAAAGTATGCAGGAATTTACCTATAGGAAACAATGAACAGTTAAAGGATTTTTTATCCACCTTTCGTATGAAACAAGATTTGGAAGATGATTGTCAATGAAAGCGTATTAACACTAGGAATTTCCCTCCTTACCTTATTTATCGCAGGCTTTTTAGCTACAAAGATCAATCAATCCCTTACCGCTGTTTTTATCATTGTTGGCATGGTACTACAGCATTTTTTCCACATTACAATCATCACGGAATTTATCGCTACCTTAGGGATAATTTTTATGCTGTTCATGTTCGGATTGGAATTTTCTGCCGGAAATTTGATTAATAATCAGAGAAAAATATTCTATACAGGCATATATGACTTTCTCTTTAGCTTTCCCCTCGGCATGCTCCTCGGCTGGCTGATTGGGTACGACCTTATACAATCGCTTTTACTTGCAGGGATTATCTATGTAACCAGTTCGGTAATTGTTGCCAAGTCTATCATCGATTTAAAACGTTCAGCAAATCCGGAAACTGAATATATTTTGAATATTTTAATCTTTGAGGATATGTTTATTGCCACATTCCTTGCCTTCATTGTTGGCATTACAAATTATGGCTACATAAATGCAAAAAGCACCTTCTTTGTTATCCTGA
>JBDIVL010000096.1:0-3298 GCA_039794405.1 Candidatus Jinrextremum sp. | reverse complement strand
GTGAAAACTTGCATTCTCGGACAGCCTGTTGATTAGTGATTATACGAACGAACTTTGGATTCATTGGGTTTGTTGAGTTTATTGGGTCAGGGGACACAGATTAAGAAAAATAGAACGGGAAATTTATACGCAGATTTACGCAGACTTCGTCGTGAGCTCAGTCGAACGATGAGCGCAGATATTTTTTGTTAAATTCAAGATTTTGTAACAGATTGGCTCACCGCAAAGGCGCAAAGGACGCAAAGAAAAACCTTTCCAAAATATTAATTCCTACTACTTTTGCTATTGGAAAAGGGAAGGGTCACCCATTAGAAGGCTTTTGTCAAGCCATAACGATCCCCCCTATCATAACGAAAGAGAATGTCAGATTTTTCCCCTATAATTTGGAGAAGCAAAATCAAGATTTTAAACCACTATGGGTATTTTGTGACACTCAAGCAACAAGACATATTCCTTGATTTTGGCTTCAAATTCTGATATTTTCTAGAAAATTGATTTAAGTCAGGATACGGATTTTCACAGTAGAAAGGATTAAAAAGGTGAAAGGGGTTGTAAAAAAAGTATCTTACCCGTATATAGAATTTAACTCAAAAATTGCAAGCGGGTCACCAATAATCAAAGGAACTCGCATTACAGTCCGTACCATCGCGGGTTATTATCAAATGGGCATGAGTGTGGATGAAATTCTTACGAGTTTATCACACTTAACGTCATCTCAAGTTCATTCTGCGCTTGCTTACTATTTTGATCATCAAGAAGAAATTGATAAAGATTTGGCTGAATCTTCCGATGAAGAATGCTGGAAAAAGCACATCCGGATTCATCCAAAACTGGGAATTACAAAGTAAGTGAAAGTAAAATTGTTTCTAGATGAAGACGTTCACTTTGCATTGGCAATTACCTTACGTAAATGAGGATATGACGTCATCCATGCACAGGAATTGCAACGTAAAGGTAAATCGGATGACGAACAATTATCATACGCAATAAAAGGAAAAAGGTGTTTATTCAGTTTTAATGTAAAAGATTTTGTGTTGCTCCATAATAAATACGTTCAGAACGGATGGGAACATTACGGAATAATGATTTCTAAGCAACTTACCGTCGGAGAAACAATGCGCAGGCTTCTGAAAATATTACAGATTTCTTCAAGAGAGTCTATAAAAAACAGGTTGGTGTTTTTATAGAAAGCCCATTTTTACTGCCCACTTTTAAATCATCATAAACCTTCCTACTATTTTTCTTATTGGTTTTCTCTATTTTTCCAGTGTAGTTTGAGCCCCAGGACATATTCCCTGATTTTAGCTTCAAATTCTGATATTTTCTAGAAAATTGATTTACATCAGGACACGGATTTTCACTGCATCGTAGGGGTTTAAAATATTAAACCCCTACATTTATGTTCAGAAATTTCAATGGGGCCTCAGGGTCACATCTTAAAGAGTTATGTGATTATTTAACTTTTAAGATGTGACCTCTAAACGACTCTTTCGTTTCTTTTCGGAGATTGTTAACAACACCCATTCTCGGAACAAAGTTTGTGAATGAGTTTACGCATTAAAAATTGTGGATCATCTCCCTGTGCAGAAAAGGTTATCCTTGACATTTAACGTTAGGCGTTATACCATATTCATGCAATATGATTAAATCGTTCAGGTACAAAGAAACGGAGAAGATATTTCACCGGGAATTTTCTCTTAAATTGCCACATGATATTCAACGGGTCGCTTTCCGTAAATTGCGTATGTTAAACAGAGCAATCTCATTAAACGATTTAAGGATTCTGCCCGCCAATTGTTTGGAAAAACTAAGCGGTAATCGCAAAGGGCAGTATAGTATTCGCATTAACGACAAATGGCGTATCTGTTTTGAATGGAAAGAAAACAATGCTCTTAATGTAGAAATAGTCGATTATCACTAGGAAGGAACATATTATGAACAAACAAAAAATCAAACCAGTGCATCCGGGTGAAATTCTCTTAGAGGAATTTCTAAAGCCAATGGGGATTAGTCAAAATAAGTTGGCTGTTGATATTGGTGTGCCTCCACGCCGTATAAATGAGATTGTGCATGGAAAACGCAGAATTACAGCAGACACCGCTTTGCGTTTCAGGCGTTATTTTGGAATATCCGCACAGTTCTGGCTGGGATTACAGATGGATTATGATCTTGATATGGAAGAGGACAGACTGGGCGATCAATTAAAACAAAATGTTCGAGAATGTGCTATTCTAAAATAGTTGTAACAAAAGGCTTGGGGTCACACCCTACACATTTGACAGTCGAAGGTCGTTGGGAGTTTGGAGGTATAAGAGGTTAGAGATGGAGGGTTGAGGGTTGAGGACGCGGATTGCGTGGATTTGCGCAGATCAAAAACGGTTTTAAAGGATCAGTTCACCACAACAGAGCAGAGAGGGACGCAAAGAAAAACCTTTCCGCAAATAAAAGATTTAATCCCGGTATAGTTTTTATATCACACCCAAGGCTATCATAATTGCCTTTTCTATTTCCTGCATCTTTTCGTCACTTATCTTGCCTGCAAATGGGCCTCTAAGGAGTAAGGATTTATCTATCGTTGTTACTTGCTCACATTTAGCCATAGATGTCTTTGATAAACCACCTTCACCCTCTTGAAGTAAAACATGATTAGGTGATGGCCTTAAGTTTGTAGATAAAGGGACAACAATTATGTCATTAGCCAACTTGTTTCGAATATCTAAAGATACTACCAGGGCAGGACGATGCTTACTATCCTTTGGTTTTGAAGGCAGATTAACTAAATATATCTCTCCCCTTTTTGGATACTCAATCATTCCAAGTCTTTTTTGCACTTTCTGCCGCGATGCTTGTCCATTCCCTGTCTTCCTTCTTCTCCTTTTCTGAGAGAGATAGGTAATAAGCCTCGATATCTTTCTCTATCTCTCTCTTTTTGGATTTCAGGAGCCAATCACGCAGCATTTCTTCCATTACCTGACTTCTCGGAGTTCCCTTTTCTTTTGCAATTTCGTCTATTTCATTAACCACATCACCGCTGATTGTTATTGTTAGTTTTGCTTTACGCGGGGTACTCGTAGACGGCATATTAACCTCCTTTCAATCTTATTAATTGTATGATAATCAGATGGGTAATTGCAACAAATATTTTTGCCGAGTGGCCGTGGGGTCTTGATTAGGGGGGAGTTTGGGGTCACATCTTGACAGGCTGTCCGAGAATGTGATCAGCAATGAAAATAAAACGCAAAGAAAATTGTGTGTAAATTAAAAGCAATCTATAAACAAATCAGGAAAAGGTTAAAAT
>JBDIVL010000095.1:0-3390 GCA_039794405.1 Candidatus Jinrextremum sp. | reverse complement strand
CTTCTGCTATATTGCAATCTTAAAGCATTCCCAATCGCAATATACTGAAGGAGATTTTTTTTGTAAATACTACAGCTTAGCTTTTGCTATTCACACCCGCTTAGCGGGTGGTTTAGCTCAGGAATTACTTATTGAACAGGACGGGAAAGAGATACTCATAGAAAGAAATTTCCAGGATGGGAAAAGTTACATGGAAGGCGAAGGAATCGACATTAAAGACGATAAAAGGATAAGAAGTAAGATTGAAGAAATCCTTGGGTTTCATGACCCCGATACATTCCGTAATCTCCTCACTATCAGGCAGAATGAGATGATTAACATCGAACCTGATAACATCCAGAAGGAAATAGATACCATAATGACCGGTGGCAGGGAGGGTAATTCAGTATCTGAAATTTTGAGTATTCTCAACGAAAAGTTGTCCGTGAAAAGAGATCGGTTTCTCGGTGATGACTGGAAGATTTATGAAAGAATACAGAAAGAGATCGATAGACTGAATAATGATAAAGAAGAGCTATTAGAGAATATAAAAAGCTCAGAAGTAAAAAGACAAAAACTCGGTGATATCAAAAAACAGTTGGAGATTGATATAAAAGATAGAGAATTCAAACAAAAACTTTACCAATGGCTTGATGTATTTATCCCACACAGGGAAGTTATTGAAATAATAGAGACACTCAGGGACATAAATGCAATTATCCAGGTGATCAGGAGAGACATTGAGGAAATTGAAAAGTCAGTTGTTGGAAGAAGAGAAAAATTAAAAATCTACAGAAAATTTAAAGAGAAACAGAATGATTACAGGTTAAGAGAAAAGGAACTTTTCGTAATTTCCGATAAACTAAAAATGATAACCGAAAAAACTAAGCTCATTGATGAAATGAATACATGCCTTAAGGATAAAGAAATTCCTTCCCGTGAAGAATTGAATAAATTTAAAGAACTTACAATAAAAATTCAACAAGGAGAGACAATATTAAAATCACAAGCTGTCGTTCTGGATGTAGAAGCAGTGACGGATGTGAAAGTAATCGTTTCTCATACCGAGAACAACATCGGAAAAGGACAGAACCTGCAACATGAGATAAGGGACTATAGAGAGAAACTTTCTATCAGGGATGTAGCAGACATTACTATTACCAATAGCGGGCTTTCAACTACTTCAGAAAATCTTAGAAAATACAGGCAAGAACTTGAGAAGATGATAAACAAATTCCGTACGTCGTCTCTGGAAGAACTAAAGGAAAGAAACCTGACGAATGCAAAGAAAGAGCATGTGTCCAATGAAATAAAAAAACTGCTCTTCAATTCTTCTTTGGAAGATATCAAAAATAGCGCAGATATTCTCAACGCAGAAGTAAAAAACATAAAAGAGGTGATGGATGAATTAGCCAGAGAACTCGGCGATACAAAATCACTCGATGTAGAAGAGGCAATCCTTGATGAAGAGGAAAAAAGATTATCAGGCAAGAGAAAGGAGCTGGAAGTCCTGGAGATTAAAAAGGCGAAGCTGGCCGGCAATAAACACGAAGACAAGCTTCATAGCGAAAGGATTTCCCTGGAGATGAATCTTGCAAAGATGGAAATTGCCGGTGGTGACAAAGAATCATTTATTGGCATGTCTTTACCTGAACTGAAAAACAAGAATGATGAAATAAGGCACTGGCTGGAAAGCATCACGAAAAGGGTCAACGACAATCAGGTGCAACAGGCGGCATTAGAGGGTGAATTAAAGAATACCCCTATCTATGAAGAGTTTGTATCGGTGCAGGAAAAAGTAGCGAAGTTGGAGAGGTTTCGAGAAAAGGCAGATATTTTTTTGAAATCACTGATTATTCTCGAAGAAAATTTACGGGAATCTTCGGAGAAAACGAGGGAATTTATCAAAACAAAGATAAACGAATTAAGCAGTAATTATTTCCGTACACTCACCTGTGGAAAATATGATAAAGTTTGAAACCACAGATTTCGCAGATTACACAGATTGGGTGAATGGCTATATGGTTAAATGAAAAAGCATCAGGATATGGATAATGATAGGCGTTGCAATAGAAAAATTTGTTGAGAAAATAACACATGGCAAAAAGGAATACCACGACCGCTTTTACGAAATTTTTTCAGCACGAGGATTTTTTCTGGAATTAAACAATGGATCGCGGAATGTACGGTTGCATGATGATTCACACAGCGAGGATGGTGAATTTCTGGAAGTACTGCAAAATGTAGATTATAAAAAAACCTATAATAAGCTACATCACGATGCTATTTATGGGTATCCCGATGAGAACAGAATCCAAAATCGCCATGCCTACTTCAATAATATAAATACAGAGCTTTTCGATATAAATAATAATCAATATTTGACGGAATTGTTTACACATGAAATTCCTATTGACTTGTTTCGCTTGAATTGGGGGCGTGATTGGTATGGCAAGTTTGATCAGTTTAAGGCATGTGAACAAATTCCGGCAATACGTGTATATGATCTGGAGCCTTTTATTGCCCGCCTTGTAAGGTCTATTTCTTCAATAGGGATATCGACATGGTCCTCATGCGAAGGACACTGGGGTGAACCCGCATATATCGTCTTTGATGGAAGGTATCACCGTATTTGGTTCCAGGCACTCTGTAATAAGTTTGTTAAAACGAGGTTAAATTTGGTATGCAGATGGGAATGGCTGGGATGGGATGAACGCTGTTCTATAAGTAATCCGAATAGGGATTTACTTGAAATGTATCTGGAAATTCAAAATGTAGCCCGACTGATTTATGATAATAGGGAGTTTTTAAGAAATAATAGGAGACAGGCATGTTCTCTTCTTACCAAGCAACATAAAGGTATGAATCAGAAAGAATTGCTTGATATCTTTGAAAGATATTTTGAGGAATCAATAACCTCATAAAACAATTAGCTAAAAATAACGAATTTTGTATCTTCCTGCCTCCGCACCTTTGTATCTGAGCAGATATGAGAATTTCAAAAATCAATACTTAACCCGAACGGGCCGGAAGAAATTAGCCACAGAAACACGGAAAGGTAGAAATACAGAAGAGAAGAAAAACACAATGGTTAAGGCTAAGGCCAGGGTCAAAGTTGTGGTTAAGTTCGGCCTTGACCTCAGTCTCAACCCCTGTATTACGTTTTTATTTCTTTTTCGTCTCCACGAGCATTTCCTGTATTTTTATAATTTCTATGTTTCAGCGGTTGCCATACTCAACATTGGGTAAAACGTATTTTTGTTAAAAATATCAAATTAAGAAAGGCAGTAGTTCCATCCAGTTCAAATGATATTGACCGCCTTTATATTTCTATAGATAGAGGGCCAGGATCTTCTGGCATAGATAATGGGAATCCCCCTCGTGCAGGCAAATCTCTTCATCTTATAGGCA
>JBDIVL010000094.1:0-3421 GCA_039794405.1 Candidatus Jinrextremum sp. | reverse complement strand
TACAAAATTATGATTTAGATGGAAAAATTTTAACCTTTTCCTGATTTGTTTATAGATTGCTTTTGATTTACACACAATTTTCTTTGCGTTTTATTTTCATTGCTGATCACATTCTCGGACAGCCTGTATAGGCGTGACCCCATTGATGCTCCTTTTGGGCATTATAATTTTTTCATCTGATAAGGCAAAAAATCTGCGATTTTTTGCTACGGGAAGTCTTTTTCGCTTGACAAAAGCCTTCTAATGGGTGACCCCATTGTGACCCCAGCTCGTCCCAGAATTTACTTTACTTCTTGTTTATAATCAATTTAATATATGAGTTGAGGATTTAAAAATTTTCTATTAATGCTGATATATGATGATATAAGAGGTAATAGAATGCGAACGTTTACATGTCTAGTTAAAAAAGAAGAAAACCAGTATGCGTCTCTCTGTATTGAGCTAGATGTGGCTTCTTGTGGTTCTACTAAAAAAGAAGCAATTGATGGCCTTAAAGATGCTGTAGAAACGTATCTTGAGTACATGATTTCTGAAAAAAGGGGAGACGAGATTTATCGTCCTGTTCCTATGGATGAATTAAAATATTTTTTGTTCCCGGAAACTAATATATGTAAACAAAATTTAGAAGCACTTTCTTTAGAATTTCAAGATGCCTAAAAATCTGTCTAGCAATGATGTAACATGGATATTAGATCAAATTGGCATTACATTCAAAAGGCACGGGAAAGAAGACATTTATGCCGGTGAATATAATGGTAAAAACCGTGTCGTGATAGTACCCAGAAACAAAAAAAGTATTCCTCGTGGAACTTTGAGTTCAATTTGGAGACAAGCCGGTATTACAAATAAAATAGCTGATGTAATTTGGAACAAAAAACAATAGAACAGAGACCTTCTGAGAGCCGTTTACGTCTATAATATAACAATATAAGCAAGCATAATTATAAGAAACCAAAAGAAGATATGCAGTCAAGGAAAGACTCGCCCCCGACCCCTTATTCAATATTCAAGGTGACCCCGAATCGTATAATGTAGGGTCAAGGAATGGCGAGTTGCATTAGGTATCCCCTTGGCTGTTGCTGCCGTTTCCAGCTTTGTGCCCGTTTAGGTTCTCCATAGTACTTTTCCATCCCCTGCCACATCAAACCGTACGTGAGGTTTTCCCTCATACGGCTTTCCTGCTCCCTTCTCAGCAAGGCATTATACACCTATCGATATGGCGCAGCTTTCGGGTAGATATATCCCCTTACTCCACCGCTTCCAGCCGAAACCACTCAGTGCTTGTCGGTCTTCGCCTTGATGTATATCTTCCTCCTCAGTTCCTGCAGTCTTATGGAAGCATTTGTCATTCTTCCCTGCCTCACCTCCAAAGAAAGATTTAGATACAGCAGAGCCCCTTCGCTCCGGCAAGGTTATGTTGTCCTTGCCATCTCCACTACTACGGACTCATCCGCCACCCTCTTGCCTGTCAGCCTACTTCGCCCTTCGACTTATAAGGCTTACCTTCGCTCCTGATATTTCTATCAGGGACAAGGAGGGTTTCCCCAGTTGATACTGCTCCTTTCTATCCGTGTCGCCGCTGATACCTCGCCACCGTTCTTTTACCTATTAGCCAATGTTGGTAAGAGAATTCTGTCTTCACCTAATATTAACAGGCTCGACCAATGGAGTTACACTTTTACGAGGCTACATCTACGTTCACGTAAGTTACGACCCGGATATTCGCTCACCGGCCTTACGCCGACTTTGTCGATGGGCTTCAGAAGGCAACGTTTCCATCGCCCCCTGCCATTTAAGCTACATGGCTCCGGCTTTTACCACGACGGGACTTTCACCCGTTAGAAAGCAGTACCCTTCCCTGGGCACGCTAATATTTAAGATGCGACCCTTCCGGAGGATTCTGGCAATAAATGGAGAATATGCCGTACTCATAGAAGCAAAAAGCACGTTAAAGATAGAGGATGTTAGAGAACATTTGGAAAGACTGGAAAAATTCAAAACCTTTTTCCCGGAATATAAAGAAAGGAAGGTTGTTGGTGCTGTAGGAGGAATCATAATGGAAGAGGATTCAGACAAATATGCCTATAGAAACGGTCTTTTCGTCATTGGGGAAAGTGGCGATGCGGCGGTAATATTGAACGATACAAATTTCCAACCTAAAGTGTGGTAAGCATTCTATTATTCAAAGTCTTTTCTTTACGTCAATTGCTCCACTGCGGTGAACCATCCTTTAAACCGTTTTTGATCTGCGCAAATCCACACAATCCACGTCCTCAACTCTCCATCCTCCATCCTCCATCCTCCATCCTCCATCCTCCATCCTCCAACTCACTCTTATTCATAGCTTGTCAATTGAAAAGTGAAGGCGCTCCCCAGCCGCCCCACAAGAAATTTGCCCTATCAACACAAGTAGAAATGCTTGACTTGCTGTAGCTTATACACTACACTTGGTTATGGAGTTAAACGAGAGAAAGATTGAATATTACAGAACTTTATCGTTGAAGAAGCCGTTTATTGAATGGTTCAATTCTTTGAAGGATCTGCATGGGAGGGCCATTGTTCGGGCAAAAATAGAGAGGATTCGTTTTGGAAATTTTAGTAATTGTAAGCCTGTTGGTTCTGGAGTTTATGAAATAATAATTAACTACGGACCTGGTTATAGGGTTTATTTCGGTCAGGTTGGTCTCAAAATCGTGGTTCTTCTCTGTGGAGGAGATAAGGATTCGCAGAATAGGGATATTAAAAAGGCTAAAGAATATTGGATTGATTATAGGAGAAGAAAGAATGCCAAAGATCAAAAATAGAGTGAACAAAGATGAAATAAGCAAAGACTACGACGAATGGCTCATTAAGTCTCTCAAAAATAATCCGGAGGAACAGATAGAGTATCTTAAGGCGTCTCTTGAAGAAACAGATATGCCGGAAGTATTCTTGTCAGCCCTTGGTTATGTGGCTAAAGCTAGAGGCGTTAGAAACATATCTAAGATAACTGGATTAAACAGGGAAAGCCTTTACAAAATGCTCACCAAGAATGGGAATCCTGAGATTAAGAGTCTGTATGCCGTTCTTGATGCTCTTGGCCTAAAATTATCTGTGGAATTAAAAGAGAGTGCATAAAGTTGATTAGAAAAGCAAGCATGGTAGTATGGTAGGAATTAATATTTTGGAAAGGTTTTTCTTTACGTCCTTTGCGCCTTTGCGGTAAGCCCATCTGTTACAAAATCTTGAATTTAACAAAAAATATCTGCGATCATCGTTCGACTGAGCTCACGACGAAGTCTGCGAAATCTGCGGATAAATTTCCCGTTCTATTTTTCTTAATCTGTGTCCCCTGACCCAATAAACTCAACAAACCCAATGAATCCAAAGTTCGTTCGTATAATCACTAATCAACAGGCTGTCCGAGAATGCAAGTTTTCAC
>JBDIVL010000093.1:0-4110 GCA_039794405.1 Candidatus Jinrextremum sp. | reverse complement strand
TATACATTATGCAGAAAAAACGTTTGCCGTCTGCCGGAAAGAATCGAAAGGCGAATAATATGGAAAGCGCAGCAATAGCGAAATGAATGACGCTGAAATAATAAAGGGTATGCCGCCAGTCGCCTAACCCGAATTCCAAAAAAGGCCGGACAATACACAACACCCTTTCCCATCCGCCAAAGGTGAATACAGAGCCGCCCCAATCCGTAAAATGTCCATGTGTAAAGGAAAAAGCGTGGTAAAAAAAAGGGGTAATCCCCGTGTAATTTATTTGAGGAATAAACCACAGGCATATACCAACAAAAAGTCCTGTGACGCCAAAAAAGATGCTATTCATTTCAAGATGTATCCGGTGAAAGACGTAATACAGCAAAGTTCCCATCCATAAAAGAACAAATGGAAAATACGAAAGCCTGACCCCAAGGCCGATACCTAAAAACAAGCTGCCAAAAAAAAGACAGTATTCACCATATAAATGTGCATTCTTTTTCACATACCAAAAAGGAGGGTGTGAAGCGGAAGCATTTTTCCCATAATTCAGCTTACACGCCCCGTAACGGGCGGCATAAAAGGCTGAAAAAAGGAATTTTGTGGACAATAGTATAAAAAACGTACCGGCAGTGTCGGAAGCAGGTCTTTCTGACTGCATCCAGCATAAGGGATTTATTATGTAAAGGATGGCAGTCAGGATAGCCGTTTTTTCAGCAAACATACTGCGGGCGAGAAAAGAGAGAGGAAATATCGTAAGGCTTCCAAAAAATACGCCCGGCAACGTCAGCGCTAAAACATCGCTGTGAAATATTTTTAAAAACAAAGACGCCATGAAAATATATACAGGATAGCCAGGGAAGTGCGGCTGATGAAGAGAAATATCATAATCATGAAGCCCCATGGCAAAGTTAATACTGTCTTCATTTTCCAGGTATTTGTCCACGAAGAAAAATCGCAGGAAAAGGCAGAGAAAAAAAAGGGCTCTTATTTTAATGTTAAAAGAAAATTTCATAAAACGTGTAGTGGAAAACAGGGGTATCCCTTATGGTTCATCCTCTTTCTTTTACTCTTGTGCAAGATTCAGGTATCAATTTAATTGAGAAAAATAATGTACAAGAGCAGTCAATGATTATCTCTTTGGATAGCAAGGAAATAAAAAAAGTATGGAGACTTGCGCAAAGAATATTGTTGATTTTCACTGCATCAAGATGTAACTAAGATAAGATATGTGTTTCTGTTGCGCCCCTTATAGCATTATCAGGTGGCCCTTCGAAAATACTTTTTCTTTGTATATTTCGCATATGAGTACAGATAAAAATCTCCAGGCGGGTTCAGGTTGGTAACCTGAACCCGCCTGGAGATTGAACCTGATAGTTCGAACCGGGTCTGAGTTGTAACCATGTCTCACCGTTAACAATGTCAAACGTTTGGGTTCGGTCGGGGACGATTTAATCAATAGAAACCGGGCGACCCTATTGTTCATTCATCCTCGTCATAATAATAATAATAATAAGTAAAACAATGATTTTAAAGAAAACAGTTTTATGCTTTGGTAGAATAAAAAAATTCATCAAGGTTGATCTCTGGGTTGAGAAGAGAGAGACCTCTGCTATCCTGTGGCTTTTGCGCTGGGTGGTAAAATTTTGTGTCCTCGTAGTAAGCGAATTTACTGAAGGCCGCTGCCTGTTAAAGGCATCGGCGCTAACCTTCATTTCAATTGTAGCACTCATTCCACTCATGGCTTTTGTTTTATCTGTTTCAAAAGGACTTGGTGCTGAAAAAGTACTGGATCAAAAAATCAACACCAATATTTTTAATCTTCCAGGCGGTGAGGTGGTTTCTGCCTTTATCAGTTTTAAGCAGGGGCTTTTTCAACAGATTGACAATCTTGATTTTTCAGAACCTGCTGCCCGGGAAGAGATTCTTATCGCTATCGAGGCCTTTGAAGGGTTCATTCTTTCCTCTGGAGGAAAAATACTTTCTACAAAGCCCTATACATCAGGGGATACCTCTGACGACAACACTCATGATGCATCTTATGAGCAAACATCAGCAGCAAAAGAAGAAGAAGCAAAAACAGCCATTAAAAAATACAAAGAGGAGCTTGCACATATCATTGCATCTGTAGATTTTGGCAGTGAAAAAGCAAAAAATGAACTGAAAGAACGCATCGAATCTTCTGTCCTTTCCATACCTTCAAACATCAGCTTAAATGCTTTCCTCTATAAAAAACAGATTATGCACTTTGTCGACAGAACAAGTTTTAGTTACCTTGGTGCAATCGGGCTCACATTTCTCCTCTTTTTTGTAATCAACACGATAGGTAATATTGAGACCGCCTTTAATGATATTTGGAAGATTAAAAAATCCCGTTCGGCCATAAGAAAGTTTACCGACTACACCAGCATAATGTTTGTCTTTCCCATCCTTATTCTGACGTCGACAACAATTACGGCTGTTTTAACGAATGAAAAGCTTGTCACCCTCTTAAATAAAATAGGGATCGGCAAGATTTATTTGAGTACGTTGGGGTTGTTTTTGCCGATTGTTGCGCTGTGGGTGGCATTTATTTCCGTTTATATTTTTCTGCCAAACACTAGGGTAAGGGTCATTCCGGGGATAATCGGCGGGATGATTGGCGGAACGCTTTTTTATATACTCCAGGTCTTTTATTTTAAAAGCCAGATAGGACTTGCACGATATAACCTGATTTATGGCGCATTCGCAGCAATCCCTTTCTTTCTGTTGTGGTTGCAGATGAGCTGGAACGTCGTTCTTTTTGGAGCAGTGATTTCATATGTTATCCAAAACCTACGGTTTATTAAGCTGAAAAGTCAACCCATTGAGATAAACTATGCATCAAAGGAACTTTTGGGACTTTTTATTATGGAACGGATATCCTCACAGTTTTTATATGGAAAGGGCGAACGATGGTCAACGGAGGGGTTATCCGGAGCGCTGAGCATTCCCATTGAAACAGTTCAAGAGATTATCTCCGAACTTTCCAAGGCATCCCTGATTGTAGAAATTCCCACAGAAAAATATTTATACTACATGCCTGGGAAGGACTTAGATGCAATTCCCTTGGCTGAAGTATTATTTGCGATGAGAAATTTTGGTGAAAAATACATGCCTGTTTCTCTGTCACCTTTGGACCAAAAAATGGTAAAGCTTCTTGACGACCTCCAGGATGCTATAAAGCATCATATGAGATTTACCATGAAAGATATTATTCAGGATGCGAGGGCGCAGAACATGGTCACATGTAATCAGTAAGTTTATTATGGAACATAGGAGTATGCCGGAATAATGAAATTGTTAAAATATTTAATCATGGTTATTCGTAACTATTCAGCGTAAACGATACACGGCTCGTTCCCAAACTCCAGTTTGGGAATGCATTTGTTCGAGAAACTCCGGTTTCTCGCCTGTTTGTTGATAGATAGGGAATAAAATCACAGGGTTAAGACAGTTTGTAATTTTAATAATTTGTTAAATCAAACCCTTACTGGAAACAGAGTTTCCAGACATCATTCCCTACCGCGTAAAAAATAATGTGGTAGAAATTCTTCGTGTGCTGCATGGAGCAATGCAATGGCCGGAGAAGTTATGAGTGATTTGCCGAAGGGGGGGGCGATAGTTTCGTAAGGTTAGGTTGAGGCGCGACTCGAAGAGAAAGCGAAGCGCATCCCAACGGTTAAATATCGCAAACGGTAGCTGTTGGGTTTCACTTACGTCTGTTAGATTAGCGAAATCGAGGGGGATTTCCGCAATCACGAACTGGCCGAAATTGAAAGAATTTTGGTAGAAAATCAAAATCACGTTTTAGAAATGTGGCGAAAGGAGGAGAAGAAACGTGGCAACCACTAAAGTTAAAATCAAGACACACGAAAATCATATCTCTGTCATTCCTATTGTCATTCCAAACCTGGATGAAGTCAGAGAATTTGCGGCTAAGTTGCATGCAGAAGGAATGCCCTGGAAGGGAGAGGTGTTTGGTTGGCAGGCGGAGTATAATCCTGAACGGCCAGAGGCGCCGCTTGATTCGAAGATGACATTCACACCTGCAGATTTCTGCATCGGTGAAAGTGGCATTTGGTTCTTCTCGCTCATGTGGGA
>JBDIVL010000092.1:0-4625 GCA_039794405.1 Candidatus Jinrextremum sp. | reverse complement strand
CTCAAACTTGTGCTCATTTGAATAACCGGGAGATTTAATGTTGAGAATCTCAGTTGTTTCGCTCCTTCTGTATGACACAAAATTATGTAAATGTCATCATGGAAATGATAATTTTATAATTTGATAAGAAGTAAATGTATCTTGAGTATATCCGAGCGTCAGTGTGTTTCTCTTGAAAAATAAAGAGATTTACGAATGAGGACGGTACTATGACACTGGTTGAGATGCTGGAAAGGAATGCCAGAGAAATTCCTGAAAAAACAGCAATTATCTTTCATGATGTCAGGATAAACTATCGGGAACTTAATCAGACGGTAAATCAATTAGCAAATGGATTCATAGATATGGGTCTGAAAAAAGGAGACAGGGTGGGGTTGATGCTGCCAAGAACCCCCGAACTTGTTGTAAGTTTCCTTGCTATTGCCAAGGCTCATGGGATTGCCGTGCCAATTAATTTTGAACTTACTGATAGAAATATTAAAACCATTTTGAAGAGTATTTCACCATGGTGCCTTATTATCCACAGTTCTTTTTTTGATCTTGCTAAGCAATCTATTCCTTGCGATCTCCAAATACCAATTATCGTAGTCGGAAATCTCGGTGAGAATTGTATGTCATTGAATGATATAGCAAAGAAAGACAAGGCGAATAACCCTAACCTTGATTGCAAGGCTGATGATATCATCTATCTCAATTATACCTCTGGTTCTACAGGTAATTCCAAGGGAGCCATAACAACGAATTCCAATATATACTGGAATACCATTGCTTCAATAGACTCCCTTGGATTGAAGAGAGAAGACGTTCACCTCTGTATGTTTGCTCCGTTTGCCCATCCCCACGAGATTTTTGCCCGTCCACTCTATTTAGGTGGAACGATGGTCCTCGTTGATAAAATATATCCTAAATCCCTTGCAGAAGCGATAGCTAATTACCGGGTAACTTGCATGATGGGACTTGCGCCAATATATGAGAATTTACTAGAGGTTCTTGAGCACAGGGACTATGATCTTAGTTCTTTAAGAATTCCAGAAAGTGGTGGTATGTATACACGTCCAGATCTTATCAAAAGGTTTAAACAAAAGTTGGGAGTACCCGTTATCCCCGTTTGGGGTAGCACCGAGACCACCGGGGTTGCTCTTGCTAACCGTCCGGATAAGCATATGCCGCAAGGTTCAGTTGGAAAACCATGTATTTCATATGAAGTTAAAATTGTTGATGAAGAGGGTAATGAACTTTCTTCAGAGGAAACTGGTGAAATGATATTTAAAGGGTCTGCTGTTGTTCAGGGATATTATAACGATGTTGAAAACAGCCAGCAGAGTTTCAAGGATGGATGGTATTATAGCGGTGATTTGGGAAAAAAGGACGAGGATGGTTACTTCTATTTTATAGAAAGAAAATCAGGGCTGATGAAGGTTGCTGGACTAAAAGTTTATCCGCAGGAGATAGAACGTGTATTGATGGATCATCCTGGTATAAAAGAAGTAGCTGTCATTTCGGTAAAGGATAGATTAAGGGGAGAAATTCCTAAGGCTATTATTGTTACAAAGAATGAGAGAAAATTAACAGAAAAAGAAGTTTTGACATTCTGCAGAGAGCGGCTAGCTCATTATAAATTACCTAAGATAATTGAAATTAGAGAATCTCTTCCTAAGATTGGGAGTGGAAAGGTAAATAAAAGAGTATTGCAAATGGAGCACATATGAAGGCACTGGTTGTTGATGCTGAATGGATGCCAAAAAAGAATTATATCATAAGCGAAGAGGAACAAATAAGAAAGAGAGCCATTATTGGGAGTCAGGTATGGAGGAATACCAGGTTTGAGATAAAAGATGTTCCTACGCCAAACCCTAATAACGATGAAGTCCTTGTAAGGGTAAAGATTTGTGGCATTTGTGGTTCTGATACCCATTTATATGAGGCCGATAAAGAAGGATATATAATTTTCTCAGGTTTAACGAAAATGCCTTGTATCATAGGCCACGAGTTTTCAGGAATAGTTGAAAAAGTAGGGAGTAATGTTAGAGATTTAAAAAAAGGTGACAGGGTCGCTGTAGAAAGTGTTATGTGGTGTGGGAGGTGCCAATCGTGCAGGAGCGGATTTCCCAATCAGTGCAAATATATAGAATTAATGGGTTTAACTACAGATGGTGCCTTTGCTGAATATGTAACAGTAAATGAAAGGTACTGCTGGAAGATCAATGATTTAGCAACAGTGTACCGAGAGGAAGCCATCTTTGATATTGGATCTCTTATTGAACCGGTAGGTTGCGCCTATAACGGAATTTTTATTGTGGGTGGTGGGTTAAATCCCGGTGCGACTGTTGCAGTATATGGTGCCGGTCCTATAGGATTAGGTGCTATAGCACTTTCCAAAATCTCTGGAGCAAGTCAAATCATAGCTTTTGATGTAATAGATGAGAGAATAAAAATAGCGAAAGAACTCGGGGCTGATTACGCTTTCAATATAAACAAACTGGGTGGGTGTAGTCCAGGAGACAAGGTAACAGAACTTACAAAAGGTTATGGGGCTGATATTCAAATAGAAGCTGCCGGTGCTGCACCAAAGACAATTCCAGAGATGGAAAGGGCTATGGCTGTTAATGGAAGAATAATTTACCTTGGCAGGACGGCTACCTCAACAACAATGCATCTCGATATTCTTGTCTCCGGTGCCAATAAAATTATTGGATCAAGAGGGCATTCCTGCTCCGGTATCTTTCCTTCAATTATTAAACTTATCGTTGCTGATAAACTCAAGCTTGAAAAAATGATAACAGCAAAATATCCGTTTAAAAATATTATGGATGCAATAAGGGCTTCTTCTGTGAGAGTTGATGGGAAAATCCTGATTAAGATGTAAAAGTAGTTGTTATAGTATTCGGTAGTACACGGCATATGCATTAAATCCGGGATTAAAGAATAAGGAAATAAGTCCTATAAACTGTAGTGCTTATAAAGCGGCGATTAAATTTAAGGATAACCATTCTATGAAGCATGAGAATCTAAAAAGTATCCATAGGAAAAATACCTATAAGTTACTGTTCCTGTTGTTCTTCATTACAAATATTTTAATCGGATGTGCTTCATCTGGTATTAAGACAAAAGGTGATAAAACAAAAGAGACGGGTAATGGGAATCCAAATGAGTACGCCGGACATGCTGATAATGTCAAGATATCTGAATTTATCCTTGGTGTGGGTGATACGATAGAAATTTCTGTTTACCGGCAGGATGATCTTCAAAGGACGGTAAAAATAGATAATTCAGGGAAAATAATGTTCCCTTTAATCGGTGATGTACAGGCTGCAGGGGTAGGCATTTTTAAACTAAGGGATAATATAAGGGAAAAGTTATCAAAGTACCTGGTTGATCCACAGGTAGTTATCAATATTTCAACGGTACAGAGTCAAAAGATACTGGTGCTTGGCGAGGTTAAGAATCCCGGTGTCTTTACCTTGGATACCGATATGGGTGTTTTAGAGTCGATAACAAAGGCCGGAGGAATGACGAAAGATGCAAAAATAGGCAATGTGCTTTTGATCAGGAAAGGACAAGGCAAGTCTGTAGTAGTGTCCCTTAATTTGAAAAAGGTATTAAAAGAAGAAGATGTTTCCCAGAATATGAATTTACAAAACGGGGATATAGTCTATTTGCCAAGAACGACCATTGCAAATGTGAGTCGTTTTTTTGCCTATCTGTCAGAAATACTAAGTCCAATTGTTATGATGGAAACTGGCGTAGTCTTGTGGCCATCGGTTAGAGATGTTCTACAAGGAAAGGACGGGGTGACTACCCCCGTATCAATACCTACAATGTAGCATTGTAAACGCTAACATATTGATATGATAATTGGCAGCAATCGAAAGTTTTTTCACATATCCATTCAGGTTTATTTAAGAAATTCATGGAAAATGTAAGAAGTATTGCAAAAAATACTATGATGGTTTTTTTTGCAAGAAGCCTCAATTCGGTCTTTGGATTTACCGCAACAATTGTGCTTGCCCGGTGTCTCGGCATTGAAGAGTACGGGAAGTTTGCCTATGTTTATACTCTGATAAGTTTCACTGTTCTTATTGCAGATTTAGGTGGTTTTCAGGTAATAACAAGAGAGTTATCAAGAGGACAGGACACTGCAAAAAATATTATAAGTTCTGCTTTAATTCTAAGAACTTTCATTTCTGCATTCTTGCTGGTACTTATAGGAGTCTTAACCTACTTTACGCAAAGAGACTTTACGGTCAGAATGGCTATTTATATCGTAACTATTCCGCAGTTAATCTTTGCATTAAATACGATATTTGTTGCAGTTTTTACGGCAAATAATCGTTTTGGATTTGATTCCTTGATGCAAATTACCTCCCGGGGCATCGAATTCTTGGCAATAATTTTAGTTGTATACTTCAAACTTGGATTTATCGCATTATTTGCAGGTATAGGAATATCATATTTAATAAATGGATTTTTAGGATTAATTGTGTACCTGAAAAATTATAACTTACCACTATTTCAGTACGACTTTAAATATTGTAAATACCTCGTCAAAAATGCCTTGCCGTAAAAATCGAATTTGGCAATCGCCCAGGCGGCAGCGATGCCAAAGATCACGTTGAGCGGCACGG
>JBDIVL010000091.1:0-4631 GCA_039794405.1 Candidatus Jinrextremum sp. | reverse complement strand
GCGGGTTCAGGTTTGCAACCCAATGTCATTAAGTTAAGAATTATTGTAACACTTTGGTTTTTAAAAAAACGTGTTACCGATAAGCTCCGTCGGAGCAACCTGTTTGTAGATAGGATACCATAACAGATATTAGCTCCGTCAGGAGTGGCCTGTCTTCCTGTCAATCATATACAGGCCGCTCCTACGGAGATATTTACCTGTTGAATTTTATTGCGCTACAAACAGACCGCCCCTAAGGGGGCTACATTGTTTTTTATGTCCCCCTTGTATTTTTCAAATAACTAAGGTATTAAGAATTATTTTATTAAAACAACCCCCTTTTTCCTCCTTTATTAATCTTTGCGGCCGTTTGCTTAACTTAATGACATTGGGTTGCAAACCTGAACCCGCCGGGATTATATTATCAATTTTCTTTTATTGTAAAATGTTTTCGATTAATCGTGAAATTCGAAATACGAAACAAATTCTATTGACAACATGATTTGAAATTCTAAACAAGCGCCATTTTTTGTATTTCCCCGTAAAATTTGGAATATTGGGTTTTTTGTAATTAGAATTTGTTTCGTATTTCGACATTCGTATTTCGAATTTGGTTGCGCCCAATTAATCCCTTGGAATATTCTTAAGTTTCGCAAGAAAAGACTCCGCTACGCTCCTGGATTTGATCAGGACGGAGGCCTCGTGGTTTTTATTCAAGGCGCTGTACGTCCAGTTTGTACTACCAAGAATGGTGACGTAATTATCGATAACCAGTATTTTGCTATGAGTGATATTTTTAACACTGTCGTAAAAAACAGGAACACCCTTTTCTTTGAGAAATTCGTATGCCTTCGGGCTCTTTTTTTCCACCGTTTTGCCCTTGGCTCCTTTTTCCCAGAAGGCAATGTTTTTTTCAAAGATTACCGTTACGGCCACGCCTCGTTTATGCGCGTCGACAAGACCATCCAGCAGTTGATATTCCTTGCTTTTCGGGTATTTCGGGTTGATGTTTGCAGAGTACATAACGCAAAAAATAGAGTTTTTGGCGTCTTTCATTGCCCTGTGTACGTGAAAATAGTACTCCTGGTCCACCAGAGGAACAACATCATCTGCCGGCAGCGCAAATAAAAGGGAGGGGCAGAAAGTACAGGTGAAAAATATAATTACAATGAATAAATATTTCATACAGGAGTCCTTTTTACAATCTACAATCTACAGTCCACAATCTGCAATTTGCCGATTGCTGACTTCTGACCTCCGACTTCCAACCGCCGATTGCCTATTAAATAGTTACTTATGAAGTTTGCCAAAAACAACCGACTGCTCAATCCTTTCTATCTGTACCGGCACAATGGAATTTTTCAGTGTGTCAGGGCCATCGAAGAGTACCTTTATATATCTCTCGGTATATCCACATAATTTATTCGTCTTCGCATCTCTTTCCCATTCAACAAGTACTTCGCCAATATGATTAAGAAATTGTTTTTTGTAAGCATATGACAGCGTGTCGGCATGCGCCTTCAACAGGTCTTTCCTTTGTGTGATAATCGGAGAAGCACAGTGATTTTGCATACTTGCGGCAGGCGTCCCTTTTCTTATGCTAAACGGGAATATATGCATGCGGCTGTAGCCTGCCTTCGTGCAAAAATCAACAGTATTTTGAAAGTGCCCCTCTGTTTCCCCCGGGAAACCGACCATGACGTCTGTAGTAATGGCGGGTAATTCAATATTTGCGCGAATAGTGTCCAGGATTCCGTAATAGTAAGCGGCAGTATATTTCCGGTTCATTCTTTTGAGAATCAGGTCATCGCCGCTTTGTAGTGGAATGTGAAGGTGGGGGCATATGGTTTTTCTCTCTGCAATGAGGCGTATGAGTTCCGGAGTGATTTCGTTTACTTCAATAGAACTTAATCGGATCCTTCCCAAACCGGAAAATTCGCTCAACTTTTCAAGAATTTTTATAAGTGAAATGCCGTCAGACATTTCTTTGCCATAGGCGCCAAGGTGAATTCCAGTGAGTACGATTTCTTTGTAGCCATTCTGGATAAGGCGTTTTGCCTCGTCATGAATATCCTGCCATTTCCTGCTCTTGATAGCGCCGCGAACATAGGGAATGATGCAATATGAACAGTACATGTCACAGCCGTCTTCTATTTTCAGAAATGCCCTGGTATGCCCATGAAAACGGCTTATCTTCAGGCGATAAATCGAATCTTTTTGGAATACATTGTTTTGTAAAAGGTCTGGCGGTAAGGGAGTGGTTTGCGGGATGCAAGGGTCATCGTTTCCGGTGATGATTTCTGCCAGGGATGATTCATCCGCCTTTGTGATGACATGGCTAACGCCGTCGATTTTCTTTATTGCCTCGGCGTCTGATTCCGCATAACAGCCGGTGACGACAATGGAGGACTTCGGGCTTTTCTTCTTCAGACGTTTTATATAATTACGGGATTTCTCATCGCTTGCGGAAGTTACCGTACATGTATTGATTACATAAACATCCGCCGCCATTTCAGGGGATATTTCCATAAATCCCTTTGCGATAAGGGATTCCCGAAGCGCCTGTGTTTCATACTGATTTACCTTGCAGCCGAAGGTGATAAAAGCGCACGTCTTTGAATGGTTTGCAATCATGTAACATTGGTTTCCCGGTATAAATGCAACACGAAAAATCTCTCCCTCCCTTGCATTAATTTAAGACAAATATTCAGTTAGCAACATATTCTATCTCTAATCATCAATTCGCCCGACCACATCATGATATATTCATCATCTTTACCTGTCAGAATACGTTTTTTTGCAACACTTTAGTTTTTTGAAAAATTCCAATAATCGTAGTGTAGGGGCGAAGCATTTACTGTAAATTGTCATAAATGCGTTCATACCCAAGCGAGCAAATGCTTCGCCCCTACTTTTTCAAAAAACTAAAGTGTTGCATTTTTTTAGGCTTAAACGCATGCTACATATTTATAGCATAAACCTGGGTAAATGCAAAAGAAGTTACCAGGGAAAATGTTTTATTACTGTATAAGGATTTACCTGAATATTAATCAATTCCAACATATCCTTGTAATTAAAACTGTCGAATGTATAATCGTCCCAGGAAAAAACACATTATTGTCAATAGTTTATGTTTGACGCCATTTGACCCCATTGAACCACTGGAAAAGATTGGTAAAAGATGAAAGATATTCTTATCTGTGTGGCAGGCGCAACGCCGCAAATTATTACGGAAACAATTTATGCCCTGTCAAGAAGCATCCCGCCGGTATTTGTCAGGGAATTGTATATCATAACCACCTCTTACGGCAAACAACTAATAGTTGACACGCTCATAAAACAAGGCATTCTCAGGCGGCTTGCAGATGAGAATAAACTCCCGGAGATATACTTTACGGAAGACTGCCTTATCGCAATCAAAACCCCCGAAGGCGCCCTGCTGCAGGATATAAGAAATAATGAAGAAAACGAGGCAACGGGGGATATTATAACCGCTTTTATCCGGGAAAAAGCAGAGGATGCTGGTGTGCGGCTTCATTGCTCCATCGCCGGAGGACGGAAGACTATGGGATTCTATCTTGGTGGCGCATTACAGCTATTTGGCAGGCCGTGGGACAAGCTGTATCACGTCCTTGTAAGCCCTGAATTTGAAAGTAATCCGGACTTCTTTTATCCTCCCCGGAGACCGAAACAGATATCATGCAGGACGTCTGACGGTACCAGGGCTTTGATGAATACGGATCAAGCCTGCATTCAACTGGCAGAGCTGCCGTTTATCCGCCTGAAGGGGAAATTGCATCTGGGCAGCAACAGCTTCAGGGAACTTGTCCGCCAGGGACAGGAAGGGATAGATACCGCCCTGGTGCTGGAGCCTTTAAGGGTCAACCTGCTTGATAAGGCGCTTGAAGTTGGCGGCAGGACTATTTATTTTACGCCGATGGAACTTTCCCTTTATATGGTGCTTATGGAGCAAAAGCTGCATCAATGCCTGCATACGGAAAAGAGATACTGCCTGGAATGCACTGATTGTTATACCCCGATAGGTTATTTAATGGGGAGGGAGGGATTGCAGGCCTTTGCTGAATGCCATGAAAAGATATTTGGCGGCGATTCTCAGAAGGGTAAGATGCTTTATGAAAAGTATGGAAAGAGGGGAGGTATCCCGTCAAAAATAATACGGCAGGCGATTAGCAAGATACGGAGAAAAATAGAGGACGGCATCCCGGACAAAAACCTCGCACCGTTTTATACGATAGCATCCGTAGGCGCCTATGGCAATACACAGTACGGATTAAGGCTGGAAAAGGGCAAGATGGTTATATAGTTAAAAACCATTCGCGGGTTCAGGATTGTTACCGTTCGGCTGAGCTCACGACGAAGCCTGAACCAAACGCTTTATACTTTCAAGCCAGCCTTTTATTAGCAGAACAAATGACAAATAAATTCCAAATTCCAAACAGGGATTTTATGCTTTGTGCATTGGAATTTTACCACAGTACATGACTCCATTATACGCATAAACTCATTGGTTCAGGTTGCAACCCAATGTCATTAAGTTAAGAAAAGCATCACAAAAAAACGATATATCATCTTGATTAACAATAAGTTAGGTGGTATAATCAATGCCGAGTTAAACGTAATTTACCAGCATT
>JBDIVL010000090.1:0-4779 GCA_039794405.1 Candidatus Jinrextremum sp. | reverse complement strand
CAGTGGGATAATATCCAGGGACCAGATTTCTACCCGGGCTACCATGGTAAATAAAACGTGAGGGAATACCGTACGTTTACCCTCCGGTAACAAAAAAGTCCTGTAACTTTTATCGAAGAGCTGGGTTGAAAATGGGTTCTGCCCGTTACCCGGCTCTTCGTATTTTATATTAGTCACAATCGTGGTAAAATGCTGAAAATACAAGAAAAATGGTATTGTTTTTCACAAAATGTCCTTGACAAGGTTTGCTGTGAGGGTATAATGGAAAAACTTTTTGCTATTTCTAAATTGATTGTTGCTTTTAGTATTATTAATGAGAAAAAGGGGAAGGGGGTGGTTTTGGAAAGGAGAAGTAATTTACTGTGTAAGCGGTTACCAATGATTTATCACGGATGTCATAGGTAATAAGTATAGGTTAAAAGCACGTGTCATGAAAGAAAGGAGATTACGTAATGCTTGAAATTTTAAAGAGGCCATTCACCGTGGTAGCGGGAGCAATAGCGGGTGTAACGTTGCTGACGTGTACAATGGGAAGTGGTATTGTTAAGGCTGAGGGGCCTACCTTCCAGGATGTGGCATCACAGGTATTCGGTCAACCTGTAGGTCCGGATAACGATGGAACGATGTATATTTTTGGGTTGACGGCAAAATATACTCAACCTCAATATGTTGAAGGAAGAGGTCCATACAAATCATTCTTAAAGTTTTTACCCTCTATTCGCTGGTATGATCCGGAACATTATTGGACACCAGGGAGCCAAACTGAAGGGGTTTATAAGAATGAGGAATGTGTTCTTTGTCACACCGTTCAGACGCCTACCATTGTGAAAGATTGGAAGCTGAGTGCTCATTCAAAGGCGGACGGTAGAAGAGGTATTGTAACGAAAGACGGAAAACCATTTGAAGGTATCGTGGGTTGTGATACCTGCCATGGTAATGATCATCAAAAACTTTTTATGCCTACCTGGAAGCATTGTGGTGAGTGTCATCCAAAAGAGACTACAGAACATAGGTCCGGTGCATTGGGATCGCACACACATGCATTTACCGTAAATACTCTTGAATTCTCCTGGCAGCTAGGAAAACCAGCTGAAGAGGTTGCAGGTTGTGCGGAGTGTCATGCCATTGCTGAAAACAGATGTGATGGCTGCCATACCAGGCACGTATTTAGCCCTGCTGAAGCAAGAAAACCTACTGCTTGCAGATATTGTCACATGGGTATTGACCATGACGAATGGGCAATGTACAATACTTCTATCCATGGTTGCTTGTATGAGGCAGAATCTTCAACGATGGATTGGAGCAAGCCTGTTAAGAAAGGTAACTACAGAGTTCCAGCATGCGCATATTGCCATATGCAAGATGGAAATCATAATCCACAGCAATTCGGAACCATCTATAGCGATATGGGTATGTTCGAAGTTGATCGTGGCGCACCAAAATATAAGGCGAAGAGAGATGCGTGGATAAAGAAATGTCAGGATTGTCATTCTCCAAGGTTTGCTGCTGATAAACTGAAAGAGATGGATGATGGTATTAGATTGAGCTTCACGAAGTGGAGAGAAGCAGCCGCTGTTATTGTTGGTTGTTTCTTGGATGGCGTTGTTGATCCAATGCCGGAAGGTTCACCTCCTGATTGGTATGGTCACTATACTTTCAGCTTATTACCTGGCGGTGACCCAAGATTCTATGCAACTTCAAATATTGAGCGTCTTGGTCTTGAAATTATTTGCTATTTGATAGGAAACACCTATAAAGCGCTTGCCCATATGAGCATGTATAATGCAACATATGGAAACGGAGGTGCTTTCGAAACAGATAGAAAATTAATTGAAATTAAGACTGAAGCTGCTAAGTTAAGAAGGTTTGCGGCAATTGAAAAGAAGATTGGTTTAGAGCACAAGTCAGAGCCATTCTGGCAGCATGGTGAATATTCAGATTTACTTCCAGGATGGAGGAGAAAACCAGGTGATGTAGACGTTGAATGGTTTAAGAGGACTGATATTCCTCACCGTGCAAACGCAGACGCAGGTGTTGAAGTTCATCACTAATCTGTGAAATTTGGTATAAAAACCGAATTTAGACGTAAAAACGATGAGGGTAGCAGAGTGTTATTTGCTACCCTCATTTTATTTATATATTTATAGGTATGTTTTTGTAGAAGGGGGTATCGCTTATGGGAACGACCACACTAAAAACAAAAATATTTAAACATGAGGGTTCTTCTGAGGGAATGAGTTTACCTGATAAAATGGGGCATTTTGGACGTTTTGGCGGGAAGTTTGTTCCGGAAACAATAATGCCTGCACTGGACCAGCTAGAAAAAGCTTATTTAGAAGCAAAAAAAGATCACACTTTTACTACAGAATTAGAGTATTATCTGAGAGAATATGTAGGACGTCCGTCCACTCTCTATTTTGCTGAGAGGCTTACAAAAAAGCTAGGTGGGGCAAAAATATACTTAAAGAGGGAGGATCTGAATCATACAGGGGCCCATAAGATAAATAACACAATAGGTCAGATATTACTTGCTATAAGGATGAATAAAAAGCGTATTATTGCCGAAACGGGGGCTGGCCAGCATGGTGTAGCCACTGCAACTGCTGCTGCTATGTTTGGAATAGAATGTAACGTATACATGGGGGAGGAAGACATGAGGCGCCAGGCCCTGAATGTCTTTCGGATGAAATTGTTAGGAACAAAAGTGATTCCTGTAACAAGTGGTTCAAAAACTTTAAAAGATGCAACAAACGAGGCGTTTAGAGATTGGATGGCGTCCGTACGGCATACCCACTATATTCTAGGATCAATTGTCGGTCCCCATCCATATCCTATGATGGTGAGAGATTTCCAAACGGTGATTGGAAGAGAGGCGAAAAAGCAAATATTGGAAAAAGAACAGAGATTGCCTGATTATCTTATTGCATGTGTTGGTGGTGGAAGTAACTCCATGGGTTTATTTCATCCTTTTATTGAAGATAAAGAGGTGAAGATGATTGGTGTGGAAGCTGGAGGTGTTGGGCCTGGGATTGGTCAACATGCTTCGACACTGACAAGCGGCAAATTGGGCATCCTGCATGGAAGCGCAAGTTATGTATTGCAAGATGATGATGGACAGACATTGCCTGTTCATTCAATTTCTGCAGGATTGGATTATCCAGGTGTTGGACCAGAGCATAGTTACTTAAAAGACATTGGAAGGGCTGAGTATGTTTCGATAACCGATGATGAGGCTGTTAGTGCTTTTCAGGAATGTGCAAGGCTGGAAGGGATTATTCCTGCCCTTGAAGCATCGCATGCCCTTGCATATACTGCGAAACTAGCTCCAAAGTTGGGCCGGGATAAATTAATCATTGTCTGCTTATCCGGTAGTGGAGATAAGGATTCTTTCGAAGTTGCCAAAAAACTTGGATATAAGATTTGATACTCAAGTGGCAGGTGTTGCTGGGAAAATACGCTAAGTGATATAACTTTACTATTCTACAAAAAAATTGTGATGAACAGGATTGATAGAAAATTTCAGGAATTAAAAAGTAAAAGGAAACCGGCTTTTATACCTTTTCTTACAGCGGGGGACCCCGATTTAGAAACTACAAAATCATTAATTTTAGAGTTTGAGAAAAGGGGTGCTGATATTATTGAACTCGGTATTCCCTTTTCAGACCCTATAGCAGATGGCCCTGTTATACAGGCCTCATATTACCGTGCTCTGGTTAACGGTGTAAATGTCTCACGTATATTTGATATGATATCAAAACTCCGTAAAGAGTCTGAAATACCCGTTGTTGCAATGGTATCTTATAGTACTGTATACAAAATTGGATACCAATCGTTTGTTGAAAAAGCACTTAAGATTGGACTTGATGGGTTAACGATTCCCGACTTGCCCGTAGAGGAAAATCAAGAGATTTTTGAGTTAGCAAAGAAAAATGATTTTAAAATTATTTGCTTTGTTGCACCAACAACAACAGATCAAAGAATGTCTTTAATTACTCAAAGGTCACAAGGATTTTTGTATTATATTTCTGTTGTTGGTATAACCGGAACAAGGGATAAATTACCAGAAGATATCATTCAGAATATCAACAAATTGAAACAAATGACAAGTATTCCTGTCGCAGTGGGTTTCGGTATTTCTACATCAGAGCATGCCAGAATGCTTGGAAGTGTTGCCGACGGAGTAATTGTAGGTAGTGCTATTGTTAAGGAAATTGAAAAATATACAAATCAACTTCCTGGAAAACTAGTAACCTCTGTTGGAGAATTTATCGGAGATTTAATTACGGGTGTAAAAGGGTAAATTTCCAAAGTTTAAATTGAAAAGGCGATTGTGCTGAAGGAAGGCTAAGAAAATATTGGTTATGACAAAATAATTAACTTTTTATATTGACTTAATTTCCAGATTAAGTATAATGGCTGTTCCATAAATTGGGGAGATTCTCTAGTATGTAAGTTCATAATTGGTTGTAGCTTATATTCTATTGACAACTTGGAAAGGGGGTGGTCTGCAAGAGTCAACGGTGAGTTGTTATTATCGGGTAACGCAATCGAATGATGATTGTGGAATATGGATTATGAGAAAGGAGGAGGTTTAGGTTAACATGCATAAATTTTTAAGAGTAACTTTAGCTTCAGCATTAATTGGTTGTGGAACTATGGGTGTGGTTGCCAGCCTGATGCAGAAGGAAGCAAAGGCCGTAGAAATCATCACCCATTGGGTTCCACATGAAGTGTATGGTGTTCCGGGAGAGCCGGATAACAACGGTAAGGTATTCTTTT
>JBDIVL010000089.1:0-4925 GCA_039794405.1 Candidatus Jinrextremum sp. | reverse complement strand
AAATCGACGTATGCAGACGTTCTTCTGCAATGGGATGCCATGGTTGGTTCAATCGTGAACGATTGAACCGGTGTTTTGGCTTGTTTTCCCTATACCTGGTACCAATCAAAAGCCGTATATCAATTCTAAACGTATGGTTCAATCTACGAGATTGAGCCAACCATGAGTAGGGCAACCTTTTAGGGTTGCCATCCCCCCAAGCACTGTATTTGGGCGGGGCAGTATCGTAGGGACACGGAGCTCCGTGTCCCTACCTCTCCCAGGTTTATGGAACGTATTCCATAATGAAGTCCAGATAACCCCTCAATCCACCTTGTTTGTTATGCCATTTTGCAGAGTTTAGTACTTTGCGAATAGCCATCTTTACTTCATGTCTTGAGTAAAAGATCATACTTAGCTGGAGTCTGAGTTCCTGGTCAACTGCCTTCACGATACTATTCTTACTCACAGTTTCGGGTTTCATGGCTAATGTCTCCAGTGCTGGAATAACATCGGAATCAGTTAGTGTGTAGTTAGCCTTGTATATCCTTTTTATCGCACGCTCAATTGTATAAAGAAGAGTAAGGTAATGATGATCCTCCCAGTTTATTTCTGCAAGCTTATCATCTTTCTGTAAGAATAATTCATTCAATGGCTTCAGTTTATACGTGAAACTCCCTTTGGCAGATTCTAGCCTGACAAGGCCATCTTCTTCATTCGAAAACGATACAGAATATTCTGTCATACGCTTTTCTTCATTTAACTTTTTCCATTCCGTTATTGACTCTAGTTTTTCAAGAAAATCTTTATCCAAGATGCCTCCATTACGAAAATCTTCTTCGCTAAAAATATTTCATAGTTTGAATGAGATGATAATTCAATATGAAAGGTGAATGCCTCAGTAGTTCTCCCGTTCACATCTTTATACCTTAACCATCCAATCCGGATCATACCTGGTATGGCATGCCGGACAAATGAGGATAATTTTACAGGTTTCTTTTGTTACCCGTATAAATGACGTATGAAAACCGTCTTCATACCCACATTGAGGACAGATATGGAGTTCCGTTTCTATGGAAACAGGTTTTGGTACTTTATCATCTAATATTTTCTCTTTTTTCATCGGAATAATCTCCATATATTTTAATGTATCGATATCTTTTTTCTGGAATACCTTTGTAGAGAAGTTCCGGCAGGATGTCTCTATTCATCCCTCCCTTATGCGGGTTCAGGTCTGTAAACAGAGACCCTCTTTTGGAAAACTTAAAGGTTTATAACATTGATACCATTTCTTCAAATCCAGGGTTGGCATACCTTGACGTGTGGTTCAGTCTGCAAAAGATCCTGAGAGGAGATACCCTATTCCACAATTACAATGAAGAAGTTATCGTTTTTGAAGACCTGGCGGGCAAGGCGCTCAACGTCTTTGACACTGACCTTTTTCAGCTTCTCTCCCTCCTGATCGTCTGCCTCAGGTGTGTAACCATCAAGTACTTTCATATTCATGTAATACGCTTGGTTTACCCTGTCCAGTCGCCGCATGCCCCGGCGTCCCAGAATGGCATTCGTGGTTTTCTGTATTTCCTTTTCTTCAAAAGTTGCTTCCCGTATGTTGTGAATTTCCTCACGGATGCCGGCAACTGCACGCTCTATATTTTCCGGCCTGGTGCCCATGGTAATACGGTACCACTGGGCGCCGTGGTATTTCTGAAAGGACATGCCAAGGCTATAGGCAAGTCCTTGCTTCTCACGGAGGTTAAAGGCGAGACGATCATTAAAGATAGTTTCTAAGATGTAAAATGCCGGCAAGTCCTCCTCTTTTACTTCACATATATTTGCAACGGAAATGTGGGATTGCTGCTTGCCAATTTTTTTCCGTACGGTAATATCTAATGCCTTAAACTGAGGTATATATGCCGGTGGCTGCCAGCCAGCTTCACCCCATACACCACCAAAATATTTTTTGATATATGAGGTAACCTGATCAATTGGCAGATTGCCGGAAATAACCAGTATCAGGTTTGCCGGGTTATAGAATTTACGGTGAAAATCCTGGATATCTTTCAGTTGAATGTGATCCAGCCGTTCCGGATTACCAAGCAAGTATCCGAAGCCCGGATTTTCTTTCAATAAAGTGTCATAAAAAATTTGATCTGCTACTTTTGGAGCGCTCATCCTGGCATTGGCAGAAAGTGACATGACCTCTTTTTTGGCCTCGTGAAAGGACTTTTCACTGAGATTTGGCTGTGAAACCATTTCAGCAAGGAGCTTCAACCCACTCTCAAAAAAACTGTCTACCAGCTTCAAGCGTATATACGCAAATTGGGGGGTATGGTAATAGTCATCAAAAGGGATATAGGGATCATCGTGGAGTTTCAGTTCTGCTCCAATAAACTCGAACGCCCGGTACAGTGCTTTATCCGGGTGTTCGGCCGTTCCGCCGTCAATCAGCATCCGCTGCAAAATTTCCGTTATACCCCATCGTTCCTTTCCCTCGCTTAGACTCCGTTCCTTTGCCATGAGATGGATACCGATGACCCGGCTGTCCTGGTTTTCTTTTATCACGACAGTTAAACCATTTTCAAATATTTCCTTATGATAACGGTTCATATTCGGAGCAGATGCAGCCTCTGATGTTTTCTCAACGGGAGAGGACATTACGGTGACTACGGGTATCTGGTCATGCAAATAGCGTGCTGCGGCTTTCTGGATGGACTGTGGTGTTACCTGCATCATGTTGTCCATGGCATTGCGGAGAAGGGTATAGCTGCCTGCTGCAAGGTAGCCTGCCTTCATCATGCCGTAATAGTGCAAATTCTCATGCAGATAAATTTCATGGGTTGCCCTCGCTACGAGCGCTGACTGTAATTCTTGAACAGAAATAGCATTTTTAGCCATGTCCTGTACGGCTTGTGTGATTAAACCAACCAGATGGTCAACATCGGAATCCAGAGGAAGTTCAGCGGATATTTCCAGCGTAGAAAAATCGCGATTGAATCCCAGTCCGGCACTGATTGTGTCCACCAGCCCCTTATGTTGTTTTTGCCTGAACAGCGTCCTCAGAATAGAATCTTCCTTGCCGCCAAGAAATTCAGAGAGCATTGTCAGTGATTGGAAGTCTTCAGATGTTGGAGGTGGCAGCACGTAACCCATATTCAGATATTGACGGTTTTTCGGAAACGTTCCAATACCGTTTGCACGGACAATCTGAAACTTTTGTGGTGTTACAGGTTTTACGGGTTTGTGTTCCGGTATTGATCCCGGTGGGTAAAGGCCATACTTTGCTTTGACCATCTCTACCATATCCGAAGTTACAAAGTCTCCTATCACCATGAGGATCATATTGTTCGGTACGTACCATGTGTGGTAATATTCCCGCACATCTTCACGTTTCAGGTGCGAAATAGTAGAAACGGTACCAATCACGGGCCGTTCATAAGGCGTTCCGGCGAAAAATGTCCGGTTAAAGTGATTGCTGACCTGCTGCCCGGAATGGTCAGCACTCTTGCCGATCTCTTCTATGACAATGCCTCGTTCCTTTTCAAACTTGTCATCGGGCAGCGTAGAATTGAAGAGCATATCTGCCTGGATTTCCATCCCCTGCGCAATGAATTCCTTCGGCATGAGGATGATATAATTCGTATAATCAGGACCCGTATGGGCATTGTTGTAACCGCCGTAAAAATCCATTTCGTCGTAAAGCTGTTTCTGCGTCCGTGTTTTTGTACCGTTAAATAACAGGTGTTCGAGGAAATGGGCTGACCCATTCGTGGCAGCGTCTTCATTGCGGCTGCCGGTCTTAACAACGGTAACTGCTGCAATCATGGGGCTGGCGTGGTTCTCAACAAGGATGACCTCCATCCCGTTATCTAAAAAGAATACCGTTGCCCGCTGTGTTTCCTTGAACAAGGACGATATCCGGTCGTTTTGATCTTTACCGTAACACAATGTGCATCCCATGGTGATGGTTAATAGAATAGTTGCAATAAGGTTTCTCATCGTTCTCACGGCCCCTCATAAAGTGTTTGGTTTTCCAATAAACTATAGAGTTTTCACATAATTTGATATCAGTATCTCTGGTTTCTGGTAAAAATAGGGAGTTATGTGGTCTTTTCCCGATAATTTACTAAATAAAACAGAGGAATTTTAGTAATTATCTGAAACGATTTGAGTAACCTCCTATTTTATAAGGAACCTGATGAATGTCAAAAACTTTGTAACTATAATAGTATTGAGAATGGTAATGCAAAGATTTCTCCCATCGGTCGGAATGGCAGGGCAAACCACTGTGCTCATTTTCAGAAGACAGGAACTTATTTTAAATGCGGTTAAGGTATGGCTAAAGTGCTGCACGAAACAGCCTTGTAATCCTTTGTCGTACTACCTTAGGGCTTATATAAAGATTTATTTCCTCTTGTATTTCCCCATCAATTGGCCTTCAGCCAGTATATGCCCTTCCATAGCATCCAGCAATTGTTCTTTTGTAATACCGGCATCGAGATGAATTTCTGTATCGAGGGCATAAAGCTTAAAGTAGTATCTATGTGTACCACTCGGCGGGCATGGACCGCCATATCCGATTTTACGGAAATCAGTGATTCCCTGTTTAGCGCCATTATCAAGTATTCTTTTTGCTGGTATATTTTCGCGCAATTCTTTGGTATTTGGGGGCATATTGAAGAGCACCCAGTGTACCCATGTCCCCATGGGGGCATCCGGGTCATCACTGATAAGGGCAAGGCTTTTTGTACCGTCTGGAATGGAGTCCCATGTTAAAGGTGGGGAGATATTCTGACCGTCACAGGTATACTTCGTTGGTATCATACCACCTTCTTCAAAGGCAGGACTTTCTACTTTAATTTCCATATTTTTTCCTCCTGTTGTTCTGGCATGTAATTGATCTCTGTTTTGACAAAAGCAGAGGATAAAGAGTGCAATGAATAGAC
>JBDIVL010000088.1:0-5521 GCA_039794405.1 Candidatus Jinrextremum sp. | reverse complement strand
ATTAACGAAGCAACTTAAAGCATTCCTCATCAGGTGAGAGTTGTAAGTAATCCCTTAAGGGATACCTGTAACAATGCCCTTATAGGGCTAATCAAGCCACCCGCTATGCGGGTGGTACTGACTTTGTAGGAGATACGGCGCTATGGTAATGAAGCCATAACAAGTTGTTGGACATGAATGCAGACCACAGGACAATTTTACTGACTGATTGCAGCTTATGATTATCAAATAAGTTTCTTGCTCTTTTAAGTCATTCAGTAGTCTGCATCAGTCAACTCTACGTTGGGCATCTTAGAGAGGCAGGGGCATGGCGAACTTCTTCGGATACAAACGACTGGCGACGGTTGACGACTGGCGCGGACTAGCTGGGAACGATGAGTGGGTGCCGACGCGATCCGCATACGAACTCGCGCACTGTTGGCATCAGTTTGGTGGCATTCCCTCGCCGATTACGAACGCGCTGAATGCGTCAGGTCATGAGGCGCTTCGTGGGATCTGCGTAGATCTGTGCTTGGTCGAGAAGCCGGTTTTCCTCGATACGAAGGTCGCGCCTTCGATGACAGACCTTATGGCGTACGGGCGTAACGCGAAGGGCGAATCGATCGTAATAGCCGTTGAAGGCAAAGCCGATGAGCCGTTCGCGTCACCTGTGTGGGCTTGGGTTCGAGGCGACGAAAAGACCCCATCGATGGCTACGCCTCCACGTCCAACGCGCCAACGCCGACTCAAGTTTCTGTCCGCGCACCTCGGAAAGCTGGTCCCACCAGACAGTCCGCTTCGCTACCAACTGCTTCACCGAACGGTCTCCGCGATTCTTGAGGCCCAGCTGCACGGAGCCGTTGCTGCCCTCGTGCTGGTTCACGCATTCGGTCCTGACGCGCCGGACAATCTTGCAGACTTCTCCGCCTTTCTAAGCGAGTTTGGCGGAAGCAGCATGACAAAAGGTACCGTTTCGGGGCCGTACCAGCTGGGTGAACAACGTAACCTGCCTACCTATTTCATGTGGTGGCAGCAACCGGTCAGCGGCCAAGCTGCCCAACCATCCGTTGCAGCGGACGCGCCGCAAGCGGCGTGCCGCTGAACGGAAACGTTAGCGACATCCGAATGCGAAATAAAAAAGGTCTCGTGCTCGAATCGATGGATTGAGTCAGGGCAATCGCATCAAAATTGTTCTAATACTACCTTAAGAAGATACTCATTGCTCCAGCCAGCGAGCTTCCTTTTTGCTGCTATACCAACTTTTTTTGACTTTTCTTGCTTCAACAAATTTAATGCTATATGACGTACAAGCGAAAGGTTCGCCTGGGAATTACCCATTCTCGCACGACTCGCATCTTCCCGAAATGCCACATCCAATACCCAGAAATTCTGGACAAATTCTGGGGACACCATATTTAATTATTGATATTGCTTTTAAAATAGTTTGTCAAAATTGAAGTATGGGCCTATTGCCTGATGCCAAATCATGTACACCTGATTGCAGTTCCACCTCCTGAAAAGGCGCTTAGTCAGGCAATTGGCGAAGCGCATCGGCGTTGCACACGTCTCGTAAACTTCCGGGAAGGTTGGAGAGGACACCTATGGCAAGGCGTTTTGCCTCTTTCCCAATGGACAATAACCCCATCTGTACATAGCTGCATGCTCTGTTGAACTGAATCCTGTAAGGACAACTATGGTTAAGAAACCACAGGAATACCGATGGAGCAGTGCATCTGCACACATTGCTGGACGAGATGATCGGCTTATGCATGGAGCTCCGTTGCTTGAAATGTTTGGCGAGTGGGATGATTTCCTTTTTTACACGAACACAATATTTGGTCTTATACATACGGTAATCCGTAGAGTTCTTTACCATAAAATACATTGCAATCTCATGAAATTTTGCTTTAATATTCTTCACGCAAAAAGCGAACACGGTTATTTTTGAACAGATAATATAATGAACATGGAAAAATTATTTGGAACAGATGGTATACGAGGTATAGCAAATACATTCCCTATGACACCTGAAGTAGTGCTGAACATTGGGAAAGCCACTGCTCATATTTTCAGGGAAAAAAACGGGAAGAAAAGGCCTAAACTCGTTATCGGAAGAGATACCAGGCTCAGCGGCTGTATGATAGAAAATGCTTTAACATCCGGGATTTTATCCGTAGGAGCCGATGTCTTCCTCGTTGGTCATATGCCAACGCCTGCCATTGCTCATTTAACAAAATCGCTGAATGTTGATGCAGGTATGGTAATTAGCGCTTCACATAATCCTGCCGCAGATAACGGAATAAAGATTTTTAGCAGTGACGGCTATAAGCTGTCCGATGACGTCGAAGAAGAAATTGAAAAATATATCTTAACAGAAAAGGTAAAAACAGAACATATAACAGGAGGTTTCATAGGAACTGCATATAACGTTGATGATGCAAACGGAAGGTATATAGAGTTTGCAAAAGCCTCTATGAAAAACCTGAGTATACGAGGACTAAAAATTGTCTTGGATTGTGCTAACGGCGCCGCATATAACACTGCACCACAGGTATTCAGAGAGTTAGGCGCAGAAGTTATTGTGCTCAACGATAAACCAGACGGACTTAACATAAACCTGAATTGCGGGGCGCTGCATCCTGAAGTAATGCAGGATGTTGTGAAAAAAGAAAAGACAGATATTGGAATAGCACTAGACGGTGATGCGGATAGAGTAATCGTTTGTGATGAAAAGGGAAATAATGTGGATGGCGACCATATCGTTGCAATATGCGCTATGTACCTGAAAGAGAAAGGCACATTAACGAAAAATTGCGTTGTTACCACGATCATGACGAATAAAGGATTCGACATTGCGATGGATAAAAAGAATATCCGTGTTGTTAAGACAAAGGTGGGAGACAGATATGTTATTGATGAGATGAGAAAGAAAGGATATGTTTTGGGCGGGGAACAGTCCGGACATATAATCTTCTCAAATTATACAACAACAGGTGACGGAATAATCTCTGCCTTACAATTGTTGGGAATTATGAAGGAGAAAGGTGAAAAATTAAGTAAGTTAGCGGAATGCATGAAATCTCTGCCCCAGGTGTTTATTAACGTTAAGGTAAAAGAAAAAAAAGATATCGATACCCTGGAAGTAAAGAAGCATATCCGGAAAACAGAAGAAAAATTGGGGGAAAAAGGAAGGGTGCTCGTCAGATATTCAGGGACAGAGAATTTATGCAGGGTTATGATTGAAGGTGAGCATAAAAAAGAAATTCAAAAAATGGCGAATGAAATTGCCCAGGGTATAAAAAGAGAGATCGGGATTTAAATTATGATACAAGCCGTCATTTTAGCTGCGGGAAAAAGTACAAGGACATGGCCACTGACCTTAACAAAACCAAAACCATTACTAAAAGTAATGAATAAAGAGATACTGAAACATAACCTGGATGCTTTGCAGGGATTGGTGAGCGAGGTTATTATAATCGTAGGGTTTATGAAGGAAATGATCATAAACGAGATAGGGCCTAAATATGGGAAATTAAGCATTCAGTATAGAGAACAAAAAACACAGTTGGGTACGGGGCATGCCCTGAAGTCTGTTGAAGATTTGATTAAAAATAAATTTCTCGTTTTAGGTGGCGATGATCTCTTTTCCAGAGAAGACATACAAGCATGTTTAAAGCATAAATACGCTGTCCTGGGATGTGAAGTTGAAGATCCGGGCAGATTCGGTGTTTTTGTTTTGTCAGGTAAAGGGGTGAAAAACATCATTGAAAAACCCCGGACATATGTGTCAAACATAGCGAATACGGGATTATATGTGTTTGATAAAAATGTGTTCAAATTTAAGCTGAAAAAAAGTCCGCGAGGTGAATACGAAATAATTGACTACATCAATGAGCTTGTCAAAGAAGAGAAAGTCGTTTGTGAAAAGGTAAGAGGGCATTGGTTATCTGTAGGGTACCCCTGGGATTTAATCCAGGTAAATAACGTTTTAGTCTCTGAAATAAAAAATGAAATAAAGGGAAAAGTAGAGAAGAACGTTGTAGTAAAAGGGAAGATACACGTAGGAAAAGGGACGGTAATCTTACCGGGAACGTACATTGACGGGAATGTTGTTATTGGCGAAAACTGCACCATAGGCCCTAACTGTTTTTTAAGAGGAAATACCTCTATCGGAAATAATTGTCATATTGGACAGGCAGTTGAGATAAAAAACAGTATCATTATGGATAAAGCAAAAGTTCCTCATCTTTCTTATATTGGAGATAGCGTTGTTGGAGAAAGTAGCAATCTGGGCGCTGGAACAATAACCGCTAATTTAAGACATGACAATAAAAACGTGAAATCTGAAGTGAAAGGCGAACTGATTGATACCGGCAGAAGGAAGTTTGGAGCTATAATCGCTGATGATGTTCATACAGGGATAAATACAACAATCTATCCGGGAAGAAAGATTTGGCCAGGAGTAGGTACAGGGCCTGGTGAGATTATTGATAAAGATAAGAAGGTTTAAGCTATCGTAACAGTTCAGCCCACCACAGAGCCTGCCCTCATGAAAATGGGGGACGCCGGGGTCGCTGAGAATGTAATAGAGGTATAAGCAGAAGTATTATGCAAAATTTCTATCTTTCCTTTATTTCTCTGCGTTCTCCGCGCCCTCTGCGGTGAACTATTACAAACAATCGAACCAATTTAACTCTGAAAAAAAGCTTGCATTCTTCTTCACTTTTGTAATAATGCTTTTTAAAAGAAAAACTATTTCCTAAGCATCTCTGCATTTAAAAGAAGCCTGATATTGCAAAAAGGTAAATGATAATCCCTGATTATCTTTGCCGGGGGGAAAGACCATGCGGGAAGCTCGTTCCGTAACAATTAGTTCGAACATAACCATCAAACATCCATCAGGCACGTCGGAAACGGACCGGAAGCCGAAACTCATGGACAGTCTCCGGGGATCTTTCCGCTCTCGTCATTACAGCCGCCGCACGGAACAGACCTATTGTCATTGGGTCAAGCGGTTCATATTCTTCCATAAGGTTCGTCACCCTGCGGAAATAGCTGAGCCGGAAATCAACGCCTTCCTGACCCATCTCGCCGTGAAGGAAAAGGTGAGCGCCTCCACGCAAAATCAGGCGCTTTCAGCCTTGCTGTTCCTCTATCGCCACGTGATCGGTCGCGAAGTCGGCGATCTCGGCAAGGTCATCCGTGCCCGCAAGCCAACACGCCTGCCAGTGGTTATGACCCGCGATGAAGTGAAAGCCGTATTATCGAACCTTTCGGAAGACAAGTGGCTGATGGCTTCGCTTAGCAACAGGGGGGTCACACCTTGACTAGTGATTGTATTGTTCAAGTCAAGAGTAGCTCGTTTTGCTATGTTGTCTGCCATGGCAAGATAGCACAATTGCCTTTTATCGCCAATAATTCCTGAGCTAAACCACCCGCTAAGCGGGTGTGAATAGCAAAAGCTAAGCTGTAGTATTTACAAAAAAAATCTCCTTCAGTATATTGCGATTGGGAATGCTTTAAGATTGCAATATAGCAGAAG
>JBDIVL010000087.1:0-5897 GCA_039794405.1 Candidatus Jinrextremum sp. | reverse complement strand
ATCCCCAAAAATAGACAGCCTACCCACGGGGCAGGCTCTTTGTATCGCCAAAATTGCAGATTGCAGACCTTTCACAAAAAAAGATACAAAATTTGCCTGCTGCGAATGGGAACCTGATTTATTTGCTTGGGTACTCTCAGGTATTCGCATAATCAAACCATTTCCTGTAAAAGGTAAGCTTAATTTTTATCAAGTTGAACTCCCACCAAATCTGCAAATTTTCGCCCATCAACATACCTAGAATCAACCGGCAGTTTTAACGCTTTCAAGAATTTGTCGCACTCTTTTCTTGATTGAAACACGATGACCGTATAAAACTCAGGATCGTTTTCTTCGTTCTTTTTGTCTTTATACTCTTTCCTTCTTTCCTTCATCCTGTTGATGGACTCAACGTCGGCTTTTGCCTTATCTTTTTTATCGTCAAAAATATTTTCAGATTGAACATCAGGCAGTTCTGTTTTTCCATCAAACATCACATCGATGTCGAGTTTATCAAATCCCATATTTTCATAATCGCCTTCAATCTCTTTCATGAGATTTCCCAGCATATCAAGGTCATAATTTCCCTGTGCGCTGGGATTGTTCATAAATACATTGATTTCCTTCTCCGTCTTTTCGTCAACATTTATTACCGCAACGGTAAGGGCATAATCCTTTTTACCTTCAAGGTCATCGAGAATTGATAGTCTTTGATGGCCGGATACAAGATTTCCAGTTTTCTTATTCCAAACCAATGTTTCAATCAACCCAACTTTACTATCTTTTATCTTCTCCTTAAGCTTTTTCCTGGCTGATTGATCTATCATCCGGGGATTATAAGAAGCATTTTTAATCTGGTCCCGATTGATGGTTATAGCCTCAAATTTTTGGTATTTAGTTATTGTTTGCAAACTCATATTTTTTTACTGCTGCCTCAGCAAAAGGGAAAACATCTAGTATTTTTTTATAATCCTCTGGATACTTCTCTTTAACAGCCTTTAAATCCTGTCCAGCCAAGCCTCCAAAGCTTGCGTTTTTACTTGCCTTAAATAAGTTATAGTCAGGTGGTAATGGTATTCGGTTTATTTTCAGATAATTAAAGACACCTGCATTATTCCAAAAAGCCAGAGGGTAAATTCTGTTTGTCTTTTCATCAATACCACCACACCGTTTTATCATGGCGTTTCTGTCTATACTATCGCAGCATTTTTGCCCTGTAATAACCCACTCAAAGCCGGTTCTTTGCCTCATCTCATCTTCGATATCATTGATTTTAATCGCCTTACACTTTTCCGATGTTTGGGTGTGCGGCCTATAGGTAGAACCCGACAAATAAATACTTAAAACCCAGTGAGGTAAGCGGTGGAAAGAAATTTTATATCGCTTTTCAATGTAGCCCAAATACCGTTCCTGGAAGCCTAAATCCTTAACAATATACAAAAAATATGCTTCAACATTTTTAAAATGTTTAATACACAGATCCAAACACACAACAGAATCTTTTCCACCGCTAAACCCGATGATTACCGAATCGGTAAGCTTGCTTGCCTTTTTGATTATGTCGTATGTCATTACCCACCACCACCACCACTACCCTTACCACCCCTGCCACCCTTCTTTCTGCTCTTACCTTTCTTAGCCATTTCAATCACCCCCTTTTATTTATAAGCCGTTTTCATTGCATGGATAAAATTAGCCTTAAATATTCTGTTAAATTTACTTGCCGACACCCTTTGTGCGATCTTGTAAAAGTGAAGCCTTTTTCTATACTGAGGCGATTTTACAAACATGAGTATAGGCTTAATACCCGATCTTGTTCTTTCCCATACTCCTGGCTTTAGCTTGCTCCCAGGTTTAGGGACAAAGAAATTTCTATGCTTTTTGAGTTTGCCAGCCCTATTCATAGTAAAGCCGGATTCGGTAAATGCACCCAAAGCAGATAATATTTGAACCATTTGGCTACCTGATATATTGCCATGCCGATCAAGCCTTACACCTCGCCCCGGAACAACAAAACGATCTTTCGACAAAAACCCTCTTCTTTGTAATGCAATCTCAGACCGCTTTAGATTACGCTCTCCGCCTTCAACCTCAGCGCCGAGATATTTCACCGGCGCTATTCCTTTTTGTGCGGAATCCTTTATCTTTACCGTTGCCGAGAATTTATTTTTCTTTTTTACCGCAGGGTCAATATACAGACTGTTAAGTGTGTAAGGTGTTGGCCGATCAAAAACATTCCTCATTTCTTTTACAATTTCTTTTTTTACTTCTTTGGCAGTATCGGTCAGACTTTTTGCAAGGGCAAAGGGTATCTGCTTCTTTTCTAACGCAGACATTTTCTTTTGAAGCCTGCTTAAATCTACTTTTAAATATACGCTCATAAGGTCCTTCTCAGCTTCATAACTTTTACGAGGATGTTTTTAAATTCATCAGCAATCATTTGAAGCTCTCTGGCAAGTTCCGCATTTGTACGAATTATCCAGGACGGTATCTTTCTGTACTTCAACAGGTCCCGCTTTGCCTGCTGAGAAAGACCGATCTCGTCAAGACGGCCATACAAAAACTCGAACTTATCCATAGCAGCCTGGAATGTTGTTTTGTCAATCTGTGGCAATAGTATCTCCCCTGAAAAAGTACAGTTTTTACATGACCACCGGGAAACTTTAACCGTTTTAAAACCAAAAAAAAAGACCCGTACAAACGTTATTTTCGTCTGTACGGGTCTTAATAGATCCTCGCACTTTAATAATGGGTATCAACCCGAATTTAGCTAATTATTTTTACGCTTACCTCTAATTTCAGGAATTTCTGATTTCCATTATGTATTTCAGATAAAGAATAAAACTCAAAATCATTCTTTCTTACGATTTTTTTAATTTCTTCTTTTAGATCGCTTAGAATGTTTACTGCTTCGCTTAAGGGTTTTATTGAGGCCATTATCTTTTTTCCACCTTCCCATATCCCTTGGTATTCCAGTCTTTATCATAAACTGTGATATAGCCATCCCCGACAATAATGTGTTCTGTAGTTTTCCCTTCCTGGTCGTACACCTCAATAGTCTTTCGCCCGCAGCGTTCTTCTTTAGCTGGAGCAGTTACACAACCAGAAAGATATAAACCTAAAACAAAGAGAAGTATTGAGATAATTATTTTTCGCATTTTAGATACTCCTGAATCTGTTGGGCCGTAGCTTCGGCCTCAATCTGCTTATCTATTTCTAAACATCTTTGTTCGAACGCACAAATAGTCTGTAATGATTTTTGTACTAATTCGCACGCCTGATAGAACATCGCATAAGCGTTAGCTCTATTATTTTCAGCGAACAACTTTTATATTTTTAGACTTTCAAGAGATCTATCCATACACTACTTCCAAAGCTTTATAATTAGTCCAATCAAACCAAGAAACACAGAAACCAGCAACCCTATAAGCCATTTTACTGTCGACTCTTTTTTCTTGTGTATCTCGATATGTGTCTGCAGCATTTCTTTTGTTTTATAGAAATCTTTGACGTTTTCTTTATCCCGAAATATTCTAAAAGCTTCACAATCATGTTGCGCATTCTTTATCTTCTCGACGCACCTGTCCGCTACTTTTTCAGTCCATTGCTCAAGCATATTACCCATCTTAAGCTCGACATCGGCAATTGTAATTTCACTCATTACTTCGCCCTCAAAGGTGGCTCCATCACGAAATACGATATCACATCGATTATATCACAGAGTTTGATTATTAATCTTTTCACTGTCGATATCCCTTTTTTATGGCACCGCTATAGGTATGTTTTTTATAACTTCAGTTATGTTGATAAGCGCCTTGCCGAGGTCGCCGCTCGTTCCTTCGCTGCTTTCAAGGTTGATATTCTTTGTTCCGTTCTTATCTATTGATGCAGAAAAGCCGTTTATCTTCATCCAACCAAGCCTTGAATATTTGAATTCTTCTTTTGTTTCAGGATTTACATACTTTACCGATGCGCAGCCCATAAAACATAAGACGCCTAATACTAATACGCAAATTATCTTCATTCTTTTTCCCTCTGAGAGTTTTTGATTATCTCAACAAAATCATCATAACCCTGCATATAATCACTATGCGACCAATCCCTTACAAACTCAGTCACATTTGAATTACTTCTTTTAAATCCAAAGCGCCCGCTCCAGCCAGTTCCCCAAAGTGCAGACGCTAAAACAACATAATCTTTTTTCCCGACGAAATTATAAACCGATACCTGGTATTTATCCCACTCAAAACCACGCTTCACCACTGAGCCAAGCAGGATAAGCGTATTTACCCTGAAGTGGCTAAAGGCTTCCTGGATTGCCCTTGCGATTGCGTATGTACCGAAGGAATGCGCAATCACAACAGTGCGCGCATTCGGGTATTTGTACGTACAAGCCGCCAGCCTTGCCGCTACATACTTTGCCACAATTCCACGTGCCCAGGGCGTGCGTCCTTGTGCAAGAAATAGCGTGTCGTAGTCTATGATAGACACCCGCATATCGAGATAGAAAAGCGAATCATCGTTGATAAGTTTGTCTTTGAAATTTACAAAGTTTTCTCCATCCGAATAAACGCCGTGAATAAGTATTACGTTTGTTTTAACATGAGAATAAACTTTGTTTTTTTGCATTTACAACCTCTTAGCCTTTTAACTTTTCTATTTTATGCGCAACACCTAACACGCCGAATCCGCCAAAGATTGTCATAAACGCCTCATTAAGATTGCTATAATCACCTGCCACAACGCAATTAACTATCATTCCAAAACCTGTGAAAATCGCACCCACTCCAGCAACTTTACTTTTCCAACCTGTCATTTTTTACCCTCCACAAAAATGTTAATAATAGGCTCCGCTGAAAGGAGAGAAAAGCGGAGCCTATCCGCAGTAGCCGCCTGAGAGTGAGACGGCCTAAGAACCAACGCCGTAATTACCCTTATGTCGATCCTGCAGCTCACCAATTTTTGATAAATTCCAATTCGATATTCGACTATAGTATCCTACAATTCGGCTAACCCCGAAGAGCCGTGTATGTATGCCGGTTTCAAGGGCAAGCATCAAATCCTTAATCGGTGTCTTCAGGACGGTCTCAACTTCCACCTCAAACCCAGCCTCAAGGTTGTGGTTGAGGATTTTAATTTTCCCTTCATCCGTAACGCCGTCAATGTCAATAATTCCGCTTAATTTGCACATAGAATCGAACAATCCGAGTTTCTCTTCGATAAGCGATTTGACTTTTTCGGATTCGGCTACTTCAGGCCTTTTAAGTGTTGCCTGTGTCATTTTAATGTGCTCCTAAAAAATTATTAAATTTTAGAGAAGTGAATATGTGTGAATACCTGGATAATACCAAGTGGAATATTTATTGCAATTACTTTTTTGACATTTACGAACATTTGTTTTTAAGCCTCTTCAAACCCAGGACAATCTTTAGCTATAGCCCAATCTTTGTATACGAGTTTTCCCTGATACCAGGTATCTTTCCTACTTCTGCGGAAGCCGTAGAAAAAAATCTTTATCCCACCCCTTGCTTTTTTTAAGAGACCAGCACGGCAATGTACCTTTGATTCGCTGTAACAGATTATGCCGTGCTTTACAGGAATAACATCCCGAAGATTATTACAGTCTGCACAGGTTTTAATTTTTTACCCTCCGTAAATTTGATTAAATAACCTTACCTCGCCTTGCCTTGCCCCGCCAAGCCCCGCCTCGCCTGGCCCTGCCGTGCCATGCCGCGCCTTGCCACGCCTCGCCACGCCTCGCCGGGCCTCGCCGCGCCATACCTCGCCTGGCCTCGCCTGGCCGCGCAATAACATATTTAGGCATAATGTTTATATTTCTAAACAATAACCCGTAACCTACAGGCAATTAAAGCATTAGAAAAAATTTTGTAACTAGCTGAAAGCTGCGGCTCGAATTA
>JBDIVL010000086.1:0-6761 GCA_039794405.1 Candidatus Jinrextremum sp. | reverse complement strand
TGCAGGGGGAGAGGGATTAGGACTGACCATTGTTCGCAGGATACTTAACAGACATAGCGGAAAGATATGGGTAGAATCTGAACCCGGAAAAGGGAGTAAGTTTTTTGTGTCCTTACCGGCATAAACATTAATTTAAGAGGAGTGTCGAATGATAACAAAAGAAGCGAAGAAAAAAGAGGAATTAACGATAATTGTTGCAGAGGATGATGAAGGGCATGCATCGCTTATTACAAAAAATTTAAACCGGGCAGGCATTAGTAACCACATCATGCTTTTCAAGGATGGGCAGGACGTTCTGGACTTTCTGTTCCTGAAGGGAAAAGGGCCTCATAGGGAACATGGCAAATCGTATCTGTTATTACTGGATATACGTATGCCTAAGGTTGACGGCGTTGAAGTCCTGCGTCAGATAAAGACGGATTCTGAATTGAGTAAGATGCCTGTGATCATGGTTACTACTACGGACGATCCCCGGGAAGTTGACAACTGCCACAAACTTGGGTGTAGTGTTTACATCACAAAACCACTTGATTATGAGAAATTTACCGATGCTATCAGGAAACTGGGTCTCTTCCTGAAGATAGTCAGTTTACCCGTTCTCAATGGAGTGTGAATTAGCCGGATGATAAAAAAAGGGCGAAAAAAAGATCGTGTAAAAGAAGAAATGGCAAATACCCGTAAGATTCTTGTTGTGGAAGATGATGAGGGCTTGTCGCGTCTGATTGCAAAGTACTTGAGAAATACAGGCTTTGATGTAGCAGTTGCAAATAGCGGGACACAGGCTATTGACTGGATTGCCGGCAATCCTACCGATCTTGTCCTTCTGGATTACAGGTTGGGGGATATGTCCGCAACACAGATTGTGGAAGTCTTTAACGAGCGGCAGTTTAAAATTCCGTTCGTCATAATGACGGGACATGGAGACGAAAAGATAGCAGTAGAAATGATGAAGTCCGGCGCCCGGGACTATATTGTGAAGGAAGGTGAATTCTTTGGCCTTTTACCGTCTGTAGCAAAGAGGATTTTTGAGGAGTTACAAAATGAGGAGAAATTAACACAGGCTAATAAAGCGTTGGAAGAGTCAGAGAGAAAATACCGGTCTATAGTGGACAATGCCCTGGTTGGGATATACAAAACAAATCTCAGTGGCAATATTCTTTATGCAAATAAAGCATTGTCAATGATGCTGGGATATGAATCGCCGGAAGAATTGATGTTGTATAATGTGCTGCAGATTTATAAAAACAAAAATGACAGGGACGTTTTATTTGATAAACTTAAAAGGTCGGGCGGTGTTGATGAATTTGAGTGCGAGTTTATTAGTAAGAATGGAGATACTTTAAACATAGTCATGAGCGCAACCCTTGATGGAGACACCGTGTCCGGAATGATTATGAACATTACCGAGCGCAGGATGGCGATGAAAAAACTGAAGCAAAGCAAGGAAAAATACAGGGCCCTTATACAGACAATACCTGACATAATCTACAAAATTGATTTGGACGGTTATTTTACATTTGTAAACCATTCTATCATATGTTTAGGTTATGACCCGAAATGGCTTGTAGGTAAACACTTTAGTGTGATATTACACCCGGATGATATTGAAACATTCAGTAACTTTATTGTTTTCCCTAAGTATGCAAATAAGGTAACCGGCGACAAAGATGTTTCCGGTTTCTTTGACAAAAGAAGAATGAGAGAGAGCATGATAAAAAACATGGAGGTACGATTGTTGCAAAAACTCCAGGAGACGGGGACTAGTAATACGACTGTGAATGAAAATCCCATAACTTATTATTGTGCAGTAACTGCCACTGGTGATTACGAGCTTGACGTAAACACTAATTGCAGAAAATTAATCGGGACATTAGGTATCATCAGGGACATTTCTGAGAAAATAAGATTACAGGCAGAGAATGTGCGTGCCAGTCAGTTGGCCATGATAGGAGAGTTGGCGGCAGGTGCATCTCACGAAATTAACAATCCCATCTATGGCATAATAAATTATGCCCAACTTATTGCGGATGAAAGTGATGAAGATAGCAGGGCACACAAGTTTGGTAAATTAATTATAGAAGAAGGGAACCGTATAGCAGATATAACCCAAAACCTTCTTTCTCTTTCGAGAAGCAAAACAAGCGAAAAAAGGCCTGTTCAAATATATGAACTATTTTCCAATTCCCTAAAACTGACTAAGGTACAGTTGGAAAAGGATAATATCATTATTAAAGACAATATCCCAAAAGATATACCCGCAATAATCGCAAATCCACAAGAGATTCATCAGGTATTTTTGAATCTTATACAAAATGCGCGATATGCCTTAAATGAAAAATATCCCGGTAAAGACAAAGATAAAATACTTGAAATCTCATGCAACAAAATGTTAATTGACGATTACCCGTATGTTCGAATTCTATTCTATGACCGGGGAATTGGAATTCCGGAAAACATATTAAGTAAAGTAACAAATCCCTTTTTTACCACCAAGCCACAGGCCAGAGGAACCGGTCTTGGTTTAAGCATAAGTCAAAATATAGTTAACAATCATGACGGCAAAATTACGATAGAAAGCATACATGGAGAATTTACAAATATTATCATTGATCTGCCTGTAGAAAAATTCACGACAAAATAATGAAAACAAAGATACTGATAATTGATGATGAGAAATCCATTAGATTTACCATAAGGGAATTTCTTCTAAAAGAAGGATATGAAGTATTTGACGCCATGGATTTCGACGATGCATTAAAAATAATTAATACGAAATATATAGACCTTATTTTAACGGATATAGTTTTAGGAGACAAAACAGGCATTGATGTTTTAAGAAAGGTTAATGAAAAACGTTTAAACTGTCCTGTAATTCTGTTTACCGGATACCCAAGTATAGAGTCTGCATCTGAAGCAGTTCGTCTTGGAGCTTACGACTATCTAGCAAAGCCGGTTAAAAAAGAGGCTCTGTTGCGTATTATCCGCATGGCCTTAAGGCATAAGGTCCTTGTTGATGAAAAGAATAAGAGCCATGCTAATCTTGAAGCTATTTTCAGGAGTGTCAAAGATGCCATCATAACAGTGGATAAGGATTTGAAAGTTATCGAGGTTAATGATGCGGTAAAAACAATATGTGGTTTTTCACGCGAAGAAGCTATAGGGAGGCCATTCGATGCTATTCCAAAAATGTGTTGCGGGCAGTGTATTGAGGCCATTAAAAAAACGATTTTGGAGGAGCAACCTGTTGATATTTATCGCTTCCAATGTAATCATACAGACCATATGAGACAGTTGATATCCATGAATACATTTCCTTTAATATATCATCAGAATGACATTTCCGGTTGTGTCGTAATAGTTAAAGATGAAACGGATATATTTGAATTAGAAAAAGAGTTAGAGAACAAAAAAGGTCTTTTCAATATTGTAGGAAAAGACGAGAAGATGCAGCGCCTTTATTCTATAATAGAGTACCTGTATAATATCGATACCACAGTACTTATTACCGGAGAAAGCGGCACTGGGAAAGGGCTTATAGCCGAAGCTATACATTACGGCGGAGTGCGTAGTCAAGGGCCGTTTGTAAAGGTAGATTGTTCCGCTCTTACAGAATCCCTCCTTGAAAGTGAGCTCTTCGGGCACAGCAAGGGCGCTTTTACGGGTGCAGTCGCAAATAAGACAGGCAGGTTTAAAAGAGCCGATGGGGGAACGATATTCCTGGATGAAATCGGTGACGTATCTTTAAGTGTTCAGCAAAGACTACTCAAAGTGATTCAGGAGAAAGAATTTGAATGTGTTGGAGATGCTACCCCAATTAAGGTAGATGTGCGCGTAGTGGCAGCAACCAATAAAAACCTTCAGGAAAAAGTCAGGCTTGGAAAATTTCGCGAAGACCTCTATTATCGATTGAAGGTAGTAGTGCTTTCTCCGCCACCACTTCGGGATAGACCAGGAGACATTCCCCTTCTGGTAAAACATATTATAAAAAAATTCAATCAAAAGTTAAAAAAGAATATCGATGCCCTTTCTAATGACGTCTATAAGATATTTATGGACTATAAGTGGCCCGGAAATATCAGAGAACTTGAAAACGTGCTGGAACATGCCTTTGTCGTCTGTAAGAAAACAGTTATTACCGTTGAAGACCTTCCGGATGAATTTAGAGAGATAGAATCTGTTCCGTCTGTGGATGAAAGGGGTGCTGAGTATAACACAATCTTACAGGTGCTTAAAAAAACCCATTGGAATAAGACTAATGCTGCCAAATTGCTGGGCATATCCCGGAGAACCATCTACAATAAGATCAAAGAATTTAACATACAACACCAGGATAATTTCCCTAGGTAACTGTAAATTTCACACATTGTGCATTTCACACATTGTGCAAATTTCACACTTTTTCAACTGTAAAAAGCCTCATTAATCCCACCATTTATTTCAATTATCCATATACCTCAGTAAGGGAAAAAGTCTCCATTTGATTCTAAGTTATTTACCTACCTGACTTTTTATAAAAAGACAATAAACTTTTAGAACAAAAACTACTTAATAATCGGTTAACGCATTAATTCCATAACTTTGGCATATCTTTTGTTTCTAATGATCCCAGTATGAGAACTTAAGAAGAAAACCTAACGAGTACTCGTTAGGTATAATATCAAAAGAAAGGGGGCTTGGTAACTTGACTACCATTCTTCTTGTAGAGGATAACAATTATCTGCGCTTGCTTATTGAACATGAGTTAAGGCTTGAAGGTTGCGAAATCGTAACAGCTATTAACGGCAAAGATGCCATAAAAAAAATACAAAAACAAAGACCAGACATGATTTTAATGGACTTAATTATGCCAGATGAGGCCATGGGCACGATTCTAAGCAAACATAAAAGTATTCCTATTATAATTCATACTGCTTATAGCAATTATAAAGATAATTTTATGCCATGGGCTGCTGATGCATATATTGTCAAATTCTCAGATTTGACAGACCTAAAGAATAAAATCAAAGGGTTGCGCACACAGGACATCATAACCGTATATGTGTAAAAAGTATGCTTTAAACAGGGAGGAAACTATGGAGATTTCAAACAGATTATATAATGTAATCAAAAATGATGAAAATCAGGATGTCGATTGGAATAACCCCGCAGATGTATGGAAAAATTGGATAAAAAAGGGATCAGAGTCTTGGAAAAAGTTTGTAATGTGTTGTGAAGAAGAATTTTTATTTGACCGGTATAAAAAATATGACAAGCTGAAATCCTTTTTTCGCGGATATGTAGGAGAATTTGAAAAATTTGCGGACGATTGGATTCCGAATTCCGAAAGACACTCGTTTTTTTTATTTTACGCTGAAAGTTTATGGAAAGAATCACAGGAAGAAGTATGCGCTTAACAACAGAAAAAATAATCATGACACACGAATGTAAATTTGGTCACTATATCGATTCTCTTACGTTTGCGCCAGTAACAAAAGAAGGCCAAGTTAATGTTTACGGTCTTGATCTCATTCAACGCCAGCGGAGGGAACAAGACCTGTTGCAAGCACAAAAATTACATGCAATGGGGGTTGCGGCAAGCGAGGTTGCGCACGAGTTTAACAATATCCTTGCAATCATAGACGGAAAGATACAGATGTTGATGCGTGGCAATAAAGACAAAGAAAAATTGCTGGAGGAGTTATGTTTAATACGCAAATCAATCAAGGATGGCACTGAAATTGTCCGTCGTATAAATAAATCCGCCAGGATTAAGGAAGATCGCCACGGATATGTGCCGGTAGATTTATGGGAAGTGATAAAAGAAACAATTGATTTAACTCTTCATAAAAGGAAGGAACGCACAAAAACAGGAATCACCTATACCATAAATTCCGAAAATGTTGAATACGTTCCAGGCATAAAAGGCAATCCTTTGGAGTTGAGGGAAATATTTATAAATATCATCAATAACGCTATCGACGCCATGCCTGATGGGGGGGCGCTTTCCTTTTCTACTAGGGAAGAGGGTGGAAACGTTATTGTAAACATTTCAGACACAGGTATCGGTATGGACGAAGAAACGCAGTCAAAAATCTTCGATCCCTTTTTTACCACCAAGGATCGTGGTACAGGGTTGGGAATGAGTATTGTGTCCGGAATCATCAAACGGCATGGAGGAAAAATAGAGGTACAAAGTCAAATGGGAAGAGGCAGTACCTTTATCCTCAGCTTTCCCGCAACGAAAGAGTCAGCGGACATTGCGCAGAGTGCTCCGGAATCGGGCGGAGAGAGAACCTAAGGTAGGGATCAAACCTAATCTATTGACAATTTTATGTGTTTCGTCCCTAAACGATTATACATTTAACAGTTTTAATTACAAACAAAGATATGTTGGAATTGATTAATATTCGGGTAAATCCATTTACCTCTATTATAAATTCATGTTTAATCTCCTTAACAAGTCCTCTAGGTTTTGACGGCTCTGTTCTATCTGGCTTGGCATTCTTTAACACTTTTCCATAGTAATCTTGACAGGGTTTAAGTGGATATAACGCCAAAGCGCTAAAAAAGGCGCCCTTTTCAACAAGAATTGCCTTATATCTTCCTTGATAGAGATGCCCGAAGCGTTTATGCTATTGGCTCTTTTGTCAATAGATAACAGGCTGTCCGAGAATGCAAGTTTTCACAAATTTGCTTATAATTATTAGGGTAACAGGGTTGCAATGGCGAAAATGGACGATATAATTATAAGTAAAAATGAGAACAACAAATCCAAACCACAT
>JBDIVL010000085.1:0-6969 GCA_039794405.1 Candidatus Jinrextremum sp. | reverse complement strand
TTCTGCTATATTGCAATCTTAAAGCATTCCCAATCGCAATATACTGAAGGAGATTTTTTTTGTAAATACTACAGCTTAGCTTTTGCTATTCACACCCGCTTAGCGGGTGGTTTAGCTCAGGAATTAAAGTCCCCATAAAAGATGAAATAGGTAATGTTATTGGTATCTTAGGCTCTTCGCTGGATATTACGGAAAAAATAAACCTGGAAGAGGAAACAGAACGGTCCAGACATTTAGCATTAATAGGAGAATTAGCAGCAGGAGTAGCTCATGAGATCAATAATCCCGTAAGTGGTGTCATTAATTATGCTCAGATTTTATTCAATAAAAGTTGTGAAGGCAGTAAAGAAAAAGACCTTGCCGGTAGAATTATGAAAGAAGGAGATCGCATAGCTACTATTGTCAATAAGCTTCTTTCTTTTGCCAGACCTGAAAAAGAGAAAAAAAGAATAACGGGCATACTTGCAATATTATCTGATACCCTTGTATTGACAGGGGCACAACTCAGAAAAGATGGCATTCAAATAAAATTTGATATTCCTGAAGATTTGCCAGAAATATATGCTGATTTTCAACAAACACAACAAGTCTTTATGAACATTATCAGTAATGCACGATATGCCCTGAACCAAAAATATCCAGGAATACATGAGAATAAGATCGTCGAAATCTTAGGCGAAAAAATCATGATAAATAACCAGCCTTATGTGAAGATTACCTTTTATGACCATGGAACAGGCGTATCTGCCAATATTAAAGACAAGATAATGAATCCATTTTTCACCACAAAACCTGCTGGCAAAGGAACTGGATTAGGATTAAGTATCAGCCGCAAGATTATTGATGACCATAATGGTAAGCTCACCATTGATAGTGTTGAGGGAGAATATACCAAAGTTATCATAACTCTACCGGGAAAAGAAAAAACTATTAAAAAACAGCGTGAAACTAGTAACAAGTAACATCTCTTTAAAAACTTTGTCAACGGCTTGTCTTTACCAACGAATCAAGTTTTAAAGTAACCCATATTGTATAAGGAGTCAGATGTCAACAGTTTGCTTGTGGCTTCTGCCCAATTGCTGATTGCTGACATCTGACAGATCATCATCCCTTTTATCGGCCTGAGGTTTTGCCTCGCCAGAGGTTATATCAAAAAATGCGTAGAAAAATAGAGTTAAGTACCATGTGTTTTAACCACCACGATATTTTTGAAAAGATAAAACGATGTAAGGATTTCGTTGAGTCCCGTGGTTTTGAATTCGGAATTCAATTACACAACTCCATCACAAGGGATTTATACAACAAGATAAAAGGACTTAACGTTAAATATTCAATACATGCCCCTGTGCTCTCTGATTATTTCATGAATTTAGCCAATAATGATTTTAACACGCTCCTTACAGAATTTCAGAATACCACGCACGTTATGCAATCCCTTCAAAGTAACATTGCATTATTTCATGGTTTTTTTATGACACAAAAACCCATTAAAAATGATCCGGCCAATTACGGTAAGGTACTGCGTGATGCTGTTGACAAGAAATATCGCTTCCGTAACACACGAGTAATGGATCCAAAATTTTTAGAGACGGAGGAGTTTCGAATTTATCAGAACACCGTGAAAATACATATGAAACGACTGAGGGAAATATATCCGTCCTACATACTTTGCATAGAGAATGATTTTCCCGGTATCGGTAACGGCAATCAGATACCAGAACATCTTATCTATCTTGATTGTCCAATATGGCTTGACACGGGACACTTGTGGGCATCCGCCATCCTGAATAAATTTGATTTCTACAATGGTCTTGATGCAATCTGTAAAAAATGTCAGGTAGTTGGTGTACACTTAAATACAAATCAGACTCCATATACATGGGATCTAAAATACCCATATGGTGATACCCATTCTCATTTCTCACGTGATTATGATATGGATATGGATAAGACTATTGGTATTCTTAAAAAAAACCACATTACCCACTTCACCCTTGAGATAGTAGGCGGGGATTTGGATGACATAAATTTTTTCATTCAGGCATACCATAGTACGGCGTAGCCACAACCAAGCGAAAATTGATAAGTATAGCATTCAGCTATCAGCAATTTGGCCGAAGCTTGCCGATAGCTGAACGCTTACAAAAAATTTCCATAAAAAAGATGTTTTTACAGAGTAATACCATAAAGGCTTGACAAAACAATTCAAAAGAGTATTATATTATTTTTTGAAATTTTATTTTCCATCGACATAAATTTTTTATAATCATAATCGTATTAAATTGAAGCCAATAAATAAGGTACTCATTGCGTCGGGTATTGCAATTTTAACTTTTCTGGTCATCATGGCGCCATTGACCTATAAAACCCTTTGCCCTGCCTTAAGGAACGAAGTTTTAAACCACTTGATCTCCGTACGAGAGATCAAAAAGCTGCAAATACAAAATTTTTTCTACGAGAGATATGGAGATGTTAATGTACTCTCCAAAAATCCATTAATCGTCCAGAGTTTACCACGATTCTCATATGCATTTAAGACAGGTGGTCTTCAGGACCCTTCTTATAAGCAAGTGGACACGTATTATGGTCCCCTGATTGAGCATTTTCTAAGACAATATGGTTACCATAACATCTTTATGGCGGATATGGATGGAAATGTAGTATTCGGAGTTAAACAAGATGAGTACATTGGAACAAATCTAAAAACCGGAGAATTTAGCTCCTTTACTATTGGTGAAATATACAGAGAAGGAATAAACAATATTAAATTTTCTGATCTGACGTGGTGTGAAGAGGCAAAAGATTTTATATTCATGGGAGTAGCGCCTGTATACGATCTTACCAATAAGCTCCTCGGCGTTGTTATTGTAGAAATACCTTATTCTAAAATAGATATCTTTTTAGCACAAAGAGATGGCCTAGGTGAAACAGGTGAAATCTATATTGTTGGTGACGATAATTTCATGCGTTCAAAATCAAGGTTTTTTGCCCAAAATACTATTTTAAAACTCGAAATTAATACAGAGGCCACACGGGAGGCCCTCCGGGGTAACACCGATGTAAGGGTCGTAAGAGATTATCGTAATATTCCCGTTGTTAGTGCATACACACCCCTTGATAATTTGAGAGATGTTACATGGGTGTTATTAGTAGAAATTGATGTAAAAGAAGCGTTTTATTCCATCCTGGTACTGAAAACAGACCTTATTATCATTGGTACTATTATTGGTGCCATTACTGCCTTATATCTTTACTTCACTCTCAGGAAAAAACGCTTAAAAAATGTTCCTTCAGAGTCTCCATAGGATAAATATAAACAGGATACTCCCGAAATCCCGCGACTTTATTATAGGCTAACGCTTGTGCAGTAGTATCAATCTCTCTTTGTTTCTCCAAAAGTTTCGTATGTATTTGACTCAGCATTGATTTATTCAATTCTTTTATTTGGTGAAAGCACCACCTTCTCTTCTCTTTATTACCTGCAGGCATCTCCTCTAACAGTTTTTGTTTTTTTTCAACTTTGCATGCAAACTCTGCATCATTTTGTATCTCTGCGGAAGCGTACCGCTCCGGGTTGTAATTCATATCCCTGAGGTCATGGTGCATGATTTGCGGGATACTATGATCCAAATCGAGTATGTCGAAAGGCAAAAAAAGAGTTGTAGAAACGGTAACAAAATCCGGAGGATCAACATGAAAAAATTCCCTGATAATTTCGTCAGTAATCGTATCATATTTCGCCCCTCCGATCCCATGAATAAACATATCGGAAAAGAACAACCGGGAAAACATTGTTGTTGTTATAGCCCGTGGGCGTATTTTCATTTGATTTTCCATCAACGTTTTTAGTCGCGATATATTTTTTAGCATGTTATCGTCTTTTCTTAATGTAATTAGGATATCCGACCCGTCTTTAATTTTTAGAAACTCATCATCACTTAATAGATAGCACTTATCCCTCTGCCCCCCTGCCTTCCACACCCAAAAGGGTAACTCAACCAAATCTCCCGTGGTTTTCAAGTTTGGTAAAGGATTAGCGTTTGAACGGATTTTATGAAGAATCCGGTATTCAGCCAACTTCTCATTATAGATTGTGGCAAACCGGTCTGCCTCACAGAGAATGTGCATCAGAAAATAATAGAATCCTTCGGTATCACACATCCAGGAAACAGGAACCTCAAGGTTCTTCAGGGAAAATTCTTCTTCCAGCGTACTTCTTGCAGTAGTTAATAATTCTGCCATATCGATACAACCTCGCCGGTGGTACTCCATAACACGGTTCATAAACCTCTCAAATGAAACCAGCATATTTCCAAAAATAATTTTTTCCCGTGTTCCACGCTTCATCTTCTCATACCTTCTGGTAATATGAGAAAAAGAGTCAGGAGAAATTCTATCGACTGCCTGGAACAAATGGGTCGTAAGTCCCTTATCAATATTTTTCCTTAACAAGGCCACTACCTCTTCTTTAAACCGGAGTAGTATTTTCAAATCATCGAACTTAATTTCTTCGTACGCCACATTCTCCTTATTCTTTATAAATGCCACCTTCTGAATTGCAGCCGGTTCCGTAAAGAAAACCGGTACGTATATGAAACCCATATTACATGCATCATTATCCACGATCATATTTACCCCAATACCATTCAGTTTTTCTGACAATTGCTGAATGAGATGGTTTTTTATCCATATGCCAGGGTGATAAAGAACGGGTTCATGGCCGGTCTGGATAATGGGCATATTTTTGATTGAATCATAATCTAAAATAGACCCTTCTATCAATATTCTCCCTTGATTTATCTGCCATGATGCATCTTGCAAAATATCGTTTTTAGTGTGCAAGGGCAATTCCGATCCATAATCTCCGAATAAAGATTTGATCTTTCCCGTATACCTTATCGCCCTATGCAGCAATTCATTACGGGTCTTATCGCGCAGTACCTGAAATGGGACATTATTTATTTCAAATCTATAACCACGGATCTTTCGTCTGTTTTCTTGTACTAGATCTGGAATACTGCTTATCGGTGGATCGATAAAGACTTCCTTATTACTTTTCGGTACTTCGCAGATAATATTTTTCATTGCCATTTTTTGCCAATTCTGATTAAGTATGTTACAATAACTTTTAGCATATCAAAGTCGCAGGGGTTGAAAATCTTCACCCCTTATCCGAATTCATAAAAAGGAACCGAAGGTCTAACTTGAACCACATAGCAAAAATTATATCCAGGAAAACGAAATGATTGAAGAGAATAATGAAAAAGTCCTAATCCTTGATTTTGGCTCTCAATACGCTCAGCTTATTGCACGGCGGGTGAGAGAAAACAATATCTTTAGTGAGATAGTTTCATACAAGATTACAGCAAAGCAAATACAGAAGATTAATCCAAAGGGCATTATCCTCACCGGTGGCCCGGCAAGTGTTTATGTAAAGAATGCGCCTCGCTGCGATGAAGAAATAGTAAAATTGGGAATACCGATTTTCGGCATTTGTTATGGAATGCAACTCGGCTGTCAGATGCTAGGGGCTACCGTTCAGCCTACAGCCACACGGGAATATGGAAGAACCGCATGTACTATTCATAATGAGAATAAACTGCTCGGCTCTCTTGCTAAAAATATTATGGTATGGATGAGCCACGGAGATCAGGTTATCGAATTGCCTTCAGAATTTGAATCCCTTGCATTCACGAAAAATTGCCCTTACGCAGCCGTAAGACACAAAAATACATCATTTTATGGTGTACAGTTTCATCCTGAAGTTACCCATACATTGCAAGGAAACCGGATTATTCATAATTTTCTTTATGAAATTTGTGGTTGTACCGGTAAATGGAAAATGCACTCTTATATGGAAAAATCCTTAGTTGATATCCGAAAGCAGGTCGGTGATGGAAGGGTGGTATGTGGACTGTCAGGCGGGGTTGATTCCGCTGTAACAGCGGCACTCATCTATAAAGCTATTGGCAACCATCTGTCCTGTATTTTTGTTGATAATGGGCTTCTCAGAAACTACGAAGCTGAAGAAGTTATCAAAACGTTTAAAGATAACTTTACCGTAGATCTCCATGCCATCGATGCGCAGAACAGGTTTTTAGATAAACTGAAAAATGTAACCGATCCTGAAAAAAAACGTAAAATCATTGGACACGAATTCATTGAGATCTTCAAAGAAGAGGCGAAGAAGATAGCCGGGGCGAAATTTCTGGCACAAGGCACACTTTACCCCGATGTCATCGAGAGTATTCCTGCCCACGGAGGCCCGACGGCAACTATTAAAAGCCACCATAACGTAGGTGGTTTACCGGCCGAATTAGGGTTTGAGCTGGTAGAACCCTTGCGGTTTTTGTTTAAGGATGAAGTTCGCAAAATAGGAGAAGAACTTGGGTTGCCGGAAAAATTAATCTGGCGACATCCGTTTCCGGGGCCAGGATTAGCCATTCGGATTATCGGGCAAGTAACAAAACTGCGCCTGGAGATTCTCCGTAGCGCCGATAAGATTGTTATAGAGGAAATACAGAAAGCCGGACTTTACCGTTCCATAGCACAGTGTTTTGCCGTACTTTTACCATTAAATACTGTAGGAGTCATGGGTGATGAAAGAAGTTATGAAAATGTCATTGCCATTCGTGCTGTTGAAACGACAGACTTTATGACTGCTGACTGGTACCGTATGCCCAATAAGGTACTAGGGGTTATTTCTAACCGGATCATCAATGAGGTGAAGGGTGTCAACCGTGTAGTTTATGATATTAGTACGAAACCTCCCAGCACAATTGAGTGGGAATGAAATACCAAATACTAAAGATGGTGGCTGGCTGGATTTAGGCACAAAAAACCTAAAATTGATAACTCAACCCTATAAAGAACGTTCTTCCCGGTCTAGGCAGGTCATCCGGTATGGAAATGGGCCCCGGATCGCTGTAATCCTTATCCAGAAGATTGAATACCGTTCCCTGAACTTCC
>JBDIVL010000084.1:0-7172 GCA_039794405.1 Candidatus Jinrextremum sp. | reverse complement strand
TATCAGCTAGCCAAGGTAATGAATGTTGAGTTTGCGACTGCAGCGGTACACAACTCATTTTATTTTCATAAGTACGATAATCAAATCAATAATAAAGACGAGGTAATTTCCTGTTTTGAAGAGCTTATAAAGGATTTATTAAAGGGCAAAAAAATCAAAAACTTATATCGTGCTTATTTTAATTACGGCCTCATTAACTATATAAAAGGCAGCAAACGGCTTCTTCCCTGTGAGGCGGGAACAGAGAATTTCTTTTTGGATCCCTGGGGGGATATCAAACCCTGTAATGGAATGGAAGAAAATGTCTGGTTTGGAAGTATGGGTAACCTTAAAGAAAAATCCTTTGATGAAATATGGTATGGAGAGAAGGCAAAACAGATACGGGAACAGGTTAAGACATGCCCTAAGAATTGCTGGATGATCGGCACTGCCGCACCAGTCATGAAGAAGTATTTTATGAAACCAACTTTTTGGATAATAAAGGAAAAAGCCAAAATGATGCTGGGAAAGTAAGAAAGTTACCATAAGCACCTGCTGAACGTCCAGGCTGGCGCAATCGTCCACGATTGAACCAAAACGTTTTGCACATTCCGTATGTGCCTGGCACCAATCGAAAACCTTCCAGACCAATGATAAACGTGTGGTTCATTCTACAAGATGAAACCAACCTTGATAACAAATAACGATGAATAACGATAACAAACAATTTATCCCAGAAAATATCATGAGTACTTAGAGAAAAATATAACCACCGTTTATAGGTAGCTGGGTAATTTTCCCTCCAGGTACTCTTGGTATGCACTTACGTTGAACGATGGAGGTTACCGTAAAGATGAAAATCGCTGTACTTGGAACCCGTGGTTTTCCCCATATTCAGGGTGGTGTAGAGGCGCACTGTGAAAATTTATACCCTTACCTGGTAAAGATGGGGTGTGAGGTAACGGTTTTTACCAGAAAACCATATGTCAATCTCAATATCGGTTCCTACAAAGGGATCACATTAATTCCTCTGCCCTGTCTCAAGAAAAAATCTCTCGAGGCATTTCTCCATACCTTTATTGGGATTTTTGTCGTCAAAAGGTTTTCTCCAGACATTCTGCACATCCACGCAATAGGCCCTTCTCTGTTCATTCCAATTGCACGACTTTTAGGGCTAAAAGTTGTAATGACCCATCATGGGCCAGACTATCAAAGGAAGAAGTGGGGTAAATTTGCAAGGTTAATCTTAATACTCGGTGAGAGATTTGGTTGTAAATGGGCGAACGGTATTGTCTGTATTTCAGAAACAATCGCTGCCCATGTCAGAAAGAAATATCATAGGGATGTAACTGTTATTCCTAATGGTGTAACAATACCTGAGATTTTGCAAACCGACGACATTCTAAAAAAATATGCTTTAACCAAAGGGAAATATATATTATCTGTGGGCCGTTTTGTTCCTGAAAAAGGTTTCCACGATCTCATTGATGCTTTTAATCGATTTTCAACATGGAATTTCAAATCTCAAACATCGGAAACTGAATTACGTGCGGATAATTGGAAACAAGTCATTGTTGGCAGTGCCGATCATGAAGATGCGTATAGCTTACGTTTAAAAGAAAAGGCAAAAAATAACAATGACATTATTTTAACGGGATTTCTAACGGGAAAATCATTGCATGAGTTGTATAGTCATGCAGGACTTTTTGTGCTTCCTTCTTATTATGAGGGATTACCAATCGTTTTGCTTGAGGCTATGAGTTACGGCTTATCTTGTATTGCATCAGATATCCCTGCTAATAGAAATGTGGAAATTTTGGGAGATAGATTTTTTCAGGCGGGAAACATCCCCGCACTTGCTGCAAAAATGCAAGAGTGTATTTCGAAACCTCCCGGTGAGGCAGAAAGAAGGAAACAAATAACGATGGTATCTCAAAGGTATAACTGGGAAAAAATAGCGGAAAGGACAATGGAGGTATATAAAAACATCCTGGTATGGTATTAGTTGCAATCTAATTATTTCCACAAAGGATTGGCACACCATTACTGGCTTTGTACACCAGGACGCTGCTGCGTTTATAACCCTCAACTCAAATTGATATTTTCTATAAATTTCACTTTTTAAGTTGCCATTTCAGGATATTCATGTCAATTATTAACGCATGACGTGATACGTAGGAGAGGAATTCTCGTAGTAATTATGATGGTTTCAAGGCTAACTTAAAACGAATATACCAGGAGTATTTCAATGAAAAGATCTTGGGTATCTTATGACAAATTCGCAAACTTCTTTCTGTATACGAATCACTATCCCCAATATAACAGAAGGACAATGTTATGATTCTTTAGGTTATCTGTGAAGGTGTCAAACATTTGAAGGTTTAAGTGTGCGTACTTTTCCGTATGATAAAATTGTCCTTTTTTGTTTTTGGGGACCCGCAAAATGTTTATAAACTTAATTCTGATCTATATTAGTTGGTATCAAAATATCTTGCTATTGCAAGAGTTCCAGGCTAAAAGCAACCTCCCGACAAGATCGGATAGGCTCTTGGTCTGCTGGCATTTTCCTGCAGTCAACAATACTTCCAAAAGTTTTTCAACGGCTTCTTGTTACTCCGAAAGCCACGGTCCTCCCTGATTTCTGACAATATCGTTACTTGTTTGTCTGAGATCGCAGAAACATACCAGGTGTGATCAAATAATCATGGTAATTTGACACATCATTCGTGTTCCTTAAAATCCACAATCTCGGTATAGTATCAGGAGTTTCCTCCCCAAAACATCAATGTGATAGGAACGGTACGCCTATATTGTGGATAAATTTTTTCAAACATATGTTTCTTATGTCTCACAACATGTTTTAACTCTGTTTCAAAAATTGAGTGCATTGTCCTAACAGTCAAATATTGCCTTACGTTTTACAAGTCAGTTAGCACAAGAGAGATTTCCGGACTAGAAGGCCAGTACTTAACACGATGGATTTCTTTCTTTCATAGTTCTGTCAATATCTGACGATGTACAGTTCTCTTGGTAAATTGTATTTGGATAGATTGTTTTCAATCTGTTCTGATCGTCTCGAACTCTTCATAATTTTATTATTTAGTATGCAATATTCATCTCCAATACAGAGACCATTTTGTTTCATGGTAATTTACATCAAGACCGATGTCTCTGAGCGTTATAGAGCAAAAGTTATACCTGGGTCGGTGAGAACACCGTAATTGTTGCCTATAGCATAAAAATGTAATAAAAAATGAGAAAAACCAGGGAAGCATGATGGCTAAATCGATAAAAATGAGTTGCAAGAGGTGTGTCATGGCACAAAGTGTGTCATAACAAAAGTGTGACATGGCACTGAATGTCCTGTAGTTCCTTGAGAGAAGCTGGATAATTGTTTTTTTCTGATGGTAAGAGGAATTAGGACACGTGTGGGTTTCTGTTTGATCCACAGTATTATTTCGTGATATAACAATTAAAAGGAGAAGTAACTGAATGAAAATCAACATTAGCTTTTTAGGATCCATATTTTTACTTTGTATCCACATGGCTACTATGTCCGGAAAGGCTTACTCAAATGAGGTTGAGAAAGACTACAAGAATTTCTATGGTATTGCCTGGAGTGGCAAACCATCCGAGGATATAAGGTACGCAAAACAAATGGGCTATGATTATATTGTAATAAATCCATCCTATACTGCTAAAGATTACCATAATAACCCGGATTGTGCCGGTCTGAAATTTTATCTGATTGATCCTTATTTCTATCCCCAAATTTTATCTGGATATAGCAGGTTCCTGGATTCCGCAAAGCCTGTTTCAGAAGAAGCGAAGGATTTTTATAACCAATATATGGTATGGAAAAGCAATGATCCGTTCCCCAATAATTTAGCAACAGGTTATTATATTCCTGGCACTTCTCAGAAATTTTCTGTTACCTGGGATTTTCAACAACAAGCCGTTATTGATGAAGTTGTTAAAAGAATCGTTCGTTTGGCAAAAAGTTACGAGAATAAAGACCTGGGATTTACCTTTGGCGGATATATTGTAGATGAACCAAAGCTTGCAGGGAAATTTTACCGATTAGACGAAAATGGAAACAATATGCCGGTCACCCTGAGCTATTGGACGGGAATGGATTCCGGATTAATGCATGATACGATTACTCATGAATATGCAACGTACTCAGAGGGAATGGCTGCATTTTATAAAAAACTAAGAGAGGATATGTCAGAAAAGTTTCACAACTCAAAATGGATAGTTCAGCCAACGTGGCTTTATAATGAGGTGGACAATAATGAATGGATATATCAGATAAAAGACCGCGTGGATAAGGATAAACTTACACCGGATATGTTAAGCCAAAAAAGCCGGCAGAACACTAACTATGTGGATGATGTTAATAACTTCAGTTCGGGAGTAAATATTACCAGAGATATGGTTGGTAATTCCCATGCCAGTGAAGTTGATGAATATAAGAATCGTCTTTTTGCTGCAAAGGCAGGTATTAACGGATCATGGTTTAATTGGTTTGGTCGTTTTGGTGGCAAGGGAAATATGCCAAACTTCCAAAGTATCACCGAAGTTTATCCGAGGTTGAAACTTATCAGGTGTTTACCAAATTGGGACAATCTCAATAATGTTCCGCTTACGGAACGTTCATGGGACGGCAGTGTCTATCTAAGCACAAAAAGTTATGCAAGCGAGGATGTTATTTATTCCCGCCATCCAAAGACGGGAAAACTTTTTGCCGTGTTTTTAACAAAAAACGGGGTTATAAAGCTCGATGCCGATGAAAAAGTGACCTCAGCACAGCGTACCGACGGTTTCTTTACTGAATCCGGAGACGGTATTGCCGATGTTACCATCGTAGGTGATGAAATAAGTTTGAAGAATGAGAGTACTCTTGATAATGGATACATTTTTACTTTATCTTCGAGTGCTGATTCTTCCCTCGTAGCAAACAAATCAGAAGCGAACACACCCGTAAGTTCAAATACACTGTCTGGAACGACAACATATGCTGATGAGTTTTCTCCACAGCGTGAAGCAACCACTGAGTTAAACGCCGGTAAATCACTCCCAAAGAGTAACGTTACCACTACCGCTTCAGGACCTTTGATTGTCAGTTCGAGCAATTCCCGATATTTGACTGATGCCAGTGGGAAGGCCATATATCTTACTGGCTCACATACATGGAACAATCTTCAGGATATAAACGGCTATGGTTTTATATCACGGTCTTTTGACGATTATTTAAATCTTCTCGCCAAGTATAATCATAACTTCATTCGTCTCTGGATTGTTGAACATGCGTGGGATGAAGCCACAAAAGCAACTATTTCTCCACATCCATGGCCCCGTACAGGTACTACCAATGCACGGGACGGCAAGCCAAAGTTTGACCTGAATAAGTTTAATCAGACATACTTCGACAGATTACGGTCAAGGGTAATTGCTGCAAGAGACCGGGGGATGTATGTAGCAGTTATGTTTTTTGATGACTGGAGCACTGAAAATGCAGGTCCCTGGAAAGGTCATCCATTCCACAAAGATAATAATATCAATGGGATCAATGCAGATCCTAATAACGATGGATTAGGACTTGAGTTCCATACCCTTCAAAATTCCACCATCACAAAGCTGCAAGAAGCATATGTGAAAAAGGTCATTGATACCGTTAACGATCTTGATAATGTCATGTACGAAATTGCTAATGAAACCGGCATTTCAAAAGATTGGCAGTATCACATGATTAGCGTTGTCAAAGAATATGAGAAAACAAAAGCTAAACAGCATCTGGTTGGGATGACAGTCGGGTACCCCGTGAAAGAGGTTGATAACAATGCAATATTCGCCAGCGATGCTGAATGGGTTTCACCCAATGGAACTGGAGGCTATTCAAGCGATCCTCCTGCAGCGGATGGCAAAAAGGTAATTATCATCGATACCGACCATATCTGGGGAGTGGGTGGAGACAGGGTCTGGGTATGGAAGAGCTTTTTACGGGGACTAAATCCAATTTACATGGATTATCTCGATTCAAATGCAACGAGAGAAGGTGCCCGGTGGGCAATGGGGCATACTCTTACCTATGCGAAGAAAATGAACATCACGGATATGACTCCACGGAATGACTTATCCTCAACTACCTATTGTCTGGCTAAGCCTGGTTCGAAATACCTTGTCTATCAGCCATCATCCAGTACATCGTTTACGGTAAACCTCACATCCGGTCAATATAACTATGAGTGGTTCAATCCGGGTTCCGGGGCCATTGCCTCAAAAGGTTCTCTTACTGCAACCGGAGGAAATCGCTCTTTCACGGCTCCATTTAGCGGTGATGCAGTTCTCTATATATCATCAACCAATACGGACAACACGCCTCCAACGGCAGCTATCACTTCGCCGACATCGGCAGATACCTATGCTACAAGGAAAACCACGCTGGATCTGAGCGGTACTGCCTCTGATAGTTCTGGTATTTCCAGTGTTACCTGGAGTAATGACAGGGGTGGTAGTGGTACAGCTCAGGGTACAACAATCTGGTCAATTAGTGATATAACCCTGGCGGAAGGAGAGAATATCATTACGGTAAAGGCGACCGATAAGGCAAATAACATAGGTTCAGATAAAATTACCGTAACATGCGGTACTACAGTAGTAACTGGATCAGCAACGAATGTCACATCAACCACAGCCACCTTAAGCGGTACTGTCAACCCTGTTGGACTGTCTACATCAGTTTGGTTTGAATATGGAGCTTCCAGCGGGTCTTATAGCTACAAATCATCAACAGTAAGTGTAAGTGGATCAAGTGACAAAACAGTTAGTATGAATATAGATGGATTGTCTTCTGGAAAGACTTATTACTACAGGCTGGTTGCAAAGAACAGCGATGGAACTAAATACGGAATTGAAAAAACTTTTACAACGCCTGTTACGGTAAAAAAGGTAATAAGCAACATGAGCGTTGATGGGAATCTTAATGAATCTGTATGGAATATTGCAAATAGTGTAAGCAAGAAGACTGCTGGCAGTTCCAATAATACGGTAAAATATGGTGTATTGTGGGATAATACCTATCTCTATGTAGGGGTGAAGGTCAGTGATAGCAGTCTCTATAACGATTCATCAAATGCTCATCAGGACGATTCTGTAGAGATCTACATTGACGGTAATCATAACCATGGGAC
>JBDIVL010000083.1:0-7541 GCA_039794405.1 Candidatus Jinrextremum sp. | reverse complement strand
AAGTCTGGCAGCGTAATTATTATGAACATATAGTCAGAAATCAGGTTGAATTAGATCGTATAAGAGAATATATCGTTGCAAATCCGGCGCGATGGCGAATGGACAAAGAAAACCCCTATGGAATACCGGATGAAGAAGAGAATAAATTCTGGAAAGATTTTTCTTAAAAATACCCGTCGTCCCATTATCGTTGATAAATTCAGCCTCGTAGTGGCAAGGCGTGCCTTGCCAGTTTTAAAATGAATGAATCCTGCATTCTCTTTTCATCCTACTAAAATGACGGGTTACAAAAAATCGGGAATGCTCCCGTTTTGAGGTTATATGGATACCCAAAATGGCGATGAATCAATATTAAAGAAGGCTTTTGATGAGGATTTAATATTAGTTACGGCTGATAAGGATTTTGGGGAACTTGTTTTTGTTTTTGATAAGCCGCATCCCTCAATTATCAGATTGGTCGACATGCCAGCAAAAGATCAGGGGAAGGTATTATTGCAACTGATAAAAACGCATCGTGAAGATATTGAGAGAAAGGCTTTAATTACTGTTGAAAGGTATCGTGTAAGAATTCGTCTGTAAGGTTAGGATTTCGGGAGATGAGAAAGAAAAGGATTTAAAAGCAATCCTATTTGAAATCTGCACAATCTGTGGACAAAAACCCATTGACTTGTCTCTCTCTCCTTAATTATAATGCGTGGGCATTTTTAACCAAAAAATCACGAGTATCTTTTATCTGTAGCCTAATACCCAACTAATGATGGAGTTTAAAAACGTTAGCTATAAAACTTTAGAAATTACAAACCAATTAAAAGTTGACATCGTAATCCCCGTAAAAGAAATAAATAATTACATTTACGAGTCTATCCCGGAAATATTAAATCTTGATTATGAAAACTTCGGGATCATCATCTTCCCGGACGCCTTTGATGGCGATGAGCACCTGATAAATCTGACTCAACAAACCCCAAACCCGAAACTAAAAATAATACCCACCGGTAACATTGGTCCAGCGCAAAAAAGAGACCTTGCATTGAGATATTCCAACGCAGACATATTTGCATTTATGGACGACGACGCCTATCCAAGACGGGATTGGTTGAAAAACGCCGTAAAACATTTTGAAAATCCCGATATCGCAGCAGTTGGAGGCCCGGCAATTACTCCGCCCAATAATTCCTTTTATCAAAAAGTCTCAGGCGCGGTCTTTTTAAGTAAAGTAAGCGGTGGAAATCCTGAAAGATATTGGCCTGTGGGAAAGCTAAGAGAGGTTGATGACTGGCCGTCGGTAAACTTATTAGTTCGCAGGGATATATTTGAAAAAATTGGCGGCTTCAACTCAGCCTATTGGCCTGGAGAGGATACAAAGCTCTGTCTCGATATTGTGAAGATGGGGAAAAGAATAATGTACGACCCGGATGTCGTTGCATGGCATCACCGGAGAGAGGGACTCAAAAGACATCTGAGGCAGATTGGCCGTTATGGGCTTCACCGGGGATTCTTCGCCAAAAAATTTCCGGAAACCTCGAGGAGGCTTAAATACTTTATACCATCAATTTTTGTGGTATTATTAATTGTTAGCATGCTAGTCCATTTTTACTTCCATACCATGAAAAATTATTTATTAACAGCAGTATTTGATAATCTATTTTTCGCAGGGATTGCAATTTACCTTATTTCTCTTGGAACGGCCTTTTATCAAATCAACAGTAAAGAAAAAAACATCTCCATTTCTCTCGTAAGCCTGTTCTATATTTTTTTAACCCACATTTGGTACGGCATCCGGTTTTTACAAGGCTTTTTATTCACGAAAGATTTAAAAAGTAAGTTAAGATCATAATTTTTGGACGCAGATGAACGCAGATTTTCAGGATTTTAAATATAAAGACTTGTCCAATAGGATTATTGAAATTTTCTTTAAAGAGGAGAACAAATTAGTATTATAATAAAAATATTGTATAAGGAGAAATGGAGAAATGGGGAAAAGAAGAATTAACAAAAAAAATCATAAAAACTTGTATTAACGTTCATAAAAAAGCAGGCTTGTTAGTTAACTTTGCAGGTTTTGCAATTGACGTAAGAAGAGTTGAACGAGAAAGAAAATGATTAAAATAGAAACGATAATAAAAAGAAAATTTGTTTTCTCTAATTCCCCCTTTCCCCTTTATTAAATTTTTTAAAAGCTCCGGATATAGAAGTGGGGCTATTACTTAACTTTGGTGTAAAACCAGAAATTAAACGTAAGGCATTTGACAATAATAGGAAAATTAATAGAAGGTATCTGCGTTAATCAGCGAAAATCTGCGTCCTGATAATATGAAAATCTCCATCTCCTATCCTCCATTAACGTCTAACAAAGGCATCCCCCTGCTTGCACAGAACCGGCAGTTCCAGTGGTTCAATAACCCTACGTATATTTATCCTATGATTCCTGCTTACGCAGCTACAATGCTCAAACAAAACGGTTTTGACGTAATCTGGGATGACGCCATTGCCGGGGAACTTTCTTACCACCAGTGGCTTGAGAGGTTAAAGAGAGAAAAACCGGATATCATCGCTATTGAAACCAAAACACCTGTAATAAAACGCCACTGGCAAATCATCGACGAACTCAAAACTCTATCCTCTGACCTCCGACCTCAAGCCTCTGACCCTTGGCCTCTAACCTGTATTCTTATGGGTGATCACGTTACTGCCCTGCCCGAAGAATCCATGCGTAACAGCAAGGTCGATTTCGTATTAACAGGTGGCGACTACGACTTCCTTCTCGTCAACCTCTGCAAATATCTTAAAAATCTCCAGCCTTCCGCCACAAACCTCCAACCTCCAGCCTCCAACCTCCAGCCTCCAGCCTCCAACCTCCAACCTGAATTATCCCCTGGTATCTGGTACAGAGATAACGACGAAATCAAAAACACAGGCATGCATGAGTTGAATCACGACCTTAATAACCTTCCTTTTATTGATAGAGAACTAACAAAATGGCAGCAATACAGCATCAAAAATGGCAACTTCAAACGGACACCTGGCACTTACACCATGGCAGGAAGAGACTGCTGGTGGGGAAGGTGTACCTTCTGCTCATGGACTACAATGTATCCGGGAAAGAATTTCAGATCTGTGTCGCCAGAACGACTCCTTGATGAAATTGGTATTTTAATCAAGGAATATGGAGTACGGGAAGTCTTTGATGATAGCGGGACGTTTCCAAAGGGCGAGTGGCTCGAGACCTTTTGCAAGGGCATGATAGAGAGGGGCTACAACAAAAAAATATATATGGGCGGCAATATGAGGATAAACGCGCTCAGCCAGGATGAATACGACCTTATGGCAAAGGCGGGGTTCCGCTTCGTGCTGTTCGGTCTCGAATCAGTTAATCAGCATACCCTTGATAAATTACAGAAGTCCCTTAAGGTAGAACAAATTGCCGAAGGCTTCAAAATGGCAAAAAAGGCAGGACTCGAACCCCATGTAACTACCATGGTTGGCTACCCATGGGAAACGAAGAAAGATGCCGAAGAGACCATCAACTTTGCCAGAGAAATGTTCAGAAAGGGCTATCTCGATACGTTGCAAGCAACCATCGTTGTCCCTTATCCCGGTACTCCCATGTTTGAAGAGGCAAAAAAGAATGGTTGGCTTCTCACAGAGGATTGGGACAGGTACGATATGCGTGAATCCGTGTGGAGAAGCCCCGTGACGGGCGAGGACGTGAAGAGGTTGACCCAGGGACTTTACAAGGCGGCGCTCAACCCGCGTTTTATTGTAAGAAAGCTATTTTCTATAAGAAATATCGACGATATACGTTTCTTGTGGATGGCGGGCAGGAAACTGATGGGACATCTGACGGATTTTAATCCACAGAAGATTACGCAGATTGACACAGATAAAAAACTTCAGACAAAAAAATCTGTGTAATCTGCGGACAAAATATTGTTAGAGGTTGGAGGTTAGAGGCTGGAGGATAGAGGATAGAGGCAAAAGATGGAAAATAAAGTAAAAAGACACATGGCACAAGATACCTCTGCCCTCCACCCTCCACCCTCCATCGTCGTAACGAAAAAAAACGAAGAAAAGAATATAGGAAATTGTTTAAAATCAATCAAAGCACTATATGGAGAGAAAATATTATGACGATTACAGTCAAAAGTAAAATAGAAAAGGGCTTGATTAGACTTCCCAAAAAGGTGTGTATACCGCATGGTACACGGGTTATAATAAGGATCGATCCTATACTGAAAACCAAGGATAAACAGAAGGTCATTTCAGAGTTATCTGGAGCTTGGTCTGATGATCCGATTATCATGCCTATTTTCAAGGAGCTAGAGCAAGAACGGCACAGCTATTTCGGTCGAGAGGTTAGTTTTGAATGATACTGTTGGACACCAGTGTGGTAATTGCCTTTCTCAATGGCAATAAGACGGTATTAAAAAGAATACGGGCAGAAATTGATAGAATTACACTGTTAATGAACGATAAGTTTTTATGTGTGGAAAATAATAATCCACAGATTACGCAGATTTACACAGATTAAAAAGAGAAACAGGAAATTTATGATGTGCAAAAAACTTTAATTAAATAAGAATTTTTGGACGCAGATGAACGCAGATTTTCAGGATTTTAAATATAAAGACTTGACCAAGAAAATTATATGTCGAAATATTAGGAGGCTTTATTATTAGAGGAGAACAAAGTGAGCACAAAATCTATTGAATACTTAGCCGATCTACTGCCTGATGGGCGCTTATCCATTCCTGACAAAATTAGAAAGAAGTTAAAAGGTATCCATAACAAAAAGGTTAGAGTTCGTATTGAGTTGAAAACTGAAAGGATAGTAAAAAAACAACATCCTGCTTTTGGAATATGGTCGGATCGTTTAGTAGAAGGTAGTTCCGTAGAGATAGCTAAAGGGCTAAGAAAAAAGTTAGAAAGCAGGGAAGATGTCTCCGGATAAAAGAATACTTATTGATACTTCTGTCATGATTGATCTCCTGAGAGGGGTAGATAAATCTATGGACTGGATTGACAGTATCAACCCTGAGAATAGATTGCTTTCGTTCATAACTGTAGCGGAGATAATTGCTGGATGTCGTAATAAAAATGAACAGAAAAAACATAAAAGCTTGTATTAACGTTCATAAAAAGCAGGCTTGTTAGTTAGCTTTGCGGGTTTTGCAATTGATGTAAGAAGAGTGGAATAAGAAAGAAAGAAAATAATTAAAAATGTGTTTTCTCCAATTCCCCTTTTCCCCCTTTCTTCTTTATTGAAGTATTTAAAAGCAACAGGATTTAAAGTAGGTCTCTTAGTCAATTTTGGTTCCAAAACATTAGAATACAAAAGATTTGTTTATAGTTATTAATCTGTGCTAATCGTTCGACTGAGCTCACGACGAAGTCTGCGTCATCTGCGGACAAAAAGAATGGGGATGGAGGATAGGGTGGGTGCAGAACCTATTGAATACTTAGCTGATTAGCTGATTTACTACCTGACGGTCATTTGTCTATACCTGAAAAGATCGGGAAAAAGTCAGAACGTAGGAATGATGTTTCCCGATAGGCCATATTAAATTTGTGGATAAAAATAAATGAATAAAAGGATTGGCAGAAAAATGTTAAAAAGGAATGAAGAGGCAGCAGTCAGAACTTTAAGAGATGAGCTATCCCAAAGATTCAATATCTTTGACTTTCGTATTTTTGGCTCAAAGGTCAAGGGGACAGATACACCGGGATCTGATATTGATGTAATGATAGAGATTGATGAACTTAATCCCGCGATAGAATCACAGATAGATGATATCATCTATGAAATTAACTTGAAAAACAATACATTCATATCAGCGATTATTTTTAGTAAAAAAGAATTGGAGGAAGGGCCTATGTCAGAGTCACCCATTTACAAACTTATACAGAAAGAGGGCATGCCCATTTGACAGTCAGAGAGAAACAGATTCGACTATCCATGTATCGCCTATAACAGGCGGAAGAATGCATTGACGAAGCAATCTATTTGCTTTCAGGCAAGAAAAGTCCTCGTTCAATCATTAATCGTGTTTATTATGCAATGTTTTATGCAGTTCTGGCATTGATGGTATTTGAATCTTATTCATCGTCTAAACATAGTGGAATATTAGCCTATTTCAACAAGCGATTCATAAAAGAAGGAATATTTCCTGATAATCTTGGTCGTTTAGTAAATAAGGCATTTGAATTAAGACAAAGGGGAGATTATCGCGAATACATTGAACTCACATACGAGCAGGTAGAGCCATTTATTGAAAAGGCAAAAGTTTTTATTCAAGCGGTTAAGGACTATCTGGAAAAGAATAATTTGTTGCATAAAGCTGATTTATAGAGTGATTAAGGTATTGCCCGATAATAAAAAGTACAGCCTTAGCTCTCAGTTGAAAATTGGGCTACTCCAGAGACAACAAGCAGAGAGGGAAAAATAGAGAATGGTAAACAACACCCCTTTTCCAATTTCCGTTTCCAGGTTCTTGTAAAAATGATTTGCTTGGAAAGATTTATCCACAGAAGAAGTTGTGGTAGTATACGTTGAGGAAGATGGGGAAATTATAATTATTACGGAAAAAGTTCTCTGTAAAGAAATAGATGAAGACATAACTATTGATGTTGATGCGTCAGGGAAATTGACAGGGATAGAAGTTCTTTCAGCATCTGAACATATATAACTTAGTACCTTACTTCCCGTTGAGATGGTAAAGGGTTCTTTAGGGGTGCATTCCCGATTTTTTGTAAATATAGTCAAAAAAATAAGGTTTTCGGAAGATGAATAATAAAATTTATTGCAAGTGTGGTACAGGCATTCCTGCCTGTATTTCGCACAGGCAGGAATGCCTGTGCCACCCATCTATTGATACCTGGATTGTATATTAAATTTTAGGGAAATAGATACTTTTGGCTATAAACAATTAGTAGAGACGCGCCATGGCGTGTCTCCACGTGACTCATGCTTGTGTTACATTGTGCAGATAGTTACAAAAAATCGGGAATGCACCCGTTCTTTAGAATAGGAGTGTTAAAAGAAGAGGGAAGCATGGTTAAAATCTGTGTTAATCGTTCGACTGAGCTCACGACGAAGTCTGTGTAATCTGTGGATAAAAACTGGTTAGAGGTTAGAGGTTTGAGGTTAGAGGTTTGAGGGAGGAGGCAAAAGATGGAAAATAAAGTAAAAAAACACATGGCACAAGATGCCTCTGCCCTCCACCCTCCACCCTCCATTGTCGTAACGACAAAAAACGAAGAAAAGAATATAGGAAATTGTTTAAAATCAATCAAAGCTCAAAGCTATCCACAAGACAAAATAGAAATAATCGTGGTTGATAATAATTCTACTGATAAAACAAAAGAAATTATCCGCTCTTTTTGTCATGCTGAGCGGGGCGAAGCATCGCATTCAACTATTTAACCGGGGACCTGAGCGTTCTGCACAAAGAAACTTTGGAATGATGAATATTGCAAAAGGCAAAAAAATGTCATGATTATAAGGAGATATAAAGATGGACACAAAAGAGCTTCCCTTTGCG
>JBDIVL010000082.1:0-7992 GCA_039794405.1 Candidatus Jinrextremum sp. | reverse complement strand
CAGTCCAAAAGAGGTGTGTCTGCTCATAGAAGATTGGTTTTAAAGATTGTGCTTTTTATAAAACCGTCCTTTAAAAAGGATTTTATCTACCCATGTAAAAAAGACTTGCTTTTTAACATAGAAGATTGCACAGATAAAAATATTAATAATCTGCGTAGTCTTATAGTCCAAAATCTGTGTAATTCGTGGAATTTGTCGTTTCAATCTCTTTTATCACTCTGAGGCGCTGCTTCGTCAGGAAATTATTTTAAGAATTACATTGCAAATTTCTCTATTTCATTATTAAATTTCTCATGGTGGATTTTGTTGTATTCGCAATCAAAAGGAGCATACATAATGGTAAAAAAGATGGCATCGTTGGTTTTTTCCATCGTAATATTCGCAGTATTTTTTACAACAAGTATATCATATGCTAATTCTTTAAGACTTGATGTAAAAGAGCATATACTCAAAAATGGTTTAAAATTACTCATGATGGAAAAGCATGATACTCCTATTGTATGTGTTCGCATTAATTACAAGGTTGGCTCAGTAGACGAGCGTTCCGGAATTACAGGTGTTTCACATTTATTTGAGCATATGATGTTTAAAGGAACGAAGATATTCGGAACGAGAGATTATGCGGCAGAAAAACCTTTGCTTGATAAGGAAGACGAATTGGTTGTGCAGATTTCTACAGAGAAAAATAAAGAAACCCCTGATAAGAAAAAGCTTGCATCCCTTGAAAAGGAATTGGAAGAAGTAAGAAGACTGTTGAGAGATTTAATCGTGAAAGATGAGGTTTTTTCTCTTTATTTAAGACATGGGGCATCCGGACTTAATGCTGCCACTTCAACAGATGCCACGTACTACTTCTGCGACCTCCCCGCAAATAAACTAGAGTTATGGGCTTTTCTTGAATCAGACAGAATGAAAAATCTTGTACTCAGGGAATTTTATTCTGAGCGTGATGTGGTGATGGAAGAAAGAAGGCTCAGAACGGAAAACAGCCCTTTTGGGCTGTTAATTGAACAACTCAATGCAGTGACTTTCATTGCTCACCCCTACCGCTGGCCTACTATCGGCTGGCGATCAGACGTAGAAAATATCACAAAGGCGGAAACGGCCGCATATTTCAAGAGCTACTATGCTCCGAATAATGCTGTAATCGTTATGGTTGGAGATTTTAATCCTGACGATGCAGTACAATTGATAGAACGATACTTTGGTGATATACCAAGCCAGCCAGCACCTCTGAGGGTAAAAACCGTTGAACCGGAACAAAAGGGGGAACGGCGGGTTGAGGTTGAGTTTGAATCGAACCCCTATATAGCCATTTCATATCATATACCTGAAATCGGACATCCCGACTTATATTCGTTAGACGTAATTGGCTCACTTCTCTCTAACGGACGTACTTCTCGATTATATCGATCATTAATTGAGGATAAGCGCATTGCCATTATGGCTCATGCAAATACCGGGATCGGGAAATATCCGGATACATTTACTTTTTTTGCTGCACCACGGGCACCCCATACTACGGAAGAGGTTGAATCTGCCATTTACGAAGAGATTGAAAAATTAAAAAGTACGCCTCCTTCTGATTGGGAACTTCAGAAAATTAAAAATCAATTAGAGGCTGATTTCATTCGAGACCTTAACAGTGCTTCTGGTCTTGCAAATGAAATAGGGCATTTTGAAGTCCTTTCCAGCTGGCGCTACATTAATACTTTTTTAGACAAGGTTCAAAAGGTGACTGCGGAAGACGTAATGCAAACTGCTAAGAAATATTTTGTGAAAAATAACCGCACGGTAGCCGTATTGGTAAAGAAAGAAAACAGGGAGATCCCAAAGTGAATATAAAGAATAAAAAATATCAGTACTTTTTGTTTCCACTTGTAATATTGACGGTATACATATCTTCTCTTACCTCTTCTTCAAATCTTCTCGCACAACTTGAAGTACCTAAATCGGGACACGAGCGTGTTGCGAAACCATTTACCGGTAAACCAGAATCAGATGGGGCAAAGATAGTTTCAGGATTCAAGTTTAAACCATTGGACTTTGTTCCTCCTAAAGTAGACAGGGTTGTATTAGAGAATGGTATGATTTTGCACCTTTTAGAAGATCACGACTTGCCCATATTTAATATTACAGCACGTATCAAAACAGGGGCAATTTATGAACCTGAAGGAAAGTCTGGATTAGCTAATCTGACAGGATATGTAATGAGAAGTGGTGGTACTCTGTCTATGCCGGCTGATAAGATGAACGAGGAACTGGAATTCATGGCAGCTTCCGTGGAAACCTCTATTGATAGAGAATCGGGTAATGCGCACTTATCCGTGCTCAAAAAAGATATTGATAAAGGTCTTGAAATTTTTGCTGATGTACTTATGAATCCTGCCTTTCCAGAGGATAAGGTTAAAATGCGGAAGGATGAGATTATTGAAGCTATTCGCCGTGAAAACGACAACCCTACCCAGATTTCACATAGGGAATTCCGTAAAATTCTCTATGATAGAAAACACCCTTATAGCAGGAAGGTTGAAGGAACACTGGAATCGATTGAAAAAATCACAAGGGATGATATCGTTGCTTTTCACAAAAAATTCTTTTATCCGAATAATATTATTCTCGGGATTTCAGGCGATTTTACCAAGGAAGAAATTATCAAGAAACTCAGAACAGTATTTGCAGATTGGAAAAAGGATGACGTCCAATTTCCAGAAGTACCCAATGTCGAGAGACGGTACGAAAGGTCTGTAAACTATGTGTACAAAGATGTCAACCAGGCAAACGTAATTATGGGGCATCTGGGAATTCATCGAAAAAGCCCGGATTATTTTCCTGTTATGATTATGAATTTTATCTTGGGTGGTGGAAGTTTTTCCGCACGGATTCCCAGCAGGATTCGTTCGGATGAAGGGCTTGCCTATTCTGCATTCAGTGCTTTTCAGACTTCAAAAGATATCGGCATATTTTTCGTATCTTGTCAAACGAAGCTGAATTCTACAAATCGTGCTATTTCAATTGCACTGGAAGAAATTGATAAAATTCGAAAGACGCCGGTCGACGATGAAGAATTAACGCTGGCGAAAGAAACTTTCATGAACCAGTTTATTTTTCGTTTTGTTACCGGTACACATATTGTTGGCCAGATGGTTGACATCGAATATGAGGGTTTACCGTTGAATTATCTTGATACCTATTTGGACAATGTAAAAGCGGTTACAAAGGAAGACGTTGCACGGGTTGCAAAGAAGTATTTGCATCCGGATAAAATGAAGATTCTTGTAGTTGGTAATAAGGAAAAATTCGATAAGCCGCTCGATATTTTTGGAGAAGTCAACGTTATTACATTGGAATAACTAAAATGGAAATTACGACCGTTACGATGGGAATTCCTGAAGGGGCCAATATTATTATTGGCCAGACCCATTTTATAAAAACAGCTGAAGATCTATATGAAGTGTTGATCAATGCTGTGCCAGGCATCAAGTTTGGTGTTGCCTTTTGTGAGGCGTCGGGTGCGTGCCTTATCAGAGTGGAAGGGAATGATAACCATCTCAGAGAAGTTGCTGTTCAGAATGTCCGGATTATTGCTGCAGGTCATACCTTTGTTATTCTTATGAGAGAGGCGTTTCCGATAAATGTATTAAATGCCGTTAAAGCCTGCCCTGAGGTATGTACGATCTTTTGTGCTACAGCCAATCCTGTACAAATTATTATTGCCGAAACTGAACAAGGCCGGGGGGTATTGGGAGTTATTGATGGTTACCGCCCAAAGGGTGTTGAAGGTGAAAGAGACACCCAGGACCGCAGACAGTTTCTCCGGAAAATCGGTTACAAATTTTGAACTGGTTCCTGCTATCTTTTCTTTCTGCCTTTTTTACTGCATTATCAGATGCCCTCAGTAAAAAATCACTTTTGGATAGTAACGAGTACCTTGTTGCCTGGGTACGTGTCGGATTTCCTTCACCATTTTTGCTTTCCATTCTTCTTTTTATAGAAATACCCGAACTTGATAAATATTTTTTTCTCGCACTTCTCTTTTTGCTTCCATTAGAAATCATAGCACTCGTATTGTATGTGAAGGCGATTAAATCATCTCCCTTATCCTTAACCTTGCCGTTCTTGGCGTTAACACCTGTTTTTATGATCTTTACTTCAAGTTTTATGCTTGGAGAAAGATTGGATAAATTCGGGATTATCGGTATACTGCTTACGGCGATAGGGGCCTACCTGCTCCATGTAAAGGCCACCAGAAAAGGCATATGGGAGCCATGCAAGGCTATAGGAAGAGAACGTGGGTCGGTGTATATGATCATCGTTGCTTTTATCTTTAGTATTACATCTAATTTAGGGAAGACGGCGGTAATGCATTCCAGCCCATTATTCTTTTCTGCCATATATTTTCCTGTCCTTGCGGTAGTCTTTTTTCCTGTTCTTATGTGGAAAAACCATTGTAAGACCAAGCAGTTGTTTGCACAACCTGCAATATTTAGCCAGATTGGGTTAACACTTGCACTTGCTACCGTTACCCATTTTTTAGCAGTAATTTTTGTAGAAGTTTCCTATGTCATTTCAGTAAGGCGCATGAGCCTCCTCTTTGGTATTATGTATGGGGCATTATGGTTTAAAGAGACTAATATTAAGGAGCGGTTAATCGGTGCTAGTATCATGATTGCCGGGGTAGTTGTCATTACTGTATTTTGATATGGTAAAGGAATTATACTTTGATAGTCAGAAAAATATCATTGGATATGCTACCATAAAAAAATTCGGAGGAAAAGCGGAGAATGAGGGCAGATTATTTTCTAGAACCGTGGTGGTACTAACGAAGGGGTAATGATAGCGATAGGGAACTTTCAGTGTATACGCCGCTTGCCACACTACCGGAATTGACTCTTCCGGTTCGAATTTCTTCCTTAAAATCAAAAAAATGGAAGCTGTTTGACAAGGCTGCCTTTTTCAAAGCAGGTCGGACTGAGCGGAGTGAAATCCGGCAATTTGACTTTACTCAGATTTTTCTGAGTTCTTCATTCATCTTGATTACAGATTCTCGTGTAGCCTCTTTCCACCCTTTTATGCCATATTTTTCCTTCCACGGGGAAGTATTATAAGCATAAAGGATAGATCGGGATGCGTTGATGATAGCCCCAAAACCGTCTGGATTAAAGCAATGTCTGATGTTCTTTGCTGTTGCTCCCTGAACACCATAGCCAGGTACAAGAAAGTAGGTTGCCGGCATAATTTTCCTGAGGGTTGATAATTCATGTGGATATGTAGCCCCGACAACAGCCCCAATGGAACTATATCCCTGTTTACCAATCAATCCGTTTCCTAATGTACAAATTTTTTCTGCGATAATTTCATGAAGCTTCCTTTCTCCACACATAAGATCCTGGAACTCACCAGAAAGGGGATTCGATGTTTTTACAAGAACGAATAATCCCTTATTATATTTTTTTGCAACCTGGATAAAGGGAAGTAGACTATCAGTTCCTAAAAATGGGTTAACGGTTATTGCATCTGCCCCAAAAGGAGCTTCTATGCAATTATTTATGGAAACTTCTCCGATGTGGGCCTCTGCATATGCCTCGGCAGTACTAGGAACATCGCCTCTTTTAATATCTCCGATCACGATGAGTCCTTTGTTTTTTGCATATTTGATAGTTTCTGCATATGCCCAGATACCCCACCAGCCATAAAGCTCATAAAATGCAACTTGTGGCTTAACGATACCTACAAATGGAGCAATAATGTCAATAACTTGTGTGTTAAATTCCAGGATAATGCGTGCGGCATATTCAAAATTACTTCTGGAAGTTGAGAATCCTTGTTTTATTGTATCAGGAATGAGTTTGAAAAAGGGGTCTAATCCTACGGCCGTACAGCTATTTTTCTGGTGAATAGTGGTGATAAGCCGATCGGCAAAGTTCTCCATACTATGGGGCACTATGGCCAAGTTTGTTTTATGTATAATAATTTGAGCGGTCTAAAGTGATAAAAAGTTCTTAAGGAGCTTTGGCCCTTCTTCTGTCAGGAATGATTCAGGATGAAACTGAACCCCTTCCAAGACGTATTTTTTGTGGCGTATACCCATAATCTCATCGTTGTCTGCCCTTGCAGTAACTTCGAGACAATCGGGTAGTGTGTCTTCTTTAACAATAAGAGAATGGTAACGTGTTGCTTCAAAAGGATTAGGAAGTTCCTTATAAATAGTTTTACCGTCGTGGTGAATCATGGACGTCTTACCGTGCATAAGTCTGCGTGCACGAACTACATCCGCACCATAAGTATATGCAATACATTGATGACCTAGACAAACTCCAAGAATTGGTATCTTACCGGAGAAGCATTTTATGATATCGTTTGAAATACCCGCTTCTTTAGGGGTACAGGGGCCTGGAGATATGATAATATGGTTGGGACCTTTTTCCTCAATTTCCCTGATAGTAACCTTATCATTTCTAAAGACCTCAAGCGTTGCACCAAATGCACCGATTTGTTGTACAAGATTATAGGTAAAGGAATCGTAGTTGTCGATAATGATAATCATAGTAGTAAATTTAGATTATTATACATTAATACCTTAATTATTGATATTAACAAAATAAATTTTCAATATCAAAGAGATTTTAAGTTGAAATTAAATAAGCCATTGCATCAGCTTATCAGAAGTAATATTATGATAAAATAAGCTTGACAATATGAGTTTTTTTGATAGAATTTTAATAATTGTAATTACTATAGGTGAGAGATAAAATTAATGTGTTATCCTTAAAGAATGAAAAGAATGACTTGAGTGGTTGTAATAAACTAATTTAACGATGAGGCTACAAGATTACAAAAGTGGGGATAACCCACTTTTTTGTTTTAAGGTGTAAAAGATATTTATGGATAAAGAAAGTTTGCTACGATTAGTAGATAGTTTGCACAGGGATAAAGAAATTGCCAAGGATGTTGTATTTCAGGGCATAGAAGCTGCTTTGACTACTGCCGCCCGAAAGCATTTTAAATCTCCCAATGCGATCTCTATCCGAATTGACAGGAATACAGGAGAGATTATTGCTATGGAAGGCGATCATAAAATTGATCCTTCCGAGCTGGGCAGGATTACAGCACAGACTGCAAAACAAGTTATTATCCAAAAGATACGGGAGGCCGAGCGGGATGTAATATACGAGGATTTTTTCAGCCGAAAAGGAAGTATTGTCAGTGGTGCGATTCAAAGGTTTGAAGGACCCACGATCGTTGTTAATTTGGGTAAAACAGAGGGATTCCTGCATAAGTCTGACCAGATCTTAGACGAACATTATAATACGGGTGAGCGAATCAGGGCAATCGTATTAGATGTGAAAAAGGTAGGCACCCGGGTTAAAATATTTCTCTCAAGGGCCCATCCTGATTTTGTTTGCAGGCTTTTTGAATTAGAAGTACCTGAAATTGCAGAAGGTGTAATTGAAATTAAATCGTTAGCAAGGGAGCCCGGTTACAGGACCAAGATTGCTGTATTCTCAAGCGATTCGAATGTAGATTGTGTTGGTGCGTGTGTTGGTGTGCGTGGGTCTCGAATTAAAAATATTGTCGATGAACTCAACGGTGAGAAGATCGATATTATTCGGTGGAGCGATGAACCGGAAATCTTGCTACCCAATGCCCTAAAACCGGCAGAGGTTTCCGGGATTATTTTATCTGCAGAAAATCAAGTGGCAACTATTGTGGTACCAAATGATCAACTCTCTCTGGCAATTGGTAAAAAAGGGCAAAATGTGCGCCTTGCATCTCGCTTAACCTCCTGGGATATTGATATTATTACTGAGTCAGAGCTTGAGGAAAGGCAAAAATCGGGAACAGTTGGAGCTGATGAAGTTATAGAATCAGACAAAACCCCTTCTGGTAATTTAAATATAATAGGTACAGCATCTATTAAAGATGTTGATACTCACAACACGGAAAAAAAATTGTAATTTTATTAATGTATATAAGTAGTGTATTTAGGAG
>JBDIVL010000081.1:0-8420 GCA_039794405.1 Candidatus Jinrextremum sp. | reverse complement strand
GCAATCATATGTTCTAATGCGCCATTTTTCGCTATCATCTCCAATACCTGTCTTGAACCCGGAGAAATGGTAAGGCTTACGTCAGGATGTACCCTTCGACCCTTTAACATTGTCGCAGATACCATAAGATCATGGTACGATGAATTCGTACAGCTCCCAATACAAACCTGTTGAACTTTCAGACCTTTAACCTCATTAACTTTACAAACATTATCAGGGCTGTGAGGTTTCGCAATTAACGGTTCCAGTGATGAAAGATCAATCTCAATAACCTCATCGTACTTCGCACTGGCATCTGCCTTTAAAGATCTCCATACACTTTCTCTGCCTTGCATCTTGAGGTACTTCTTTGTCTGTGCATCGCTGGGAAATACCGAAGTAAGGGCACCCAACTCAGCGCCCATATTAGCAATTGTTGCACGTTCCGTTACCGTAAGAGCCTTTACCCCTTCTCCCGCATATTCAAATATCTTACCTACACCACCTTTTACGGTTAACATTCTTAACAACTCTAATATTACATCTTTTGCCGTTACCCATGGTCGCAATGCACCGTGAAGCTTTACCAATACTATTTTTGGCATGGTAATGTAAAAAGGTCCGCCAGCCATTGCAATGGCCACATCAAGCCCACCGACTCCAATAGCCAGCATTCCCAATCCACCGCAGGTAGGTGTATGGCTGTCAGACCCTAACAAGGTTTCTCCTGGTACACCGAACCGTTCCAAATGTACCTGATGACATATACCATTTCCTGGTTTAGAAAAATAAATACCATATTTTCTGGCAATACTCTGAAGAAATACATGATCGTCAAAATTTTCAAACCCTGTTTGAAGCATGTTATGATCAACATAACTTACTGAAAGTTTTGTCCTTACTCTGGATATATCCATAGCTTCAAATTGCAGGTAGGCCATTGTCCCAGTAGCATCCTGAGTAAGGGTCTGATCAACAGAAATGGCAATCTCCTTACCAGTTTTTAATTCACCAGATATAAGATGTGAGCTTAAGATTTTTTGTACTATACTCTTCCCCATTTTTTCGTCTTTCTCGAGAAAATTAAAATAAATACATTTATAGAATAGAAATGAAAGATAGTAGCTATTATAAATATTACAATAGTTTCGTCAGAAAATATAACACAAAAACAATGAGCAAAAAAAATCCCACCGTCTTTAAACGGTGGGATTATGTTAAATCAATTTCCAGGTTATTCAAGGTATTTGGTGCTATTGGTGTCCTGCCGGGGCCTTTATATACCCGTATCTTCCCCCAAAGAGTAATACTTCAATATTCTCTGGTATAGATATCTTACTAAAGTTATGAGACTTTTTCGGACCATGACAAGATTGACAGGTAATTAATTCTTTCGTGATCAAACCCTGACTTCGCAACTCTAAAACTTTTCCAAAAATCGACCCCTTGCCTGTATTTAACTGAGCATGCTCTGGTCCGCCAATATGGCACTTTTCACAAGCATCAGGTTTCTTTGCTTCTTCAACTGAGAATTTATGGCTTGGATGGCAGGCATCGCAACTACCGCCAATCCTATCGAACTCATATGTTAAGCTAAGCTTATGGCAGTCCTTACAATCCTTAATATTTAACAGTCTTGTACTTATTACATTAAAAGAATTCTCTGCTGCTACAGGATGACCTTGAAGATGTGCACTTTCTCGAAAATCAACATATTGGTTCTGGTGGCATTCACCGCAAGTACCTGCCGCAACATAACCTCTTTTCTTTGCGATAGCACGATGATCACTCCCGTGACAGCTTACACAGGTTACACCCTTTACGGCATGAACACCCCTTGTCCACTCTTTTACAACATTTGGTGTTGCTAACTTGTGACACGCAAGGCAGTCAGTCTCTTCATATGTACCAAACGGTTTAATCTTCCTTGCTGCATATGCTTTAAATAAATCACCCGGCATATGTGGGTGAACTATCCCTAAGTGACAATCAGTACATTGTAACTTTTCAGGAGTTGTACCATGGATACCACTCTTATAACTCCTGGTCGCAAATTCAATATGAGATTTATCTTTTGTAAAACCTTCGGAATGGCAGCGAATGCAGTTTCCATTAAGAATTTGGAGGCTATCCTCAGCGATTTCTATGAATGTGCCGTCCGTATATGCTTGGAATGAATGCATAAAAGAATCGTGGGTTCCATCGCTCAGTTTCGCATGTGCGTAACCCTTAAGTCCCGGTCCCACATGACAGGCATGACAATTTTCAACGTGTTCATTATGGTGCTTTGATGCCTTAAATGAATCATAATGGATCTTCATTTCATGGCAACTAGCACAAAACTCGCTCTTCTCAGAGTAATGGTAAACCTTATTTAGCGTAACAACAAAAACAACCAGCACGATCATGGTGAAGAAGCCTACCAGTTTTTTTCTTCTCTGAACAAAATCCAACAACTGCTTCAACCGCTCCATAGATACCTCCTAATCTTCCAATTTAAAATAGCCTTTGCCTTTGTTACATTAATCAGCTGTATATTTATGTATAGAATATCAAGTATTTCCGTATGTCACCAGTTAGCTTCAAAACCCACTTGCAGAAATTGAAAATTCCCCTACAATCAAATTGTGATATCACAGATATAAATATATATAATAAAGATAACACAAAATACGGAAAGTCTGCGAATTTTACCACAAACTTCAGAGATGTTCAAGTCATTTTTTATTAAGCTGTAAGTTAAGTTTTTTATTTAAGTTAAAAGATTCTTCATTATAGGGAAAAGGGAAAAAACGAATCTGTCTGGAAAAAATTATTTTAATTCATGACTTGCCCTTCCAAAAAAGTTTGAAAAATAAATACCTCTATAGTAATTGACAAATATACTATTTTCCTGTAGAATTTTTTTTCACTTTTAATTTCATAAAATTTTTAATTCAGTGTTTATGGAAGGGACTTAAAATGCATAAGCATCGTATCAAATACATCACTTTAGGAGTTACCCTCATATTGAGTTTTTCCACATTTATCGGTATATTCTTTATCAAGGAAAAACAAACCCAGGCACAACATATTGATATCTTTGGAAAACTCGGCAAGCAACCTGAGAGTTACCATCAGTCTTTTGCGCCATATGGGGGAACTATTCCCATACCTTGGATGGATGAAAAACCTTCCCCAATAACTATCAAAGTAACAGAAATTACAACATATGAAATCCCTGTTGATGAAAAAAAATTTAATGAAAAAAAACTAACCATTGAAGATCTTGAGCTAAAAGAAGTAACGAACAATTCTGAAATTAATTTTCACCAGGTCGATTGCCATTTTTTTAAAATCATAAAGCAAACACAAATCCGAACCGTAGAAAGCCTTTCTTATAAAAGAGAAAGGGAAGGAACACAATACTGGTTATCTGACGGTAAAAAATATATCGAATGGGGAGCCTGGTCAAATTGGAATCCTGAAAAGGAGGAACAAAACCAAAGTATTGAAATGGCAGAAAAAAAACCATAAATTTATTGGATTATATTTTTATTTCGTGTAACAGAATTAAAAAAGGGATACATTTATGTATCTCTTTTTCGTTATAAGGATTGATTAATTTATCGTTTTAAAGGGGGTTTTTTTGTGAAGATTACATATTCTCTCATCATTCCATTCGTCATATCAATGCTACCTCCATATAACGCCCTCCTAGCGAAGGAAATTAAAAGTTTGCCACAGGAAAAAGAATCATTGTTACATTCAAAAGAAAATATCAGCAAGAATAAACTTTGTCCGGAATGCAACAGAATATATCCTGGAGATATCAGCTTCTGCAGTGTAGATGGCAAGCAACTTATTGACTATGATTACGAAGACTTTATATGTCCAACGTGCAGGGAGTTTGGAAAACCTGGCGACAAGTTTTGCAAAAAAGATGGTACTGCACTTGTACCCTTAACCCCAGAAACAGGAAACAGAAAAGTAATTGATCCAACAGTTACCAAAGACGATCTTAAAGTACCTTCTCATGCTACACCTGAAGACCTGACAAAGCAAGCCATATTTCATCTTTTAGAAGGTAATAGATTCCGAGAAGAAGTAGGAGATTTAGAAAAGGCATTAATCGAATACAAAAAAGCAGACTTGCTGAATCCTGAAATACCAACGATACACTTCCATATGGGAGGCATCTATTGGAAGCTTGGAAACCATGAGAAAGCCCTTGCCCATCTTGATAAATGTAAGAAATTACTAGAGGCCAAGCCAGAAGAAATGAAATCCGATAAAGACTATCAAAAGACTTTAGAGGATGTAAAATTATACATTTATAAATTAGAAAAAGGACTTAACCAGTCAGAGAAAAAGCAACGTATTGAAAAAATCCTAGCAGAAAGAGAAGAAAAGATGAGAAATGCCCTGGCTGAAAATAAAGAAAATTGGAATGGAATGGTACTCGTCCCTGCAGGAAAATTCATTATGGGATCAGGAGAAGATGAATTTATCCCAGAAGAAAGTCCTCAACATGAGGTGTATCTGGATGCTTTTTACATTGACAAATATGAAGTAACCAATGCCCAGTATTGGGAGTTTTTACAATACATAAAAAAGACAAGTGATCACAGCAAATGTTTCCCAGGCGAACCGAAAAACAAAAACCATACCCCTGGTACACCCCACACAGGGTGGGATTATCCATATTACGATTACCCTGATTATCCTGTGAGCCGTGTAGATTGGTACGACGCTTATGCTTATGCTGCATGGGCTGGAAAACGTTTGCCTACCGAAGCAGAATGGGAAAAGGCTGCCAGAGGAGCAGATGGTCGAAGATTCCCATGGGGTAATGTATGGGATACAAAATTTTGCAATATTGGTGAAAATGCTCCTCTGTCTGTAGGCAGTTTTAAAATTGGAAACAGTGTTTATGGATGTTTTGATATGTCAGGAAGTCTTTCTGAGTGGTGCAATGATTGGTATCATCCAGAATACTTTCAAAATAGTCCAAGCGTAAATCCTAAAGGCCCGGAAACAAGCACAGGTGTCCGCATTATTAAGGGAGGTTCTCTATTTGCCCCGTACGTTTATAAAATGAGATCCGCTGTGAGAATATTTGGTAAGCCGGAAGAAAGAAACAAGAGCATCGGCTTTAGATGCGCAAAAGATTATAAACCAGGTGCTGACAAAATCAGCAAAGAAGACGATCAAAAGGTGGATGCCGGTAAAAACATACAATAAGACTTTACAGTGACATTTTGGTGGGCAATGCCTCCTTTACCCCCTGCCTGGTTGATAAATCCAGCAGGAGGATAAGTCTAAAGGCTGATATCGGCAAAGGTGTACAATAAATGTACAAAACAAGAAAGGGCAGGAGCGGAACAACTACATCATTATCGTATTACTCAGCAAAAACTTCTTTTTTGTGCAAGTTTTTAGTTACTATCCCATGTGCTTACTTGAGTAGAAAGCGATAAAAGTATATCACTTTTTGCTTACTGCCTAATGTATTTGGTTAATGTGTGTCACTTTGCCTGACCCATATTCCCAATTTTTCATCATTTCAAACGGTGTTAGAAATTTTATTCGGACTCATCGATCTGTTTGAAACAGTACTGTGCACAAAGAAATTATTTAGAAGGATTTGAGCCCTCGTAATAGGTAGATAAAGGTTCCTCTTTATAGACCCTTGCAAAAGCTGATTTGGCATGCTGGTAAGAGTTGTAGTCATTCTGTGCATTTTCCCGGTTACCTTTTAACTCATATGCCTTACCACGATTCAGATAGGCATTTGCATAATCATGGTCCAAGGTAATCACCTTGGTAAACTCCTCAATAGCATGATCTGCCATTTTCTTATTGAGATAAACAACACCGAGATTATAGTGTGGTGCAATTAACCTGGGGCTTATTTCTATAGCCTGCTTATATTCTCCTACCGCGATATCAATTTGGTCCGTACAATGATAAATATTTCCAAGATAATAATGAATCTTGGCATCGTTCGCATCTCTTGTACTTAATGCCAAAGCCTTTTTCAAAGCTTCCAAGGCATGAGTGTAGGAGCCTTTTACAAAATAGGCAATCCCCAAATTCATATATGCTTCTCTGTGATTTGGATTTATCTCAATAACACGTTTATATTGAGAAATGGCTTCGCTAAAACATTTTGTCTGATAATATGCGATACCAAGATTAAAATGAGCCGTATCATAGCTTGGTGATATTTCAGTTGCCTTTTTATACATTTCAATTGCCTTTTCGTGGTATTGAAAATCCTGATATAAGACGCCTAAATTAAAATATGCTTCCATTTTCTGGGGATCTAATCCAATCGCCGTCTCATATTCCCTTTTAGCCTCTTCAAGAATATTGCGCTTATAGTAAACTAACCCTAGGCGAAGATGTACGTTAGCATCATTGGGATTCTTCTGTACTTCCTTAAGACATATTTTCATCTCATCCTCAGGTATCCCGATTTCTATACTAACCTCAGACAACCGTTGATACGCATCGAGATAATCGGGTTTAAGTTGGGTAGCCTTCGTAAATGCATCTACAGCCTTCTCCAGATCCCCATTTTTATAGTAAGCATTTCCAAGCTTAAAATATACTTCGGGTTGTTTATTATTTTTTGCCAGGATTTTTTCATATTCACGAATAGCCTCGTCCCACCGGCCATTATCACAACATCTGTCACCGATAGCAGAAGGACCTTTTGCAGAACCATCGTGATAAGAAAACAAAGCAAAGATAGTCCCGATAACGATTGTGGTTATTAATCGTTTTACCATATTAGTTCGGCTTTAATTCCAATTCTTGATCTTTCAACTGATCTTTTAAATTCGGCGTTGACTGCATAAACAAAGCCTTGATTTCATCCTGATTATAAACAACTGCCGGGTCTTTGCCCGTCCTCCATTTAGTAATCATAGAATAAGTAATGTAATCGCTGTAAGCCTTGCTGTGATCACCCAGCATTGAATAAAGCTGCCCTCTATTATAGTACGCATCTTCGTAAAGAGGGTCAATCTTTTTGGCTATCTTGTCATACCACTCCATAGCCTTGTCCAGCCTGTCTGTTCTATGATAAATTACACCGATGTTATAGGCAGCATTGGTAAACTTAGGATTTTTTTCTAGGACTTTCATATTCTCTGCCAAAGCGTCATCATATCTTTTCTGTAAAGCAAAAACAATTGCCCTTTGATAGCGAGCTTCCAAGTTATCCGGGTCTATCTCCATTGCCTTATTATATTCAGCAATTGCCTCTTCAAACTTCTTTTCTCTGAGTTTAATCAAACCAAAAATAACATAAACATTTGAATATTTTGGGTTAACTTCAAGGGTCTTATTAAGTTCCTTTATGCACTCATCAGTCTTTCCCTGTTTATGGAGCGCAACAGCAAGGTTATAGTGAGCATTATCATGGGCAGGGTTAATTTCAGCAGATTTTTTAAAAATGCTTTCTGCGTCTTCATATAAGCCCATATCCAGGTAGCCAACACCCAAATTATACATAATATAAGGATTATTAGGATCAAGTTCTAAAGCCTGTTTATAATGTTCTATCGCATCAATATCCTTTTCTAATTTATGAAAAAAAACGCCCAGGTCAACATACGCCATTGCATTATCAGGATCATTTTGTATCGCCTTAAAGCGCTTCTGATATTCGTCATCGGGGGCACCAATTTTAATAAAAGTCTCTGCTAATCTCTTATACGCATCAATGTAGTTCGGTTTAATATCAATAGCCTTCCGAAAATCTCCAGCAGCTTCATCCAGCTTCTCCTGTTCCAAATAAACATTTCCTCTCCCGTAATAAGCCTCTGCTAGATTAGCATCCGCCTCTATAGCCTTTGTATATTCTTCTCGTGCTTCATCTAACTTTCTTTCTCTCAGTAAATCATCAGCAACCTCAAGATGCTTCTTTGATTTACCACAGGATATCGGCAAGGAAAACAGTACAACCAGAAATAATAAAGATACATTTTTATATCTTCTCATAAGCGTCTCTCCACTCGAGCAAATAAATGCTATGAATAAAAATTAAATTTCCAGTATATTTGAAAATTCCGGTTTTTCAACTCTTTTATAAAAAAAAGAAGCTGTGCAAAAACTGCACAGCTTCTTTCACTTTCCTCTCTCACAAGAGAATATACTTTACTGACTATTCTCTCACAATGCAGAGTACCTTATGATATGCCACATTTCCTCTTAGTGATGAGCTCCATGTCCCTCATGCTTCATGCCGAGTTCGTCCAGCTTTCTGTTAATGTACTCAACTTCTTCAGCAGGTGCATGGTGGGTATCTAACCAACCTGGATCTGGGCAAAGATCGAATATCGTCTTTCCCGGGTGATTCTTCACGATATATGGACCTGTTAACTGATCAAGCCATTCCCCTGTTTTCCAGAAACTCTCCGGAACCCAAGTAATACCAACCTTCTTCTCAA
>JBDIVL010000080.1:0-8812 GCA_039794405.1 Candidatus Jinrextremum sp. | reverse complement strand
TCCGTATCGTAAATGTACGTAAGGTCGGTTACCTCGGATAACAGCAATCTCATCATCTCATCTTCCATAAACCGATAAATGGCCTTCGACATCTCCATCTCTATTCCTCCCTCCTACTCAATGTTAAATAATTACTTAAATTTGAAATTTCTCTCCATACCAAATTTCTGTAACACCTTTCTGGTTACCACAAACTTTTACCTTTGTAACAAAGATCCTTAGTGGTTTCGTTCTGATCATACCCTCATAACAGAATGAGGCACCTCCGGGCAAATTATCACTTTTATTCTTTTACGATAATACTCCATAATAATAATGTCCAAACGCTCGCAGGTGCATATTGCTATACACATTTTTACATGGCACAATTATGAAGGTTTGTCTATACACCATCTCGTGTACAAAATACGTACCAATAATGAGAAAAAATAATTTTTGCAATGATCGAATTTTCTGTTGCAAAGAAGCCAAGATAAAATAGAGAAACATAAGTTACATTATTTTTATGGAAATATAATAAAGGCAAACAAAATTTTTTTCCTACATTATAGAACAACCTCAACTCAGTAGTAATCGTATGTTTCAGCATTACAACAACTTATACAAACATATAGTATTTGTTCATGAAATGAGTAATGGGATTGTGAGGTGGAAAGAACCGACTGAAAAAGGAAGGATTTATTCCTTATTAACTGAGAATTTGAGTTACGAAAAATTACAAAAAGTAACGATCGACAGCAAAAAATCCATCAAAGTAAGAGTATTTTATGAGACAGAAGTGTCTCATGAGACAGAAGTGTCTCAGGACAAAAGTGTCTCATGAGACACTTTTGTCTCATGAGATATGATATGTGATATGCGATTTGTCTCTACAAATGAGCAAACGTATCGCTTTTAGTGAACCCAGGGTTAATTTAACCTTGTAGACAGAACCATACGTTACGTTTGGAATTGATATACGGCTTTTGATTTGCATTTAGATATAGGGAAATAAGCCAAAAATCCGGTTCAATCGTGAATAATTGAACTAACCCTTGTGGAAAGGACATGGACAAACAAAGATTGTCTGTACCACCCGCAAAACCGAATACAGAAAATGAAAATCCCTATATAATCGAGTTTTAAAAGTAAACAAGATTGTATAAGCAATCAGCTATTAATGATCGGCCTTCAGCTTCTGTCCAGTTACTAACAATGAGTGGATGAGTAAATGGGTAGATGGGTGAATAGGTAAGTACATTCCACTCACCAACACATCCTCCCATCTACCCATTTACAGAAATCTGTGGTTCCAATCCCTTTTTATCGACCTGAGGTTTCACCCCGCCAGGGTACTATATTTCTTTCATTTTTATTTTGTATTCTTCAATTTTTCTATAGAAAGTGCTTCGGCTCATTCCTAATAAGCGGGCAGCTTTAGCCCTGATCCATCCGGTATTTTCAAGGGCAATAAGAATTGCCCGATGCTCATCAGCCATCGCACTGTCAAAAGGAGCAATGCGTGTTTCGATAAAACCTTTAAAAGTAAGCGGTAAGTGATCTACGGTGATGGTATTTTGATGACAGAGGATAAATGCGTGTTCCATGGTATGTTCCAATTCCCTCACATTACCTGGCCATAGATAGTCCAGAAATATTTTTTGAACATCAGAAGAAATTTCCTTAATGTCCTTATGTAACTTTTTGTTAAATTTATTGATAAAATGACTTACCAATAATGGTACATCTTCTCTTTTCTCTCTTAACGGCGGCAGGTTAATTTCTACCACCTTTAAACGGTAGTAAAGATCTTCCCGGAATTCCCCACGTCTGATTTTCTCCCTGAGATTTTGATGTGTAGCAGCAATAATCCTGACATCAACTTTCATTGGCGTAGAATCTCCAACCCTTTCAAACTCTCTTTCCTGGAGTACCCTCAAGAGCTGTAGCTGCATCCTTGGTGTTATATCACCAATTTCATCTAAAAATATTGTGCCACCGTCTGCCTTTTGAAATCTCCCCACTCTGTCTTTAACAGCACCGGTAAAGGCACCTTTGACGTGTCCAAAAAGCTCACTCTCAAGTAAATTTTCTGATAAGGCAGTGCAGTTTACCTTTACAAAGGGCTTATGGCTACGTACCCCTTTATAGTGTAATGCTTCGGCAACGAGTTCCTTTCCAGTCCCGCTTTCTCCTGTAACAAGTACCGTAGTTTGTGCATCAGCCAAATCTTCTACAAGAGAATAAATCATTTGCATCTTTTCGCTTTTTCCAATAATATTATGGAAATGATAGCGTTCACTCATATCACTTTCCAGATCAGTTAAGTATGTCTCATCGTTTACAACAAGAACTACTCCAGAAAATATGCCTTTATTGTTAAGGAGAGGATAGGCAGTAACGGCCACAATTTGTTCTGGACGGAGTTTATGCATGCATTCGACCCGATATATTTCTACCGGGTTTTTTTCCTTAATCGTTTCTTCAAGAGCATTAAGACATTGTCCATTACAAACCCTCGGGAAAGAATGAAATGGCTTCCCAATAATATCACGGGATAAACTGCAAATGTCTTTCGCCGCCTCGTTAATTTCAAGTACCAGCAATTCCTTATCTACCGTAATAATTGCATCTTTTACACTGTTAAATATCGCTTCGAGATTTAAGCGATATTTCTCTTTCTCATCCACTAATATCTTATGCTGTAGTGCCATCTTGGCAACCCGTAATAATTCATCCTTTAGTACAGGTTTTGATATATAATCGAACGCATCTAACCGAAGAGCTTCTGAAGCTGTTTCAATATCAGGAACCCCTGTAATCATAACAACCGGACAATGAAGTTTTCTATCCCTGATTTCCCTCAAAATATCAATCCCGGTCTTTCCACCCAGAATGATATCTGCAAATATTAAATCGAAATCAGATCTATCGATCATGGCCAGGGCGTCATGATAATTCTCAACAGTTATTACCTCATGCCCCTCATCCAAAAGGAAGCTTCTCAGGGTAAATCTGATATTTTCTTCGTCATCAATAATAAGAATCTTTGCCTTCATCCCTTCAACCCCTTTATTTTCATAACGATTAAATGAATCCACTAACCTGCAGATTGGATGAAGCGCACGAAAAATGGTTTAAACCGTTCAAACGGCTTCGTGATGGGTTTGCTTCACTTCAACAACCACAGGAAAAGGTATCCTGAAAACCCATGGACATAAAATAAAAATTCCCATACAATGAGCTTATCGCCTTCGGCGAACTCATGGTTGGTTCAATCTTGTAGATTAAACTATACGTTTGGAATTGACATACGGCATTTGATTGGTACCAGGCATAGGAAAACAAGCAAAAACTTTTCGGTTCGATCATGAACGATTGAACCAACCATGAGGGCACGGACAAACAAAATTTGTCCGTGCCACCCTGAAAGTCGCATAAAAAACGAAAATTCCTATATGATCAAGATAACATAAGAAATTCATCAACGTTTAAATGCCGGCAGAATGACCGCCACTTTGGTAAATTCTCCTTCAACACTATCGACCATAAGTTTACCATTGTGATCCCTGATAATGCTGTGGCTTATGCTTAAGCCCAATCCGGTTCCCTTCCCCCTCGGTTTCATGGTAAAAAACGGATCCATTATCTTGTCAATAGCATGAGCCGGTATGCCTGTTCCATGATCAAGAAAAGTAGCCTTTACATATAGACAATTATCTATCGTCATCTCTTCCCCCATAATTGCAAGAACCTTATTCTCGTGAGATTTCGGATACTTCTGGTTCAAGGCGTACCGCGCATTAATGATGATATTGAGAAATACCTGTTGAATCTGCTGAGGATGTACAAATATCTCAGAAAGATCCCGGGGAATATCCAATCGTATTTTAATTCCTTCCTGTCGCAACTGTGCTTCTATCAGAATAAGCGTATCAGACAATATTCCGTGAACGTGGGCTGCAATTTTTCTTTCTTTTCCATCACCGGGTCTGGCAAAAGAAAGAAGCCTGCTGACTATGGTTGCAATGCGTTTACCTTCCTTAATAATCCGATTTCCAATGTCGTTTTCTTTACTTCCCGCCTCGCTTTTATCGAGTAATATTTGAGCACAGTTAATGATACCGTTTATAGGATTGTTGATTTCATGAGCCACACCTGCTGCCAATTCACCCAATGATACGAGATGCCGGGAACGCACAGATTCCATCTGTAAAGCTACCTTTTCAGTAATATCCCAGAAAATACATAATATACCATTTACATTACCTTTTTCATCTCTTATTGGCGTCCTAACGGTATGGATGATTAATTCCCGCCCATCCTTAACATATTTCTCTTCGATATCCTCTGTCCGCCCTGATGTCATAATCCTCTTGTCATCTGCCCTGTACTTTTCAGCAAGGACTTTTGGATAAAATTCGTAATCTGTTTTTCCTCTAATTTCATCAGATTTTATGTGTAGGTCCCTGGCATAATTTTCATTACAGGACACATATACTGAATTTCTATCTTTATAAAATATTCTCTGCGGGAGATTTTCAAGCAACATTCTATACTTACCCTCACTCATGCGCAGTGCTTCTTCCGCCTGTTTGCGATCGATACCGAGTGCAATGATATCGGCAGCAGATGCGAGGGCTTTATCAGTAAATTCGGTAAGCGGTTTGCGGGAAAACATTGCAACAACCCCTACCAGATGACTTCCAATAATCAAAGGATACCCAATAAAGGCAACTATCCCTTCCCGTCTTGCCCAATCCTCATCGCTGATATCGGGATCATCAATAACGGAGTTCGTCAAATATGATTGACATTCTTGTGCAATACGGCCTATTCTAAATTTACCAACCGGTATTTTCCCATGGGGACCGTCTATATGGGTGTACATTCCCGCACTGGCTTGAAGTTCCAGGATATTTTCTTTTTCATTCAGTATCCATACGCGGGCAAACGCCGCTTCGAGATTATAAACAATAGCCTCCGTACAGTAACGCAGGATATCATGTAAAGTTCCACCTCTGCTCAGGGAGATGCTTATATCTCTGATAAACGATATGAGGCGAATTCGCTCTACCAATGCCCTCATTCTTTTTTGTTCAGTAATGTCAACTCCAAACAAAATTATGCCAACAATTTTCCCCTGTTCTCTCATCTCAGTATTCTGCCATGATATATACCTTTGGACGCCAGATTTTGTGATGATAGGATTCTCAAAATTCTTTAACAGACCATTCCCTGCTTTCCATTTCATAAATACATCCCAAACATAGGGATATTTATCGTAAGGTAAAATTATCTTAAACCAATTCTTGCCTTTAACCTCCGTCCTTTTGTAGCCCGTAATTTTTTCAGCCGTATTGTTAAATATCTGAATATTTCCATCAACGTCTAATCCAACAATCATTACATTTGCTGTCTCAATCAGATTTTCGGCATAATCCTTTGCTTGTTTCAGCACATCTTCTACTCGTTTTCTTCCGGCAATTTCCTCTTCCAAAAGTTTATTGGTTCTTAAGAGCTCAACAGTACGCTCCTCGACACGCATTTCCAGTTGGCGATACATATTTTGCAATAACTCTTCCTTCCGCCTGTGCTCCAGAGCATTTACGAATATCTCCCCAACCATATTAAGCAGTGCGATATCTTCAAATGTCCATGTCTTCTCAACCCGAATAGAATCAAATCCTAAAAACCCAACAAGACATCCACTATAAAGCATGGGAACTACTACGAGTGATTTGATTGCCTGTGATTGCAAAAACTTTTTTTCGGTACCCGCATCATCCGGCAAATCACTTACTCGTGGAACATGAATCGTTTCAAATCGTTTCAATCTCTCCGTCAACCATGGAAAGAACTTTAATGGAATCCCTTTGAGGTTTTCAATTTCCGGCTTAATCCCCCCGGCACACCATTCGTGGGTATTATGTATCTTTTCTTCATTATGTGAGTAGAAAAAGACATAGCTGCGGTCAACACCAACAAATTCCCCAATGATTTTCAGCGCATGGTTTATGCCGGTATCAACCTTATCCGGTGCAAGGTTGATAAAACTTGTTGATATGACTGTGATAACTTCTTCCATCTTAATCCGGTGCTGTAACAACTTTTCTGTGCACATATGTTCAGCGATTTCCTGTTTTAAAACCGAATGGGATCTCTCAAGTGCCTTTGTCATATGATTAAAATTCACCGAGAGTTGTCCAATTTCGTCGTGAGAATGGATATCTACCGTGCGGGTGAGATCACCCCTGGCGATGTCTAAGGTAACACTCGCTAAATGCTGCAGTGGTAAAACAAGATACTTGGTCAAGAAGAAGGCGATGGATGTTCCCACCAAAATAATACCTATGCCTACAGGAATAATGCTGTACAAAATAACCCTGTGAATCTTCTCGTTCAACTTTCGGGTGCACAGGCCAATTTGCACAAAACCCAGGATTTGCTGTTTTGATTCTATGGTAATCTTATCTTCACCTAAGATTTGTGTAGCAAATGCCTCTTCAGAAAGAGGTAAATTTTCAAAAACGGGCGCAGAAAAATCATACAGTACATTCCCTGAGGAAGTAACCACTCGATTAACAAGGAGTACATCGGAATTTTGGGTATTATTTCTCCCAGGGATTTCATGTATTTGAATACTACACCATGGGGATATTTCTCTGATCAAAACCCTTTGAGGATCTGTTACGCGCCAATATGCGATTTCTTCCTCCCTGTCAAACGACTTTATCCTCTTGATGGGTACATCGAGAAAGGCTGGCTGTACATGGCTTAGGGCAAGCTTAACCTCATTATCCCGGGCAAGGAGCGTAACTAAAGATGTGCCTATTTTCCTCAACACTTCTTCCTGCTGCCCTTTCGCATACATGTATAAGGATAAGCAACTTGCCATATCGATAACAAATATCAAAAGGCAAATTAAAGAAATAAGCTTTGTACGGATGCTAGTCATGGCAATCCTCGTCTTTCATAAAACGCAACAGTTCAGTCTTTCGAAATAAACCTGGAATTACAACCCCCTTACCCCCTTTATTAAGGAGAATTTCGTGTAGAGACGCAAAATCTTGCGTCTCTACTGAGGGGATTTTAGGGTGTTGTCTGTCATACACACCGCGTGAACTATTACCATAAAACTATTAATGAATGCCAAAAATAACTGCTATTATAGGAATACCAGATTGAAGCAAACCCTTTCATGAGCTATAAAGCTTAAACAGTCAACCATCTGCTTTCAGGAGTAGAAGTTTTTGCCGATTGCTGATAGCGGAATGCTGACAGCTTACAGAAGGGGCAAGGCATAAAACTTGCTTCCTGACCTTATGGATATAAGACCACATCAGAACGGGATTGAAATGGCAATAGGTTTACCCCGATTATCTTCGCTATTTCGGTATTTAAAGTTAACTTCGATTTATCCGGTTGCCTCATCCCTAATGACATTACCTTAGGGTTATTTATTAGTACCTCGGCCATTTGGGATGCCTGGATACCCGTATGTGTATAATCCGGTGAAACGGAAATGAATGCCCCTGCCTTCACAATTGCGCTTGAAGTACAGAATGTCGGAAGGCGATGTTTTTGAGTTACTTTCAGGATGATATCAAGAGATTCTTTTGTAATCACCGTACTATCGGGTATTATCCATAAGGCATGAATTTTCTCAACAATACCCTTGAGGGCCGGTGCAACCTCACTTTCCGATGCAACCTCTGCTTTCACAAGGTTAAATCCAAGCTTTTTTGACGTATTCGTTGCTTTTGAGATAATCTCTCCGGTTTTTGCTGGATCATAAATGACACCGATATTCTTATGGTTGCTCAGTATTTCTTGAAAAACAGAAAATTGATCTTCTATTGGTGCCTCGGAAGAAATACCGGTAATGTTATTCCCTTGCAGATTGAACCGCTCATAATTAATAACCATGCAAAAAATAATGGGAATATCTGTGAATTGTTCTTTTACAAGGATTGCAGCAAGCACTCCCACGGCCAGGATAAGGTCGGGTTTCAGTTTACCGTTTTTTATGCTTTGAATGATTCTTTTGCCCTCTTCTGTATCTCCCTTTAAATCGTAAATTTCTTCTATGGAAATGTCTTTCCCTCTACATCCTTCCTCGAATCCCTTAATCGCCTCATTATAAGCTAAAATCTGTTGACTCCGAACGACAATTATTGTCTTTTCATGGTCGTTAATATTTCCTGAAGATACAAGTTTTTCAGCAGCAGTTATTCCGGATGTTTGAAATAGTACCGAGAAAGTAAATATGAAGATGGCTAAGAGGATTGGAAAAATTATAAATCTGCTGTACTTTCCCTGGAAAATATATTTTTTTATCAATTTTCGATCTCTTTGCTTATCCTTAATTATCCAGCCACAACCAAAATCCTTGATTACGGAGTAATGGAGTATCGTTGTGAAAAAACTCCAATACTTCATTGCTCCACATCAATGATAAACTACAGTTTAAACCGTTTAAACGGCTTTGTGATGAAGTCCGTTTCGTTCGCCCTTATCCTGCACGATTTGAAACATTTCTGTTTGTTTCTCGTTTGGGTGAACATAAGGTTCGTCCCTACAATACAACATTGGAATTCCTATACATCAGGGTAATCAGTCAGCTTGCCGCCCCTGCCTGATAGTTGAAAGCCGACACTGTTGACAACTCATGATCTTTTGTATCGGGTCTAAGGCTTCACCTCACTAAAATTGATAACTCAACCCTATAAAGAACGTTCTTCCCGGTCTAGGCAGGTCATCCGGTATGGAAATGGGCCCCGGATCGCTGTAATCCTTATCCAGAAGATTGAATACCGTTCCCTGAACTTCC
>JBDIVL010000079.1:0-9244 GCA_039794405.1 Candidatus Jinrextremum sp. | reverse complement strand
GGTAAGGAGCGACAAATGCCCATTCTGCATCAGTGACATCACTTGGGTACGGCTTTCTTTTGTTTTTATTGGTTTCCATACCCAAATTATAACAATTTTACCTACGAAAGTGCATAACACTCTCTAACTAGATGTATAGGAAATTCAAAGTTTCAGAGTTGGTTCAATCGTCCACGATTGAACCGAAACGTTTAGCATGTTTCATATGTCTGGAATAAACCAAAACGTACAGGCCTATGCTAAACGCATGGTTCAATCTACAAGATTGAACCAACCTTAGTCGCTGCCAAAGGCAGCCTAATTTATGATAAAAAGCTTTCACTGCAAAAATACTGTTGAAATAGTTGATTACCATAGGGGGTGACAATGAGCACGAAAAAAATGGAACCGATACATCCGGGAGAAATATTATTGGAGGAATTCCTGAAGCCTATGGGTATAAGCCAGTATAAACTGGCCAGAGATATTAGTGTACCGGCCCGCTGTATCAACGAGATCGTTCACGGTAATCGTTCGATGACTGCTGACACAGCGCTTCGGCTTTCCCGTTATTTCGGGCTTTCAGATTAGTTTTTTGAAAAATCCGTGAGGATATAAAAAACAATGTAGCCCCGTTAGGGGCGATCTGGTTTGTAGCCTAATAAAATTCAATAGGGTAAATAGCTCCGTAGGAGCGGCCTGTATATGATTAATAGATAGACCAGGCCGCTCCTTATGGAGCTATAGTATCCAAAGAATGAAACCGAACATATCCTCAAATTACGAACATAACACAGGTTTTGGTAACAAACCAGAACCCGCTAAGGAGTTTCCGATTCTACCCGATTGCCGAACAGGGCAAATTATTTCGTAATCACTTTGAGCTCTTCCCGAATTAACTTACGTAGTTTAGTTTCAAGTGTACTATTCGTTTTTTGAATATGCTCTCGCAACGCATCATTTATTAACGTTTGATAGTTACCACCACCAGCCTTATGGATTTTACTACGGAACCAATTTAGTATATCTGTGTCAATACGTATAGTGATACGAGTCTTTCCTCCTGCAGGCTTCACTATAGCACCCTGTTTTGCATCGTCAAATTTATACTCTTTTTCTTTCATAAATTTTCCTTTCTCTTTTTGTAGCTGTGCGTGCTGAAATTAGACGTATGTCATTATTCCTGTATGTGTATACAACAACAAGTACACGGCCAAGAAAATCCATTCCCAAAGTTACAAAACGCTGCTCGTTTCCAACGTGATGTTCTTTAATGGTTAATGCCCATTCATCCTCAAATACTCCAACCGCATCGGCGAAATCTATACCATGTTTCTTTAAGTTAGAATCTGCTTTCTCAGCATCCCATTGGTAAAACATAAATGAATTGTATGTACAATATATGCACAAGTCAAATAAAAAATGGATACTTTACAAAGATGCAATCTGCAATGTTGAGGGGAGCATTCCCGATACATCCGGGAGAAATATTATTGGAGGAATTCCTGATGCCTATGGGTATAAGCCAGTATAAACTGGCCAGGGATATTAATGTACCGGCCCGCCGTATCAACGAGATCGTTCACGGTAATCGTTCGATAACTGCTGATACAGCGCTTCGGCTTTCCCGCTATTTCGGGCTTTCAGATTAGTTTTTTGAAAAATCCGTGAGGATATAAAAAACAATGTAGCCCCGTTAGGGGCGATCTGGTTTGTAGCCTAATAAAATTTAATAGGGTAAATAGTTCCGTCAGGAGCGACCTGTATATGATTAATAGATAGACCAGGCCGCTCCTTATGGAGCTATAGTATCCAAAGAATGAAACCGAACATATCCTCAAATTACGAAAGACTGCCCAATGGTCATTGCGAGGGTCTTTTCCGAAGCAATCCCAAATCGGGAATTTGGATTTCGGATTTTACACTTTGGTTTTTCATTCCGCAATCCGCAATCCCAAATCTGCAATTGGATACTTGCGGAGTCTGTTCCGAGCGTATCAGCAAGGAATCTCTCCTGGTTTGCTTCAGCTTCCGCCTCGCAACCGCTTCACTCCTCGCAATGACATTTTTAAGGTTTTCCATATGTTCCATACACCTGCATTCAACCAAAGCCACAACTTTCATCATATTCTGTTCGGTTTTATCTGTTGGATGCTATAGTATCTGTATTGTACCTTATCTACAAACAGGTTGCTCCTACGGAGCATATAGATAATACGTTTTTCGAAAAACTAAATTATTACCTTATATTTAGAAAATAATAGTTAATCTTCCAAACTCTTTAATTTTAATGGTGAATATAGAAATATAGAATTAGTGATATAGATATTAGCGCATTACAGAAACATCAAACATTAGTTCCTGAACTTTGCTGTCTGTGATATTTAGAACCTTTATCCTGATTTTATTGTAATGGTCCCATTTTAGGTAAATAAAACCCTGTTGAATATCACCGGGGAAAATGACTCTATCTTCAAACGCTAAGTTTGCAAGTTCCTGTTTAAATTTGACAGTAAAAGAATCAGACAGACCCTCTGCTGTGCCTACGGCAGCACCAGTGGTTCCACCAATAATTGCCCCGGTTGTTGCACCCTGAGAGACATTTCCACCTGCATAACCAACTCCTGCTCCTACACCAGCCCCTATAGCTGCTCCGGCAAGCGTACCGGCGACAGCGCCAGCAACTACCGTTGAGCCAATAGAAGATCTTCGTACGTGCTCGGCAGTCTTGTTTAGCGTGTAGGCTACTGTGTACTTTCCATCAGGCGTAACACCAAAAATTTGCTAATGATTAATCTCGAATTCTTTTGATCCACTATTCCGAACGATTAAATGAACCGGTAATATATCGGCAGCCTTTAAATCCGTACCAAAAAACTCTTTTGATTTTTCTTTTGAATCTATAGGAACCACCGCTATTTGCAGGCCTTAAATGGCATGTTAATTAAAATTAAAATAAAAGTGATAAATAGCGTTGTTTTTGAAATAAATATATTTCACCCGTGATTTATTATTTTTTGTTGCTGTTAGTTTGTATAAATCAGGTTTTAAAGAACCGAAATCAAAGTATCCATCTTCTTCAGATACCGTTTTTTTCTTTATTTTTGTCTTTGTCCCTTCGAGTAGTATTTTTACATTTGGCAGACCGTCCTCATTCTGATCTATTACGTAGCCATGAATTTCACGCCTACTTTTCCATTTATTTTTTACTGTATAAGCATTAATTGTTAAAAACATATTGTCATAAAAAAATTCGACCATAAACTTGGCCATATAATAGCCTGCCTTTTTTGGAACAAGTAAGTAGTATCCAGCAGTTAAACAAAACTGATAATTGCCATATTTATCTGTATATATGGTTTCCTCATATCCAGATTTATTTTGCCTTTTGCGTCTGTTTCGTATATGGTTATTTGCATGTTCTCGATATTTCTAGGTATGTACGGCGCATATGTTGAATCTATTGCAATACCGACAAGTTTCATAGCCTTACAAGAGTTGGATGTGTGAGAGGTAAAATCGAACTGCACGTCTTCTATCTGAAGCTTGTTATCGGCTAAACACAAAGATTGAAAGGTGAAAACTAACATAAGGATATTTAATATTTTTCTCATAGCTGCCTCCCTTTTTCTAATTCAACTTTCTAAAACTATCCAACCAATTATTAGTTTTTTATCTCTATTCTACATTGGCAGAATCATACCGTATCGAAATGGTTTCAAAAAGCATGTAACACAACTTCTATATTCACTGGTTCAGATAACACATTCTTCCTTAGTGTTCCTATAATATTCCCTTCAATCCACTAACAACACTGTGGTGTTTCAACGCCAATACCAATTTTGGTGTATCTATAGTGCTCTCAAAACAAAATGTCATATATTATAAGGAAATTTCCAAAAGAATAGAGGGTTTCTAAAGCCTACAAAAGTGACATTTTGTTTTTACAGGACTATAATAAAGAATTAAAATTAACTACTGTATCCGAAAGAGAAGGCTGTTTTTAAGAGAATACGAAACAAATACCATAAGGAATATAAATATTGAAATTATTAAAACAATAAAAATAATCCTAATTATCGAATTTGTGTCTGCATTTATCACACACATGCTAAGACTTCCCGATCAATTTATTTTGATCTCCACATTTGTGGCATTCAACCATCAAATCCATCTCTTGGACTTCGCAGGCTAAACATTTATAATTAAGTCTTTTACTGAATTTACTTCTTCCAACATTTTGTTATACCATCTTTAGAAAGTATATATTTCCCATTACCAAGAAACTCTATGAATCCTTTGTCCCTTAAATTTTGGATAGCCTTTTGTAATGTTTCTTCGGGATGTTCAGGATTTTTTTTATGGCCCAAGATGTGCGAAATATCAATAGCTAAATCAATATTTGACATTAGGCTTGTTCTATAAAAAACAATTTGATTGCCATTGGTAATTTTATTTATAATCAGAAATACGATTGTTTTCCAATTTGATCTACCAGTAAGGTTGATAATCTTTTTAGACATATCTGATCTCCTTATTTGCTATATTTGTTTAGTTTATCCTTTATAAAATCAAATGCATCTGGGAATTTATTCCAATTAAAGCAACTATTATCGATACTAATTCGAAAAGAAAAATTATTTGCCTCTTTTACTGGCTTTGGCTGTGGAGGATCCCATCCTTCGTTTACTGACACATTATCATCTCTTAATTGCTGCCAAAGCCATGTACCACTTCGCTTGTTATGTTTCAACGTCTCAAGAGGGTCTTCTATGAGAATGCTACGGTACCCTGTTTGATTTTCTTCAGTTGGACGAATAATAACCATCCAATAACGTTTTGGGTTTTTATGAGCTTTTTCAACTTCTTTAATGGACCAATATAATGCATCAGCCTTTGCATGTTTTACTTCAATATGGTACGTTCCCTTTTGGTCGTGTGTTAATACGATATCACTTTCCGAATTATCTTCATCCCGTTCGGGACGGTAACTGATATGCCATCCATACGGTTCTAGAATTTTTTTCAATTCATTGCGGAACCATTCTTCAGCTTCCTTCCCCTTGTCTTTTCTAACCTGTGTGCTTCTATGAGTTTTGCTGGATTCAACCTCTTCTTTGAATTGCTCAGAGTTCCTCTCATCTTCTATACCTGTTGAACGTATTGGCATGCTATCTTTTTTGGGATAATTTGGAGATGAAGGTACTGTGGCTGTTTCCGACAAAGGTGGTTTCGGTTTATTTTCTTCTTCTGCTGTGGCCGGTATAAAAGTATCAGGAATGATAGATTGCTCCAATTCGTGAACACTGTTTTCAGGAACGCCTTCCTCCCGAAGGCGTCTCAATACTTCATCCCAACATTTCGCTTTCAAAATGTTTTCAAAAAGACTGGAGATACCACGTTGAGAACCGCTATCGGCCAAGGCCAAACCGAATCCTTCCCACATATTATTTTCATCAATCAAGAATGCCTTGTCTTCTTTAATCCAGAAGGGTCGGGAAATATCACTTGGGATTTCTTGCACATCATTTCCACGAATTTTTAATTTTAGGTTTTTTACTACATCGATTTGAAGGTGTTTGGGATTGGGAAGTTTTATGTTGCTTTGAATTGCCTTGAGAGCTTTATACCTTTCCTGATAGCGTTTCTTTGCCAATGTACTCAACTCTTCATTTTTCCCTTCTGAATAATGCTCAACTACAATCTTCTCGGACAGGCGCTCAATATTGAACATCTCATTTATGCGTTCTCCCTCTTGTAGCTCCAGAATAAAAAGTAAATAACCACTTTTCAGAAGGGCATTGCGGGTTGACCGTTCGTTTAAATAGCCCTCGTCAACCCAATAAACTTCGGATTTTGGCCTGAATTCAAGAATTTCGTTTTCCTCCTGCCAGACTATGCATGGGATTTTATCTATAGTCCTTAACCATGAACATGAGGCTATATCTATAACCTCGAAAATCTTTTTCCATAAGGTTTTTACAATTGTTTTAGCCTTTTCTTTATCTGTATAATCGTGAACATACTCAGGAAGTTTCTTGAGCCACTCTTCCCATTTACAATCATGCGAAGGAGGTAAATCTTCACGCACACTGAAAGTTTTAGTTAAAAATGTTTTTATGTCACGTCCTTCTTGATTATCATCTAACGCAATGTCAATTTCTGGCAACAATCCTCCAAGTCCTTTTCCCGGTAGATAGCCATCAGAAGGGGATATCCATCTGTCTTTGTGAATCAAACTGGATTTGCATGGAAGCCATGCAATTTTGCTCAATTGACAAAACGCAAAAGAGTCCCCATGAAACTTTACTCTATCATTGTACGGTGCAGGTCTTGTACAAGTAAATGTCATGTTCCGCATATCCCTCATGTGTTCAGCAAGTGGTTTAATAAAATTTATGCGGTCTAATGCCTTTGTGGGTAATGAATCAGGAAAATATTCAATAGCCCACTGCTTTTTTAGTTTAGTATCACGTTCAAACTCACTTTTCCCATAATATTCTTTTGGGGATAACGATTTGCAATACTTTTCCCAATAACTGTCCGAAATGAGGTCTTTCCAGTAATTTGGCGGATATTTTGGATATCCCTTAAAATCAATCTCGTCTTGCTCAGTTTCTGCCTCAAACTTTAGCACCTTAGGTTCCCATGATACTCCTGCATATCTAAGTTTTCCTTTGATAGCGTTTCTATCCTCGTTTCTGAATGATTCTTCCCAGTTTTCTAAAGGGCTTAATATCCCACGATCAGAAATTTTCTTGAAAAATTCGTCAAAGCTGTCTGGACCATCCCATGATTTCCCCGCATAACACCTCCATGCGGGCATCCATCCTTTGTCGGTTGGAAAGTGTATTGCCTTTGCCAGTTTGTTTTGCTTATCATTATCCCAAAATATTGGTTTTGTATCTTCAAAAGAATGATTCTTACTCCAAGCCAGATAGAGTTTCAAGGCTTCCCAGCCATAGTTCTTCCACCATTCTTGCTGATCAATCCTTTGCTCCAAATATGGTATTAATACGGAATCTAAAAGCTCTTCATTTTTACCTCGAAGCAAGATACCTTCTAAAAGCTCTTCCCAACCTTTCTTGCTTTCATTATCCACTTTCTCTTCGTAATTCTCAATTAAACTAAGAATTTCCTCCTGTAGTATGTCAATCATTAACCATCCAGGCAGAGACTCGTCCAGATTTTTTCGAACAAGTGGTTTTTGCTCTTTCGAAAGCGAACGGGCTTTCCCATTTTTAGTCCACCAGCAGGGAATCTTACGGCAGTTATTTAGAAAGTCTTCTCGCTTTTCGCCATACCGAGGAGTGCAACTTGCCACAACCTCATGCAGCGTTTCCAATGACTCCCTGCAATCATCCAGATTACTATTGCGGCAATTCTGGAGAATTAATGGATATTGCTCACTTTCGATGTCTTTTGTACCAAAATTAATTTCCAATACCTTTTTGCACTTTTCGTCTAGAACCAATTCTTGCTCTGCAAGATTTAATTCCTTAACTTTTTCCAACGTGGAATTCACAACTTTTCCGAGATTATGTTTCCATAAACGAGCGTTCCCAGGAGTTGTTTTGCTTCCTCCCACACACGGTACAAATTCCTTTCCGGCTAATTTTTCTTTGATGATTTCCCACAGAAAGGAAGCTACTGTATCCTTTTCTGGTTCCTGGTCTGGCACAAACGCCCGGAGTGCGGTTGAAGCTGGGATGCTGTCAACAATACGGGAGATTAGGTCTGCAAATTTATCCCTATGGCTGGTATGTCCTTGTGGATTCCGGACATGTTTGCGATTTTGGTCAAGATCAAACGAACCATGTATTAAAGCACGAAAGGGAAGGTGTTCCGAGGTTGGCAAGAATACATAAAGGGGATAAGTCTTATCAAAAGAAACCGGTTTGCCTTCTTTTAAAGGTAGAGAAATTGCCACGCTATGACGTTTGTCGCCACTTTCACCACTCCAGGTATTTGTCCATAAACGATATTGAAAAGTTATGCCTTCAATTTCCTCTTTAATGGAAATATTACAGTCAGTCAACTCTCCAGGTTTATCACGCTTGCATGAATAAATTCTGTGGGCTCGGTTTGGGATTATTATTTTGAGCTCTTCAATGTACTGAAAAAATATCATACATTCAGGTGTAAGATTTTCCAACCATCCTTGTACAATATCTACTTTACCTTTTCTAAAAGGGAGGCGTATAACCGTCACATAATCTTTTTGGAGTTCTTTAATAATTGAACTCGGCGCAGCTTCGTGGGGTATTCGGAAAGTGGGAAGAGGGACATCTTCGATTTCTTCTTTAATTAATTTCTGTGTTTTTTTTGCCGAAAAACAGAAATTGAATTCCCCTGAGTAAATTTCTGGTTCTTCTGTTACCTCTAATACCGATTTAAACCCCAAACCCTTTATGCCAATGAGGTAATCTGATGAGGTACCTTCGGGAGCCATAGCATCATCTGCGTTCTGTAGTAACTCCCAAATAGCACGATTTCCATAATCCAGTTGAGTTTCCTTTTCACCTGAATAGTCTTCCCTTAACCTATTAGGATTTAGCCCGTAGGTCTCAATTTCACGATTTCTTATTTTTTCAATTAGTTTAGTGTCCGGAATGTCCGGGGTAGGGTCTATGGGTTTATAATTTTGTTTTGTGCCCAAATGAGAGGCACATACTGAAACTACGTCTAGTCGGCCAAAAGGCGTACCGGTATTAGCGACCAGTAAGGCACCATCTTCAATTTTAATTAGACAGGAGCATACATTATTCATACTTGATATGTCGTTTCTGAGAAAAAGCCCATAGGTCAAATATTCATATTTCAATTTGACCCTTTAAATTCCTTTTAATCCTAAAAGGGATTGTCTATTAATTAAAATCATACTATATCTTTTTTAAATGTTGAAAGTTCCGATATTCCATCACTCATACCATCAATGGTATTAGCTAATCCCTTAATAACGTCTGCCAAATTACGAAGATTAATATATTTTATGTTTAAGTAAGGCTTACCTTTCTTGTCCGTAGGATATCTAAAGGCACATGAGTCTGGATCTATTATTTTAAATTGGCTGATAAGATCATCAACAGCATCTAATCCAATTAAATTACCTTTTGGACAAACTTCTTCTAATATTTTTAGGACTTACGCATTTATTAACAAATAGTGAGTAACAGAGAATCTGGCAAGAGAAGCTTTTTGCTCATACCAAGAAATTCGCTCTTTGATACGTCTTATTTCTAATTTCACAAAGGCAAGAAAAGAG
>JBDIVL010000078.1:0-9551 GCA_039794405.1 Candidatus Jinrextremum sp. | reverse complement strand
CCAAGGCCTCGGTTATTCTGGCATTCTGGTTACTTATCTCTTTTGGGATAGTAAACTTTACCTTTGTAGGTCTGAACTACTTACCTTCTGCTGCCGATAGTGAACATATTTACGGATCCAAATAGTAAAAAATCGTTGGAAAGGAATAAACATGCCAATGGCAAGGGCTCATGTTTATATCCATGGCAAGGTTCAAGGCGTGTTTTTCCGTGCCTCTACAAGAGATAAGGCACAGAATTTCGGGGTAAAGGGGTGGGTAAAGAATTGTGCAGACGGTAGCGTAGCAGCAGTTTTTGAAGGTGAAAAAGATGCGGTGAATAATGTTGTGGAATGGTGTAAAAAGGGACCCGATGGAGCGGTTGTTAAATATGTAGACGTGCGCTGGGAAGAATTTTTCGGTGAATTTGATGAGTTTTCCATAGTCTACTAGTATGCTTGATGTTGTTACAACAAATACAGGTATCATTCTATCCGTTCGTGCACAACCCCGCTCAAGCAAAAACCGCATTATTGGCGAATACGGAGGACGTTTAAAATTAGCCGTTACCGTTGCTGCAGAAAAAGGTAAGGCAAATAAAGCCGTAATTGAGCTATTAGCAGATACACTCCACATTAACGAATCTTCTATACGTATTATTTCAGGCGAATCCTCACGAGACAAGAGATTAATGATCGATGGGCTAACCCCTGAAGACTTGAAATCTCTACTAAAACTGCATTCCTAAGGTGATTATAATATTTTAGATCAAGAGAAAATATTACTCCAGAGTAAGAGATAAGAGAAATCATTATGGATTACAAAAAGACACTGAATCTTCCTACTACACAATTTCCTATGAAGGCAGATCTCCTTAGGAAAGAGCCAGAGATACAAAAGAAATGGGAAAGAGAACAACTCTATGAACAAATGCGCAGGGCACGTGCAGGCAGGGAAAAATACATACTGCATGATGGGCCTCCTTATCCCACCGGTGAATTACACATTGGAACTGGATTGAACAAAATATTAAAGGATTTTATTGTTCGCTTCTATACCATGAAAGGCTATGATGCTCCTTATGTACCGGGCTGGGATTGTCACGGACTGCCCATTGAACATCGTGTTATGCAGGAGGTAGGTGAAGAAATCAAAACCTTGACCAAACCAGAAGTAAGAAAGAAGTGTAAAAAGTATGCAGAAAAATTTGTAAAACTCCAAAAAATACAGTTTAAGGCATTGGGGATAAGTGGGGACTGGGAACATCCGTATCTTACCTTCGATCCTAAATATGAAGCTGGCATTATTGACCTGTTTGGGAAACTTGTAGAAAAAGGATATATATACCGAAGCAAAAAGCCTATTCATTGGTGTATAAAGTGCCAAACAGCTCTTGCTGAGGCAGAACTTGAATATACTAATGAAACAAGTCCATCAATCTATGTAAATTTCAAAATCGAAAATGATACTATTAGCAATTTGTTTAAAGGTGTCGATGGCAATAATTTCTCTATGATGATATGGACTACTACTCCATGGACACTTCCTGCGAATCTGGCGATTGCCGTTCACCCTGAGTATGAATATGCTGCGGTTCGGTTCAGTAATCCAAAAACAAACAGAAAAGAGATTACTATTCTCGCCGATAAGCGGGGAGATCTGGTTATGTCCGTATTAGGTATTAAGGACTATGAGTGTATCGGAAAAGTCCATGGAAGTTTATTAGAGGGCATCAAATATAGACACCCCTTTCTTACGAGAACAGGTTCTATTGTATTAGCAAATTATGTAACCCTGTCGGATGGTACCGGATGTGTACATACAGCGCCTGGGCATGGACAAGAGGATTACTTAAGTGGTATTAAATACCATCTTCCAATGTTGAGTCCTGTTGATGCCACGGGTGTTTTTACCAGTGAAGCAGGTGAGCTTGCTGGACAGCATATTAAAGAAGGGAATATCTCAATAATAAATATATTACAAGAAACAGGGGCGTTGCTTTATAAGACGGATTTTGTCCATTCATATCCACACTGCTGGCGCTGCAAACAACCTGTTATTTTCCGGGCAACTGAGCAATGGTTTGTAAGTCTTGATTATAAGAATTTGCGTCAAAATGTGTTAGAAGAGATAAAAAAGACAAAATGGATGCCCACTTGGGGTGAAAGTCGAATGGCAAAGATGATTTCTGAACGTCCCGATTGGTGTATTTCCCGGCAGCGCTCGTGGGGTGTTCCAATTCCTGCTTTTTACTGTGTAGACTGCAGTCAGGAACTCTTAAATATTGAGATAATAAACTTTGTCAAAAATAGATTTGAGGCAGAAGGGGCTGATAGTTGGTTTTTTAAAGATGCTTCTTATTTTTTACCGTCTGATACAAAATGTTCACGATGCGGGAATGTTCGATTTGAGAAAGAAATGGATATTTTTGATGTCTGGTTTGAGTCCGGATCGAGCCATCATGCCGTTCTGCATAAAAGAAGTGAGTTGGCTTACCCTGCAGACCTATACCTGGAAGGGACAGATCAGCACCGTGGATGGTTTCAACTTTCCTTACTCCCATCTGTTGGCGCATGGGGCATGGCTCCCTTTAAATCTGTTTTAACACATGGTTTTGTGGTGGACGAAAAGGGAGAAAAAATGTCTAAATCCCTTGGGAATTTTATTTCTGTTGAAGATGCATTGAAGGAGTTTGGTGCGGATATCCTCAGGCTATGGACCTCTTCTATGGATTATCAAAATGATATGAGCGTATCTCGCAATTTAATCTTAAGATGCTCCGATGCCTATCGTCGTATCCGCAATACATTCAGATACTTACTTAGCAATCTCTACGATTTTGACCCGAAGGTAAATACGATACCTTACGGTGAATTACTGGAAATTGACCGCTGGGCATTGCACAAAACACAAGAATTAATCAGAAATGTGGTATCTGGTTACGAGTCATTGCAATTCCACAAGGTTTTTCATAATATTCATAATTTTTGCACTGTGGAGATGAGTGCTTTTTATCTCGATATCTTAAAGGATCGGTTGTATACATTTGCAAAAGATTCGATTGAACGACGTGCTGCGCAAACTGTAGTACATCATATTTTGTTAAGTTTAGTTAAATTATCCGCCCCAATTATTACTCACACGGCTGAGGAAGTATGGTCTGTTATTACCCATAAGGATGAAGATGTCTGGAGTGTACATTTGGCGACGTTTCCGAAGTACGCATCCTCCTGGATAGATAATTCTTTACATGAAAAATGGGAAAAGTTAATACATATTAGGTCTGACGTAGCGAGAGAACTTGAAAAGATGCGTGCTGCAAAATTAATAGGTAACTCTTTGGAGGCTTCTGTCAACCTCTATACAGCACACGAAGAACTATGGCAGTTTCTTAAAGAATATGAGAATGATCTTCCCACAATATTTATTGTATCTGAGGTAATATTAGATAGAAATATTCCACCCAATGCAGTGAAGGGAGAATTAGTCCAGGATCTTCGGATAGAATGCAAGGTATCACAGCACAAGAAATGTGAGAGATGCTGGAATTTTAGAGAGAGTGTTGGTGTGAATAGAAGTTATCCTGTACTATGTGCCCGATGTGTTAGTGTGCTTCAGAGTTAATTTAAGAGGTGTTTTGTGATTCTTATCAGGAAAAAGATGGGAATTGAAGGCGGAGTATCTTTGTTATCATATTTTCAAGTAATAAATTAATGTTAGCATTATAGTCAAGCTGCTCAAGCGACGCCCTAATCACGTGGAAAATAGAGAATAATGTATCTTCTGGTATTGATCTTCCTTTTGATACTAAGGCTTCTCTCCATTCGGTATGATATAGGGGTAGCTCCTTATTTTCTATTCTGCAAACAAGCAAATCCCTATAATAGAGAAGAAATGATAGTATAAGTTCTTTCACATATAACCGTTTTTCCTCTAATATTTCCAAATCTTGTATGTTCCACTCATAAAACAATTCTTTTGAAAAAGTTAGGTTATCTCCATATTCTAGTTTTAAAAGCCGATCAATTAACCAGTTCTTCTTCTTCAGAGAATCAGCGTTAAAGAGCAACATTGCCCGTTTTATACTACCATTTGAAATGGATGCTAATCTTTCTGCCTGTGTGCTGTCCAATTGAAAATTGTTTACAAGGATATCTTTTACGGCAGATGTTGATAAAGGGGAGAATCTTATCACTTGGCATCTCGACCGGATTGTCTCTTTAAGAGATTCCAAAGAGGTCACGATAAGTATGATGATGGCATATGAAGGTGGTTCTTCTAAAGTTTTTAACAAGCAGTTAGATGCTTCTTCATTCATTTTATCTGCCGATTTAATAACCACCATTTTGTATTTTGATTCCAGGGGTTTGATATTTAAGATATCCTGCAGGTACTTTAATTGCTCAATTTTGATTACCCTACTGTTTTTTTCAGGAAGTATCAAAAATAAATCTGGGAAATTATTATTAGTGATTCTTTGGCAGGTATTACAGGTATCACATGCATCTATGTTACGATGTCGGCAAAAAATTATTTTTGCCAATTCTTTAGAGAATAAAGCCTTGCCGACACCTTCTTGACCTGTAAAGATATAAGCATGTGCCACGCGATTATTTGTAATGGCATTTTGAAATGCTTTTATAGCGCGGTACTGACAAGATATGCCTCTTAAAGACATGGATAATATCGCTTAAAACAATTGTTATTCCTTGTAGGTGTCTGTGGTAACGTTCGGTACATATATGTTTGAAAAACTATTCCTCTTCTTCCTCCTCTATCTCTTCTTCCTCCTCCTCCTCCTCCTCCTCTTCTTCTTCTTCCTCCTCCTCTTCGGTCTCAAGTATTGCCATAATATCACCAATTTTTACAACATCGCCTTCTTGGGCAAATATCTCAACCAATCTTCCTGATACAGGGGCTGTAACGTTAAATGTTGTTTTTTCTGTAATCATTTCAACAAGGTCTTCACCTTCTTCGACCTCTTCATCTTCTTCTATATACCAAAAAGAGACGGTAGCTTCATCTCCGTTATTTCCCTCCACTTCAGGTAACTCTACTTCAACTCTCATATTGATTCTCCTTCATTATCAAGAAATGGGATACAAATGAATTCTTTGTAGGTTAAGGAAGTGAATTATACTTAACGATAATTTGCTTGTCAAGCTCCAAGGCAACAAATAAAATAATAAATAAAAGGGGCCTTATTGATAATTTATAATTTCTTAACTCTTTTGGTAATAAAGATATAAAATCGCTTGACTTGGTTAAAGAGATTGTTTAAAATTTCATTCCGTAAAGAAAACTGTGCGTACTTTCTCTGATGGTTTAAGAGAAGTATTACAGTAAACACTGACTATCGTCTGAAAGATTAATTCCTATTTAAAATTGTATTTTTGGTATTCAAAAAATTTTAGAGAATTTAATGTTCGTATTATAATAATCTTTGCTAATTTTAAGTAAAGGATCAGAATGTTGATCTAAGAAAAATGTTTTTTATGATTACAGCATTTTTAAGTAAAGATAAGTAAAGAAATGAATAAAACAGCATATCAATTTTGTATAAGTGCCTATTGTTTTCTTAATGAGAAATATTTGTTAATCTAAAGATGTGCTTTTTAGTTTAATAATTGTCATGTAAAATGATAATTATGGATCTTAAAGAAAAATATATAAAAAGTAAATTGATTATCACAAGAATTAGGGTAAGCGGATGGCGGCGTTCTTATCATGTGTCGTTTATGCTACTATATTACCTTTACGCTGTATATTTTGATTGTAATGCTTGTATTTAAGATTTTTTTTCTAAAAGATCCTGTCTTCATTTCTTATTCTATTCAAAAAGACATTTCCCTTAGATTGCATTTCTTTCTGAAAGTTTTACCTATTCTTATTTTACGTAATCTTCATTTTTCATATTTCATTATTTCTTATTTACGGCTAAGATGTTCTTTATTTGTTCCTGGAGGGTGAGCACAACAAAGGACTCATAAAATAAAATGCAAATATTTCAATTTCTGGTGTACCTTCTTCTTCCCGCATGTATTGCAGTTGGATACTTGATTTGTATTCTCGTTTATAGAAAGAAGCAATCTGCTAGTGAGAAGAAGATAAAAGACCTTATTGAAGAATCACAGCGAGAAGCTGAAAAGATTAAGAAAGAAGCTGAATTGGCAGTAAAAGCTGAGTTGTATCAACGCAGGGAATCTTTTGAGAAAGAAACACAAGAAGCAAAGTTAGAATTGAGGCAGCAAGAGAAGCGGTTAAGTAAACGTGAAGATAACCTGGAACGGAAAATGGAACTATTAACGAAGAAAGAGAGGTATATCGATACAATTTCTGCCAACCTTGCTTTAAAAGAGAAAAAATTAGAAGAAAGGAAATTAGATCTTGAAAAGGCTATAGAGGAAGAAAATAAAGCTCTTATTAAGATATCCAACTTGTCAAGGGAGGAAGCAGAAAAACTCTTGTTAAGTCGACTGGAAAAAGAGCTTGATATCAAATGTGCCGAATTGATTTCAAAAAAAATATCAGAAGCAAAAGAAAGTGCAGAACAGACCGCCATATCATTAATTAGCTCTGCAATTCAGAGATGTGCTGCTACCCATACGGCCGAAAACATAGTAAGTGCAATTGAGCTTCCCAATAATGAGATGAAGGGGCGTATTATCGGGCGTGAGGGGAGGAATATTCGTGCTTTTGAGAAAGCGACAGGAATTGACGTTATTGTGGATGATACCCCCGGTGTCATCGTTCTTTCGGGATTTGATAGTGTTCGCCGAGAAATTGCAAGACAATCAATGGAAAAATTGATTCTTGACGGAAGGATTCACCCTGCACACATTGAAGAAATTGTTCAGGAAACAGAAAAAGAAATTGAGCAAATTATTCAGGAAACGGGAAAGCAAACGTGTTTTGAACTTGGTATTCATAATATTCATCCGGAACTTATAAAATTTGTCGGCAGGCTTAAATACAGGACGAGTTACGGACAAAATCAGTTGCAACATTCTATCGAGGTCAGCAATCTCATGGGTATTATTGCCGGTGAACTAAAATTGGATGTCTCTCTCGCAAAAAGATGCGGTCTTTTGCATGATATTGGTAAGGCTATTGGTCCGGAAATGGAAGGTACGCATGCAGTAGCAGGTGCAGACCTTGCGAAACGTTATGATGAGAGGCCTGAGGTAATTAACGCAATTGCTGGTCATCATGAAGAAACACCGGTTGAATCTGTTTATACAGTGTTGGTGAGTGCCGCCGATGCCATTTCTGCTGGCAGACCGGGTGCAAGACGGGAAACTCTGGAAAAGTATATAAAGAGACTTGAACGACTTGAGAGTATTGCAACTTCTTTTGGAGGTGTGGAGAGTGCATATGCCATCCAGGCAGGCAGGGAAGTCCGGGTGATTGTGTGCCCTGATAAAGTAAATGATAAATCTGCTGCTAAATTATGTTATGATATCGCTAGACAAATTGAAGATCAGCTTGAATATCCTGGAGAAGTCGTTGTTACTATAATCCGGGAGACACGCTTCGTTGAGCATGCAAAGTAAGGTATGCATACAGAGTTTGATGTAATTGTTGTTGGTGCCGGGCATGCCGGCTGTGAGGCATCTCTTGCCTCTGCACGTATGGGTATGCGTACTGCGCTGTTTACAATAAACCTGGATACCGTTGCACAGATGTCATGCAATCCGGCTATTGGCGGTCTCGCAAAGGGCCAGTTAGTTCGTGAAATTGATGCACTCGGAGGGGAAATGGCACAGGTAATTGATGAAACAGGTATCCAGTTCCGTATGCTTAATACGAAAAAAGGCCCTGCAGTCCATTCTCCACGTGCCCAAGCCGATAAAAGAGCCTATCAACTGTCTATGAAAAAAAGGTTGGAGGTTCAGAACAATCTTTTTTTGAAGCAGGAGATTATTGATGACCTTATTATGGATAATAAAAAGGTTATCGGACTTACTACTCATAGCGGTTTACGGTATAAAGCAAAGGCCGTTATTCTTACCACAGGCACATTCCTAAAAGGGGTTATTCATATTGGTGGGTTTATTACCTTTGGTGGTCGGATCGGTGAACTTTCCGCTGAGAAATTATCAGATTCGTTAAGAAAGATAGGTCTTGAAGTAGGACGCCTCAAGACCGGTACATCTCCACGCCTTAACGGTCGCACTATTAATTACAGGAAGCTCACACCTCAGTATGGAGATGAAGATGCGCAGCCTTTTTCGTTTTCAACTGAAAAAATTACTTGTTTACAGGTTCCATGCTACATCACGTATACGAATCCTCGTACACATGAAATCATTCGATCAAATTTGAACCGTTCTCCTCTTTATACAGGACAGATTAAGTCTGTTGGACCCCGATACTGCCCCTCCTTGGAAGATAAGATCGTCCGCTTTTCGGGAAAAGACCAACACCAGATATTTTTAGAACCAGAAGGGCTTCATACTTTTGAGGTTTATTGCAACGGGGTTTCCACGAGCTTGCCTCATGAAGTCCAAGAGGCAATAATCCATTCTATCGAGGGTATGGAATCGGCAGAGATAGTACGATACGGTTATGCTATTGAATATGATTTTGTACCACCTACCCAACTCAAACCATCTTTGGAGACAAAACTTATAGAAAACCTTTTTCATGCTGGCCAAATTAATGGGACTTCTGGTTATGAGGAAGCTGCTGCTCAGGGTATTATGGCAGGTATTAATGCAGCACTTAAGGTACAAGGAAAAGAACCTTTTGTCCTGGATCGTTCCGAGGCTTATATTGGCGTACTTATTGACGACCTTGTTACAAAAGGGACACAAGAACCTTATCGAATGTTTACATCCCGTGCTGAATATCGGCTTCTTCTAAGACATGACAATGCAGACAGAAGATTAATGAAATATGGACATCGTTACGGGCTTGTCTCCGAACAACACTGGCTTAAGTTAACGGAGAAAGAATATGCCATTGCAGAGATTTTATCGTATATAAATGAAAAAAAGATAGGACCCGATACCTTGGCTAAAATATTGAGTCGTCCTGACCGAACCCTTGACCACTTGCTTGCCTTGGATACGATGCTTAGCCAAAAACAAATTTCAAGGGAAATAAAGGAGCAGATAGAAATAGAGGTAAAATACAGGGGTTATATACAGCGTCAACAAATCCAAATTGAGAAGTTTAAAAAGATGGAAGATTATAAGATTCCACCATGGATTGATTACTGCAATATTTCAGAGCTCAGAAAGGAAGCCCGCCAAAAACTCTCCACGATACGTCCAGTTTCTTTAGGTCAGGCCTCCCGTATCTCAGGAGTTTCTCCTGCTGATATTTCTATTCTTATGGTTTATCTTACCGGGAAAAGCAAAAACAAATAATTCCTGAGCTAAACCATCCGCTAAGCGGGTGTGAATGGCAAAAGCTAAGCTGTAATATTTGAAAAAAATCTCTATATGTTTGGCGATACCGCCGAAATATTCAGTATCAACGATAGTGGGGTATTTAAAGGGTAAAAGTGCGATGATAGTGTTTGAGAAGTACAGTCGTCTGAGGCAGAATTTTCGAGGTTACCAATTTT
>JBDIVL010000077.1:0-10384 GCA_039794405.1 Candidatus Jinrextremum sp. | reverse complement strand
GTGTTATGGATGGTGCTCATGCCGATATGTTCCTTCGTACAGTCAAAAATATTTTGGAAGAGTGGGAGGTTTCTGCCTATGAAAAGAAAAAGTCTTCTCCTCCAACTGGATATGGTGGAGTATGGTGAGGCATGGGGGCTTCAGAAGGCATTACTGCAGGAGAGAATTTCTGATAAAATCGATGATTGTTTTATCCTGCTTCAGCATCCCCCAACCTTTACCTTTGGCCGCAGATATAAAGAGGCTAATTTAATACAAAATAAGGAATATTATGAGAGTAAGGGTTTTTCTGTTTATAAAACAGATAGGGGGGGGCTGGCTACCTATCACGGTCCCGGTCAGATAATCGGTTATCCTGTTATAAGAATGTGCACGTATACGAAGGATTATTATGAATACCTGCGGATGCTGGAAGAAGTAATGATAAGGACATTATCAGCCTTCGGGATAAAAGCTGAACGGAATGATGGGTATACGGGGGTCTGGGTAATCGGAGAGAAGATCGGTTTTATCGGAGTAAGAATTACCTTTGGTCATGCGCTCCACGGATTTTCCCTAAACGTGAATAATGACTTATCTCCGTTTCGTTATATAACACCGTGTGGAATCCAGGGAGTAAAAACTACTTCTATCCAGAAATTGTTAAACAGAAGTGTTGATATCAAGGAAGTATCTGATAAGCTTATCTGCTATTATTCAGACGTATTTCAGGTGCGACTAATACCTGCTGAAATACAAGCGGTGGCCCAAAAGATAAATTTCCGGGGGAATTGTGTTCTGGTACGGGAGAAAGCGGTAAGCTTCCCTACCGAGACGTTCCACCGGAACATCTCTACAAGGGCTTGAAGAAATGGTGTCAAATTGTAAAGATTTCATGTTACAAACAGGTTACTCCAAAGGAGCTAAACAAAAATAAATAACTTTACGTTTATTTTAGCCTTCTGTCTTTAGAATGAAAGCACCGTACACGTTTATGTCACTCACAAAAAATAACAAAAATAATATCATTGAAAAGGGAAAAAAAGAGGGTATCTTTGGAACGATAAAAGATAAAGAGATAGACAACGTAATATATGACCGTTGGTGGGGAGGGCCACGGGGTCCTGAAAAGATCATATTTAAGGACGGCAGTGCTGTAATTTTCAAATGTGATATCCGACATTACTGGATGCCAAAAAATCCTGATACCGCCATACGGGAAGCTATCGTATATCAAATTGATAAAATTGTGGGTCTGAGATTGGTACCGAAGACCATGGTAATTGACGACATAATCGATAATGTTCGATACGATGGTTCAGTTCAGGAGTGGATTCAGGGTGCAAAAGATGGATACCAGATAAATCATTTTACCCCTGAAGAGAAGAAGGACTATGATCGCCTAAAGGTCTTTGATTTTGTGATCGGAAATTACGATAGACATTTGGGAAATATGTTATTCACGGATGATGGTAAGATGCATGCGGTAGACAACAACGCATGCCTTATCATTAGTAATGACGAAGACATTTTGTCTTTTTCGGATTCAATAATCATTTTCTTTAGCAAACAAGTCATTCATGATATGCCCCATATCGTTGACTTGATAGAAAAATTTTATAACAACAAAGATAAAATACTTTCTTTAATCGATACCTACATACATGATAATACAGAACTTGCCAAATTAATGGTAGAATCGAGGATTAATTATCTCTATAACATGCTGAAAAAAAACAGGCCATTCCCGAGGAAATACATAGAATGGCGGAAGGGACTGGAAGAAGAGGTAGAAAAAATCCTCAGAAGAAAAGAATAATATATGCATCCAGGTTGGTTAAAGGTAAAGCTGCCCGCAAATAAAAATTATTATGAGATAAAGAATCTCTTACAAGAGAAACAGCTCCATACGGTATGTCAGGAGGCCATTTGTCCGAATATCGGTGAGTGTTTTGAGCAGCGAACTGCGACATTTCTTATACTTGGTGATACCTGTACCAGGCAATGCGGATTTTGCGCCGTGAAAAAAGGAAATCCACCGAAATTAGATGAGGGAGAACCTCAACGGATTGCAGATGCAGTTAAAGCTATGGGACTGAAATATGTTGTTATTACCTCCGTTACAAGGGATGACCTTCCCGATGGTGGTGCATCGGCCTATGCACAAACCATTCATGGTATTCGAGAAAATATCCATAACTGTAAGATAGAGGTTCTCATACCAGACTTTGAAGGATCTATAAAAGCATTAGAAATAGTACTGAATGCCGAACCAGATGTGCTCAATCATAATATAGAAACCGTACCACGCATTTACTCACAAGTGAGACCCTTGGCAAATTATAAACGTTCACTAGAGTTATTAAAGAACGCACGTGATAAGGCACCCCTTTTAACTACAAAATCAGGATTGATGCTGGGTTTAGGTGAAAGATGGGATGAGATAACCGATGTCATGCAAGCGATAAGGGATGTCGGTTGTAATATTCTTACATTAGGGCAATACTTAAAGCCGAAGAAAAATGCATTACCAATTCAGCGTTACTATACCCCGGAAGAATTTGAAGTATTAAGGGCGGCAGGTATAAAAATGGGGTTTAAACATGTAGTGTCGGGTCCGCTTGTGCGGAGTTCCTATCATGCAGAGATACAAATGGATTATACTTGTGGTTGAAAAAATGATAAATAAATTTTTAAGAGGAGAGATGATTATGGAGCATTGGGTTGGTTCAATCTTGCAGATTGAACCATTTATTTGGGCGTTTTGGCTGGCTTCAGGTCGGTTTAATTTCGGAGCCGAACTCTCTATGTCGAATTGGTACATAGGCTCTGGATTAGCACCGTATAATCAGCAAGATGCTCAAACATTTCGGTTCAATCGTGGACGATTGAACCAACTCCAGACGATTGAGCCAACTTGAGGAGCCATACGATAAGGTGAAAAGAATTATTGAAAAGATTGAGAATAAGGCATGATACTTGCATTCCCATACACGGTGTGCTAAACTTTTTTTATACCCAACTCCTTTCTTCTGGATTAACTACTGAGACAATCTCATGCCATCATAAGAAAGGTTCGATTTACACTTTGAACTGCTTAAACGAGTTTGAACAGATAAAACTGCTCCGATGGGCCTACTTTGTTTAATCCATCCAACTTATTAGAATAAACGATAATTAAAATTTTAGGAGGAAGGATGATTATGGAGCCTCTTTTTCAAACCGTATCAGTAGATGTGACCAAGCCTGATGGTTCACAGATATCTGAGGTCTCGCCTCCAACTGATGGAGAACTTCTTGACGCATATTCAAAGGCCGTTGTCAGTGCATCAGAGAATGTTATTCCGGCAGTGGTGAATATTAATGTTCTTCAATTGCTGAATGGCCGGCAGGCAACCCATCCGCGTATGTCACAGCAGATGGTTGGTAGCGGTTCAGGGTTCATTTTTACACCGGATGGCTTTATTCTCACGAACAGTCACGTTGTGCATGATGCCAGTCAAATCGAAGTGACGCTCTCAGACGGGCGCCGTTTTCCTGCCGATATGGTTGGCGATGATCCAGATACGGATTTAGCGGTTATCAGGATTCATGCTTCAGACCTGGCATATGCGCGTTTAGGCAATTCGCAGTCTATTCGCGTAGGCCAACTCGTAATTGCCATTGGTAACCCCTATGGCTTTCAATGTACAGTAACTGCCGGTGTGGTAAGTGCACTCGGACGCTCACTCAGATCACGTTCAGGAAGATTGATAGATAGTGTTATCCAAACTGATGCTGCACTGAACCCGGGTAATTCGGGAGGCCCGCTTATTAACTCTCGTGGAGAAGTAATTGGCGTTAATACCGCTATTATTCAGGGTGCACAGGGTCTTTGTTTTGCTATCGCGGCTGATACCGTAAAATTTGTTGCAACACGGCTTATCAAAGATGGAAGAATCCGCCGTGGCTACATTGGCGTAGCGGGACAAAATGTATTCCTCCACCGGCGCCTTGTACTCTTTCATAACCTGGCTGCCGAAAGTGGCGTGCTCATTGTTGCTATTGAAAATAATAGTCCTGCCAGAAGAGCGGGTTTGCTTGAAGGGGATATAATCATAGGCATCGATGACCAACCAATTAAGAGTATAGATGACTTGCATAAACAGCTCACAGAACATCGAATTGGGGTAAAATCACAGCTAACCATTATTCGGCATTCCGAAAAGATCATACTTGAGATTGTTCCGGAGGAATATTAATAGAAATCTGTTTGTTCCGTATCAAATCGGCAACGGTACAGCCCGGTTCTCACGTTGTACATTCACATCAACCGTATCCTAATACCCGTAAGCACGTACAAGACAAAAAACCGTATTGCACTTAACCCGACAAAAATACATAGGAACCAGCAGTAATATTTCCCCGTCCCCTTAAGCGATCCAGCATAAAAGTAAAGAGCCACCGTTACTGCAACGCAGGAAAAGAGAAAATATTGTATCCACGCCGCGAGCTCCCTGCCCCAACTGAATTCCATTGTCGTATACCTCCTGGAAAACCAAATAGACACTAAATTTTATTGAATTCACCAAAATTTTTAAACACTTCAAACTCCCCGCATTTCCCGACATTATCGAGAAAATTTAAGATGTTTTCCGGAGAATCGGTCAACGTCCCGTTTTGGTCTTTAATTTTTCCTTGTAATTCTCCCTTCTTTATTGCCTCATCAACAGCGCAGCCGTCTGCATACCATAGTCTTAACTTATTCTGGCTGATCTCATATTTTGCAATATAGTACTTGTCGGAATATTTTACTTTGTCAGGACCGAAATTTTCCGGGAATATCTGGATTGCCCTGCGGATATTCAAATACTTATTTTTCTTACTATAGGTGGGAAACGCCGTAAAAACCATAATTTCTGCGCCCTTTCCCTTCTCGTTGCCTGCGCAGATCAAATCCATCTGCCTTGCTTCATCAGATGCGCCAATGATAAGGTAGCAATCAACGTCATCCTTTTTTTCATGCCATGTCCCAATTAAATCACGGTCAAGCACCGCATCCCGCTGGTCTGAAAGCGGCTTATCAAACTCAGCCGGTACACAGGATGAGAGCATAAAGACCACCATAACAAAAAACAGAACGCCCGATATTCGTTTCATTATAGAAACCTCGCGTTAGATGGTACTCAGATAAAATAAATTATAGTCACAAACATTTTTTAACCTGCTATGCAAAACTGATCTTTGGCGGTTTTCTTTCCGCCTCCGGGGATTCGAGTTCAAAGAGGGTGGCTTGCTGAAATTTGAAGCTGGATGCCACAACATTAGAGGGGAACAACTCGATGCCGATGTTAAAATCACGTACTACTGCATTATAATATCTGCGGGCGTATTCAATCGTGTCTTCCAGTTCCTTTAACTGACCCTGAAGGAGTGTGTAGTTTGTGTTTGCCTTCAGTTCCGGATATGCCTCGGCCACGGCAATGAGGCTTTTTATCGAATCACCAAAGGCTTGCTCGGCTTTTGCTTTCAGCGATGGGTTTGTCGCACCCATTGCGCCCGTCCTTGCAGTAATGACATTTTCAAGGAGTGATTTTTCGTAATTCGATGCTCCCTTGACCACTTCAATGAGTTGCGGCACGACGTCATACCGTTTCTTCAACTGGACGTCAACATCCGACCATGCGGACTTGACCGTGTTTTTTAGCCGCACCAGTTTGTTGTAATACCCAATCAACACGCCAGCGACAATAACGAGTAATAACAGAAACACCCCGCCAATAATCCAGATTATCATAGTTCATTTCCTTTTTACACAAGGCATGGAAAGGCATAGAAAAACCGGGTTATCCATGCCGCCCTGGAATCCATAATAAACAGAATAAAATTCCTCTGTGATAAAATTAGGTATTCGGCAATTTTTGCCACGAAGACACAAAGTCACAAAGAAGAACCTTAGAAGTTATCCCAAAACCTATTTCTGTACTGAATACTTCTCTCTATCTTCAAATGATTATAGATACTAAATTAAGGTTTTGGGATGACTTCTAGTGTCTTTGTGGAAAGTTTTTAATCCTATACGTTAAATTAGACTTTCGATGGTTTTTTGTTAACAATAGGGTATTCATGTAAGGATGACAAAGCGAGAACCTATGAAAAGGTTCAAAAGTTTAAACAGCTTAAGCACCTTGAAGAACTTAAACCGTTTGAGCCAAACGCAATCATCACCACCCTCCACCGCCGCCGCCTCCTCCACCACCGCCAGAACGTCCGCCGCTACTGCTTCCTGAAGAACTTCGCGAACCTGAGGAAGAACCGGGTGCATAGGAGGAGGATGATATAGCGTAGGTGAATGATTTTGAGAAGGATGACGTAAAGCTTGTAAGCCCTGTCAGGTCTCTGGAACTACCGGTATACCATCGGAAGGAACGCTCGCTGGAGACGCCGCCGGCATCTGTTACGGCCATTTTTCCGAGAACCGCAGAAAACTGTTCCGCCCATTGCTGCTCCAAATCAAGCGCAAGCGCGTATGGTAAATATCTCTCAAAAATGACTGGCAGTTGTTCTGGCGGATACATGCGGTTGAGGCGGTCTCCCTCGACCGCAGAAAGGTACATCTTGAAACCTTCGATCTGATCCATTACTTTCCGCCCAAGTATGGTTGGTGCCTTCAGGATAATACCAAAAAAAATGTTTGTTCCTAAAAGAAGTATATTCGAAACGATAAACACAACCATCGGAAAGAGCGTGTTGCTCCCATTGGTAATCAGGGTTAATAATTCACCGGCCAACGTTGCCATTGAGATAATAATGCCGGGAATGCGATACTTTGCGTTGATCATGAAATAGCGCCTGGCGAAGTATTTTTTCAATGAATCCTTGAATACCTCGACGACCCGATACACGGCCTTATGATTGTACTGTTTCAGTATCAGATTGTTTGGCAGGGCATTGCATAATTCAGATTCTTCCCCCGGCAGTCTCCATGTAAAATCGGCCTCCGGCGTTTTGCGGATGGTATATTCCGTGTCTTTCTGAATCTGAAGATATCCCTTTACCGCCAGATTGATAACCGCTGCAGCGAAGGCCTTGTCGCTGTATCCCATTTTGAGGATGTACCGCATCGCAGCAGGCGATAGCCCTTCAGGTGGTGTATAGAGTGGCATGATAACCCCTTTTTGGGGATCTTTGCCGACCAGTCTCCATACAACGGCATAATACAACACCAGAAAAAATATCCCCATGATGCCAATGACCGCCGTCTTTGCATCCCAAACAAAATACCATAATTGTTTGCGTATATTCGGCGGATTGACGTAACCCTTCGGCCAGGAGACTACGATCGTGAGACCTTCAAAGGGGTTGAGTTGCCGTGTTGCGGCAAAGTACACGTTGCCGGAATCGTCAACCTGTGACTGATAGTCTGATTCCTGTGATCCGAATATCCCTGTGTACCCGTTTAGCGTAAGGCTGCTTGCAGGGATTTTGGGTGGAAGGGCAATGGCAGCGGTCGCCTTCTCAATGGGAAATATCCAACTGTTTCCGGTAATGTTCCAGTACAGTTCGTCATGCTCTTTAAAAAAGCCGAGTTGCCTTTCGGTTTTATAGGTGATGGTAAACAGATGCTCGCCCGGTGGGATAAAGACGTCCTTTTTGCCGATATAGATGCGGATACCGTTAAACAAACTTTCCGTGTGGTAATCCTCCGGCGCGCCATCCCTGGTTACCGAAATCAGGTTAAAGCCGACAGTGTAATCCGTTCCAAAAGTTCCCGTATACTGCGTTGGGAAATCCCGGTAAATGCCGTGCTTAATCTCTTTTCCCTCGCATGCAACATGTATCGTCTCGCATACGGTCATGGTAGCGTCCTCATGGATGGTAATATCGCTGTGAAACGTAAGTATTTTCTCTTCGGCATGGGCAGAGAGGACTGTGGTAAGCAAGTAAAGCAGGGGAATGATTACTTTGGCAGTAAGTGTAATCCGGGAAATTGCAGCAAATCGTTTTTTCGATATGTCCATAAAGCTAGATTGATAGGAAATTGCATTTTCAATTTGAGGTGACATTAAACCAAAAATGAAGAAGATTGCAAGTTTTTTAAATTTCTTTGGCAACACTGAACGTTAAGGAAGGTTAATAATTTGTGACTAATCTGGTACGCCAAGAGTGTTTAAGTACCTAGCCACAAATATTTGTGTATTTCTCTTTTTCAATGAAAGATATTCTTTTGCTCAACGAGAATATAAACATTCTGTGTGCGGGAAAATCTCATGCACGGTTGACGAGAGGAGCAGATGATAAGTATATGGTGGAGATATGGTGGCACTGGCAGGGAACCAGCAAGTAAACAGAGAAAGTAAACTTCTTCCTAAGTTCTTGTTATTGGATTCTACTCTAACACGATAATTAATATTATATGCCAACTTCATAATCAAATCCACCAGTTTAGCTTGATATAACGGCAAAAAACGTATTATCTAGGAAATTATTTTATTTTTTATTTGAATATGTTATTTACGAGTAATATTATTGCTAGAATGATATATGTTTAATAGGTTTTTGATGGGAGTACTGTGATGAAGGTTGAAAAGAAGAGGGAAACAAAACTCAAGTTAGATGATATTCCAAGGGTAGGTACTGCCGGGAGAGATATCCTTGTTGAATCCTTGATAAAATTGGATGAATATAAAAAAGCCCTGGCAGAAGGTTTTTCAGGCTTTTCAGAAGAGGAACTTAAAGCAATAGAACAAAGGTATAAGGCGGGAATGCTCCGGGAGGACATACAAAACGAATTAAAGAAAAAAAAATGGCCGTTAAATATTAATACGATTAAGCACTACATCAAAGTTGGACAGCTACCAAAAGCTGCCTGTTGTAAGAAGGAGGGCAAGGCAATGTATTTTTATCCACCAGAATTTATGCGTAATTTAAATTTGGTTCGTTTTTTACTTTCTACAGGAAAGAAATCCGATTCCTTTGCTGCTGTAATCAGGATTATGAGTGACGTTGAATATAGGGACGACGTACTTTTAGATAAGCATGATGAAAGGTGTTATCGTGAATATGACTATGGTTTTTTGCACTTAATTATTGTTGGCATAAGTAAAATTCATGATGGAGTCGATTTTGGCAAGAGTGCCGTAAAAGCGGCTTTTGGTAATAATAAGGAAAAGGAAAAAAAATATTTAAAATTATTGAATAAGATTAGCCATTTGGCTGAAGAGATTTCGAAAGAGGTCAATACTTTTAAGAGAGAGGCAGAAAAATAGTACATGGAAGATCAAATTACATTTACCCCTATATGCACAGAGACTCCTGGCAGTGAAATAGCAATAAGCCCCGAAGAGTTTTTTGTCCGTTTAAATTTGTTTCGGCTGACAAGAGAAATGACTATTCATGAAATTTCTAATATCCCAGAAGGGATATACTCGTAGCTTAGATTTTAGCCTCCATGTAATTAATGATGACTTATAGTATCCATTTGCAAGAGTAATAACATTTGTATTGTAATCTCGCACCGTATTTGATACTTTTCTTTTACTTACAGAGAGACTAGGACAATGCAGGAAAGCAACCTGAGTGCCTTTGTGAGTGACTGTGGGGATGGAAAGACAGGATAACCAGCCGGTTTCTCTTTTCCAGTATATCCATATAGTTATTAATGTAATAATTACATTGATAGATTTTATTCCAAACGATTATAGAAATAAACGATAATTTACCTTAACAACTTCACGAAAACCTTTTAAAAGGAATAGAGATCAATGGATACAGATGTCAATGGAAAATTATTGGCAAATATGGCATATAATGGATTTGCAGGAAATCGTAAAATCTGCCGGGAAAGTATAAAGATGACAATAAGAACTTTCATTGTATCAATCTTATGCATCATGATTGCTGGTTGTACATCCTTACCATCTGTTGAAGATAACCAGACAGAACGCCAGGTAATTGACATATACGATAATCAGGGAAATGTAAAAGAGCATGTGATTATCAAGGATGGATATATTACGATCTATGATAAGGACTGGAAGACAAAAGGGTATGGACGGGTGCAAGAATAATATTCATGTAAAAAGCGTTTCAGAATGAGAATAATCGAAGGTTTTAAACAAAAAAGGCGATTACGACCATAAGAAAGATATACTTGCATCTATATTGTCGTTTGTACTGACCATAAAAACGGTTAGCGGTAATATTGCGATATAAGATGGGAGGTGGAACTCGTTTTATAGTACTCAAGAGATGAAACCGAACAGTATTTTAGATAAGGTGGCACTGTGATTAAATCCTGGTTCATTTTATTTGGTTTCATCTCTTGGATGCTATAATAATTATTATTCATAAAGTAAGATATCGAGCCTTATTCCCTTACTCCACATATCGGTAAAGATCTTAAGGGCAAATATACCCTCATCAC
>JBDIVL010000076.1:0-10597 GCA_039794405.1 Candidatus Jinrextremum sp. | reverse complement strand
TGTTGAAATCTTTCTTCCAATCAAGTATGCTACCATGATAAAGGGAAATGCAAGGATCAACAGTACAGAAGTTACAATGTAGTTTAGATTATAGGCAGCACCATATCCTTCATCTCTGTCTATCTCTGCTATCACTCCCCAATTAAAATCAGGTAACCAACGCCATACACCTAAAACGGTAACTCCACTATAATCTTTATACCCTTTTGCATTAAAGCCACTATTACCAGCGACACACTGCTGGGCACCTTTCGTTAGTTCACCGGTTTCCGGATTAACTAATTTTAATTCCAGAGTACATCTCTTCTTCACCAGCCCCATTTCTTTGAGATGCCCGGCAAATCTCGATTCAGTAATCATGTATCCATCTTTACTTACCAGGTAAGTTTCTCCTGTCTTACCGAGCTTGAGGCTTAACATCAAATCACTCAATTTAAATACATCAATCCTCAGGGCAACAACGCCAATAATTATTCCATCCCTGTCTTTCAATGGAGATGAAACAAACATCGTCGGCATGCCGAGTTCTTTTTCACCATATTCATTCGTTAAAGGGACTTCAGATGGAACAACACTTGATATAAATGTTTTTCCCTGAATTGCCTCCTTAAAGTGATCCATCTGGGAAATGTCATTCCCCGGCTTTTCCTCAGTTGTAGCAACGGTTACGATACCCTTATCGTTACTTACTTGTATCCCTTTGTACCCAAATTCATCTTTAACTACTTCAAGATATTGAACGATATCGGGATAATCCTTGTCTTCTTTTGTAACCTTTACCGATTTAGCCATCATAGGATTGTTTGCTATTGCGTGAGCATTCATCGTCCTTTCATTCATCCAATTTGTTACTAGTTCTGATTGCTTATGCCCGATACCGTCAAGATTACGTATCAGTACTTCCTGAAGATCTGCCTGTATCCGCGGATAGGCTACAATCCTCAACAAAACAAACGGTAATAACGTAAATGCGATCAATAAGAAAATGAGTCGATTTTTAATCGAGATATACATTGTTCTCTCCGTAAATTTACATTGTACATCTAAGTTTATAAATTGATACCTTCTTTAGAAATCTTACCACCAGTGCGTAGGGTAATCCCTTTTCCCCAATTTATTGAAAATAACACCAATTAATACCAAAATAAATGCCCCCAAAATAACCGGATTAAGTATGTACATATAGCCGGTACCTAATCCTCCGGTCTGCACAGCCACATAAGCAGTTGCACCTGCCGGTGGATGGATCGAGTATGTTACCACCATAAGTACCAGGGCAAGGGCAACACCTAGTGCAATAGACCAGAACGTCGTACCAAAGAAATCATGCGTGACCACTCCAATACAGGCCGCAAGAAAATGTCCCAAAAGAACATTCCTCGGCTGTGCAAGCGGTGCCTTGTAAGCCCCGTAAATGAGCACAGCACTTGCACCAAATGGCCCTAACAGCATGGGAAACTTCCAAATATACGCAAGTAAAGCCGTAAACCCCACACCGAGAAATGCTCCCCACAACGAAAGCCATACCTCCCTTGCAGGAATGGCAGGTTGTGGTGCCTTCGGCAACTTTTTTACATATGCACTTATTTCATTTACTTTCTCCATTAGTGGCATTTTTCCCTTCTCCCCATTTGAAGACCATTTAAAAAAACTTATGAAACGATCTAAATAACCCTTTTCATCTTCAAGTTTTTCCACTTCAAACTTCACATCTAATATCTTTTTAACCTTGGTAGCCTTTTTCCTTTTAAACATCTAACACCTTAATATATGTCGGCAGCTTGATGGCAGGAAAAGCTTTACATGAAAGGTTTTTTTCCTTGACTTATTCCTACCGAGACGAAGCCTCAGATCGCAAAAAGATCGCGAGCTGTCAGCAGTCAACTGTCAACAATCGGACAGAAACAGATGGCTGACCGATGATTGTTTATATAATATTTATTGGTAAAGATAGCCCGTATAGAAAGTATTTAATGAAAAAACGGGACTCCGATCTTCTTTTTACTGCAATCCCATGCGGGAAGCAAAACAGATAAACTTTGTTTTTACCTTTACTTAATACGAAAAATATACCAACTCCACGTAAAGGGGAGAAAATACTATTTATATTTTATATAAGTTGTATAAAGTTAATTATTTATTAAAATAATAATATTCTCGTATGCCTATGATAAATAGCAGCTTATCACTCCACAAAAACATTCCATTATGCAATAGTAGTTTCACTATGAAATTAATTATGGCTTTTATCGGCATTTTAACTATCTTTCCCATTCGCCTAGGCAAAATGGTATGAAAGATACACATGCATTTCGGTGGGGGATACATCGAAACATCAAAGTCAGGATTGGTTCAGTCGCATCCACGATTAAACCAAAACGTTGGACATGTTTCATAGGTACATGGCACTAATCCAGGATTTACCGGCCAAAGATCAGCATGTTATGCACCCTGACATATTTTATCTTCACCTATGATAAGGGTAAGATGTCCAATGAGAGAAAATCTTTAATAGCGAATTGAAATTCGTATGGAGGAAAAGATGAGGTTAATGTCTTTCGTTGATCTTTAACTGTTTGGAAAAAGATTTAAGAATGTATGCGTTACATCAGGATAACAGTACTAGGCAAATTTATATAAGTCCAGCTTTTCGTACAACACCTTCCGGCTGATTCCCAGCAGCTCCGCCGCTTTTGACTTGTTCCCCCCTGTAGATTCTAGTGCTTCCCGGATCATCTCCATTTCCAGCTGTCTTTGAGCTTCATAAAGGGTTCCCGTAGATTTGTACTTCTGCCGCACAGGGGATTTATCATAGATCTCCGGTGGTAACATGTCTGCACCGATCATACTATCATCAGAGGCAAGGGTAACAATTCTTTCGATGACATTTCGTAATTCACGTACATTACCCGGCCAAGAATAATTTGAGAGCAGCATTAATACATCAGGGGTAATTCCTTTGATATGCTTTCCGATATCGGCACAGCTCAGTGCCAGAAAATGTTCTACGAGCAAGGGGATATCTTCTCTGCGCTCCCGCAACGGCGGGATGCTGATAGGTACCACGTTCAAACGATAAAAAAGGTCGTCACGAAATCTTCCATCGCTAATCGCAATCTTCAAATCTTTATTGGTTGCTGCCAGTACCCGTACATCAATCTTGACTACCTTGGTACCACCTATCCGCTGTAATTCCTTCTCCTGCAGGACACGTAAAAGTTTTGCCTGGGTGTGAAGGTGCATATCCCCAATCTCGTCAAGAAAAATCGTCCCCTTATTTGCCACCTCAAAGAGTCCCTGTTTTGCCTCTACTGCCCCCGTAAATGCACCCTTCTCGTAACCAAACAATTCACTTTCTAAGAGGGATCGAGGAATTGCTGCACAATTTATGGCAACAAACGGTTGATCAGATCTCGAGCTATTGTAATGTATCGCCTTGACGATCAGTTCCTTCCCCGAACCGCTTTCTCCCGTAACGAGGACACTACAGGGGGCATCACTGACCTTTCTCACAAGTTCTAAAGTCTCTTGAATTTTTAGACTTGTGCCAACAATGCCGCTAAAAGATGAATGGATCTTCTGCTGTTTCTTGAGATTGTTATTTTCCGATTCAATGCGCTCTTTTGCTTTCTTCAGGTTATCAAAAAGCTCGGCATTATAAATAAGCAACGCCATCTGAGATGCAATACCGGTAAAAATATCCAAATCAGCCTTCGAGAATTCATAGTGCCTGCTCTTGCTCTCAATCTGCAGAATACCGAGAGTTTGTTGGGGACACATAAGGGGGGCACACATGATAGAACGGGCGCCGATAATCTTTACGCTTTCACTAACCCTGGAATCCATTTGTGTATCCATAATAAGCAGCGATTTTCGTTCACGAATGGCACGCTGGGCAAGTGTTTGGCTCATGATATTCTCTTTCTCGGCCAATGTTGTGTCTTTTGCCTGGATCGTCTGGATTGTTAATTGATCTTCTCCGGCATCCCGCAAGGCTACAAAGCACCGTTCTGCATGAGGGAATACGTTAAAGATAATTTGAACGATTTCTTTCAGTAATACGTCGATATCAAATACATTACCGATAGCCCTTGTAATGTCATGGAAGATTTTTAATCTTTTCTGTAATTGTTCAAATCCCTCCTGGCTTCCAGTCTCACGATACATTGTTTCATCCACCAAAGATCCGTCTGATAATGAATCTTTAGTGGCCATGATAACCTGAGTATATTCGCTGGATTGGCTATCGATTCTATATGGCTGTATGGATTCACCATTATCTTCGGTGTCTTCGAAAACTAATGTATATGGTCCAACACAAATCTTGCTGCCGTGGGTTAAAAATTGAGGACCCGTTATCCGTTCACCATTTAAAAAAACACCATTCTGGCTGCATAAATCTTCAATGAAATGTTTCCCATCCGACTTACTGATCCGTGCATGGTGGCGTGAGACCAGAAGATCATCGAGTTTAATGTCAGTTGTAGAGGCACGACCAATAATGGTGATGTCTTTTAAGGAATAATACCTTTTTTGCCCTGGAATGGTAATATCAATGAGTTTAGTCATATAAAAGGAACAATCTTTGAGATTGCCCACTAAACTACAGTGATAGCAGCCGCATGATATCATTGCGGGTAGCGTAAATAACCAATGTAATAATAAGGCCAAAACCGATATATTGCGCTATAGAAAGAGTCCTCTGACTCACCGGAGAACCTTTGATACGTTCTATGGCCAGAAACATTAAGTGGCCTCCGTCTAATACAGGTACCGGTAAGATATTCAAGAGTGCAAGCTGCAGACTGAGGATACCCAGAAAGTATACCAGTTTACCAAAACCGACCTTTGCCGACTCATAAGAAGCCTGAGCGATAAGGATAAATCCCCCCACATTCTTGGTTGAAAGCCGCTGAGAAAAGAACCCCTTGATTGTTAAATAAAGCCTCTGTACATTAATAATGGCCTTTTTTGTTCCGACGATGCAGGAACCAATTAGACCATACTGCTTAATTACCGTTTTTTCCCGGAATTTCACTCCAATACGTCCGGCAGCATTCTTTTCATCTTTCAGAGGTTCGATAGTAGACACAAACCGCTCGTTACCACGCAGCCATTCAATTACCATCGGTTTCCCTTGGCTCATCATAACCATCTGAAGAAGGGTATTCCAGTCCTTTATTTCCTTTTCATTAAGGGAAATGATCTTGTCTCCCGGTCTTAACCCAACCTTCTCTGCCGGAAATCCCTCGACAAGAGAATCTACCTTTAATCCATAAAACGGTATAAGGCTATCCAGAAATTCTTCTCTTTCCTTCATATCAGCAAGATGTACAGAGATCGGGACATCCCTATTATCCCTTTTAACAGTAAGGATGTTTATTTCCTGTTCAGAATCAATAATAAATTTTCTGATATCAGAAAATCCTATCACAGGTTTCGAATTAACTTCAATAATTTCATCTCCCTCCATGAAACCGGCTTTACTCGCCAGGCTATTATTCTTTACACCCTCTATAACAGCACTTGCACAAGAAATACCGAGCATCCACCTTGTTGTCTTTGAAGGTGTTACCGCCAGTTTAACCTCTTTACCATCTCTCAGCACGGTAACCGAAACCTCCTTTCCCGCATTCTTTGCCTCTATCTCACGAAATTCATCCTCAGTGGAAATCGGATTACCATTTACAGCAATAATAACATCTTTGACCTGAATGCCGGCATCACGGGCAGGTGATTCGTTATTTTCAAAGGCAAATATTTTATCAATCTCCAGGCTTGTAGCAGGCATAATGCCAACGCGCTGTATGCCAATTTCTGCATCGTACTTTGGTATCAAAGTCACATCAAGTATCTTGTTTCCCCGTTCGATCTTCATTGGTACGCCAGAGGCAGGATCACTCAGGGCAACGATTGTGAAGAGATCTTCAAAGTCAGGATCTTTACTTCCATCAATCTCAACAATTTTATCCCCACGTTGAACCCCTGCCTCCCAGGCGGGCCATCCCGGCATAACCTGGCCTACCTCCGGAGTAATAAAAGGTACACCAACCTGAAAGGCAACGATAAAAGCAACAAAAGCCAGAACAGCATTTAATGCCACACCTGCAACGAGCACGGAGGCACGCTGTCCGGCACTTTTTGATGAGAATTCCCATTTTGCACCAGTTTTTGCCTCTTCCGGACCTTCCCCGGCCAGTTTAACATAGCCCCCGAGCGGAAATAGAGAGAGCCGGTATTCAGTTTCCCCCCATTGCTTTTTAAATATGGCAGGGCCAAAACCCAGGGAAAATGCCAACACCCGGACACCAATCTTTTTTGCCATAAGGAAGTGGCCAAGCTCATGGATAAAGATAAGTAAGCCAATACCCAAAATTACAAGAAGAACATTAGTCGATACATTTACAAAAGGCATTTCTTAATCTCCTGTCTTGCCCAGACATCTGCTGCTAAAATATCTTCCAGGCAAGGATTTTTGATAAAATGATGATTATTTATCACTTTCTCTACATAGGATGCGATTTCAGTAAACCGAATTTGGCCATTTAAAAAGGCTTGAACTGCAACTTCATTAGCAGCATTAAGAGTTGCCCCCACGGTACCACCTTCCCGAGCAGCGCGATAACCTAACTTCAGAGCAGGAAATTTTTCTACGTCGGGTTTCTTGAATGTGAGACTTCCTATATCTGATAAATTAAATGTTTTTACCTTAAGGTCTTTTCTTTCCGGATAAGTTAAGGCATACTGGATGGGCACTTTCATATCCGGAAATCCCATCTGTGCAATAACGGACCCATCACAAAACTCCACCAAGGAATGAATGATTGACTGCGGATGTATTACAACATCAATCTGTTCAACATCCAAACCAAAGAGCCATTTGGCCTCAATAATCTCAAGTGCCTTGTTCATGAGGGTTGCAGAGTCTATCGTTATCTTTTGTCCCATTTGCCATGTAGGATGCTTGAGCGCCTGCTGGGGACTCACATCAGGAAGTTTATCTATAGGATAGTCATAAAAAGGACCACCTGACGCTGTGATAATCACCCGCTTAACCTCATTTCGCTTCCCAGACTGAAGAGACTGGAATATTGCACTATGCTCACTATCTACCGGCAATACTTGATTTTTTTCAGCCAGCGACATCACAATATGTCCCGCCATAACAAGTGCCTCCTTGTTGGCCAATGCAAGGGTTTTACCTTGTTTCACAGTTGAGATAGCCGCTGATAAGCCAACTGCACCAACAACTGCAGAAACCACGATATCTGCTTTGCCGATAAGAACGATCTCTTCCAAGCAGTTGGTTCCCGTAAACATTTTCATCTGATTGCACGGAATGCAGCTTTTTAACTTTTCTGCCAGATGGCCGTCATTTATAGCGACATATGCAGGCTTAAATTCTTTAATCTGATCGGCCAATAATTCCCATTGAGAGTTAGACGAAAGCCCAACAACCCTGAATTTATCTTTTAAGTTTCGAACAACTTCAAGGGTATTTTTACCAATAGAACCTGTAGAACCCAGGACAATAATATTTTTCATTCTAGTAATATTTTTTATTTGTTATTATATTTTCCTATCACATGAGTGCAATTTCTTCCAAAAGTTCATCAACCATACGGTCTTCCGGTATTTTCCGTACCTTTTCACCCTTTTTGAAAAGGAATCCAAATCCTTTACCACCTGCAATACCAATATCAACCTCTCTCGCTTCTCCCGGCCCGTTCACTACACACCCCATAATGGCAATCTGGAGATGTTTTTTATCGTTCGGCAAGCGCTGCCTGACCCGTTCTACAATATTTACCAAATCAATCTCACACCGCCCACATGTTGGACATGAAATAAGCTCAGTACCCTGGCGCTTGTGTAATCCTAATGCTTCAAGGATCTCGAATCCAGCCCTTACCTCCAGTTCCGGGGCACCGGTGTAAGAAACACGTAATGTATCGCCGATTCCTTCCGAAAGGAGACCACCTATACCAACAGCAGACTTAATCGTAGCAAGACTCGGTGGGCCTGCAGCAGTGACACCCAAGTGCAGAGGATAATCACACTGGGTTGCTATCAACCGGTAAGCAGCAAGGGTAGAAGGGACATCAGACGCCTTGAGTGATAACACAATATCTTTAAATGCTAAGGATTCGAAATGCTCACAATAATTCAAAACAGTCTTTACCATTATGGTTGTTAATTCTTCGTGGTTATCATCAGTACCACGTACAGAGCCGGAATTAACACCGATACGAATAGGAATACCTCTATCTTTCGCTGCCTTTATCACTTCTTCCAGTTTTTTCTTATCCTTCATATTTCCAGGGTTAATTCGTATTTTATCGACTCCCTGGGCAATAGACTCCAAGGCAAGATGATGCCCAAAGTGAATATCAGCAACCAGTGGAATATGTATTTGTCTCTTAATAGCACCGAGGCACTTAGCGGTAACAATGGTCGGCACTGCCACGCGCACAATATGGCATCCAATAGCCTCAAGTTCTTTAATCTGCTGAACCGTGGCATCAACATCCTCGGTGTGGGTTTTTGCCATCGTTTGTACAGAAATTGGATTTTCTCCGCCAATGAGGACACTACCAACATTGACGACCCGCGTTTTACGTCGTTGAATTAGCATCTTTTCTCATTTATGAATATAAAAAATTCGGTTATTTATCATACCAGTACAATCTTGTAAAGATTCCCCTTAATCCTTTAGAAGGGAGAATAAAGTGAGGATTCATCATTTATGGAGAATAAGGAAAGGATTATCTAAGAGATTATCATATATACTTTTGTATAATCTATACTTAAACTACTCTATTATATGAATATTTTGTTGATTTTTCAAATACAAAGATTACTTACAGGCCTATCCCAAAACGCAAGGCGTTATTCCAAGCGATGAGGGAACAAAGAATCTCTTCGTACAGGGACACAAAAGATCCTTCATTCCGCTTCATTTGGAATAGGAATAACAATTCTTTCAGGGCTGGTTCAATCGTCTTTGATTAAGCCAAAACGTTTGGTACTTTTTATAGCCTGGCACCAATTCAGAGCTTACATGCTAGTTCTCTAAACGTACGGTACAATCTGTAAAATTTAACCAACCTTTACGACATGTGGAAAAGATACAGAAATTTATGTGCAGATAATTACCAAGTAACTGGCCCGTCTATTTCAAAAAAAATTCCAGTGAGGGAATTAACCTCACTGGAATTTCTATAAGGCTATTAGCAACTATCATAAAGTTTTAAGACTAAACCTTACCGATTATCTCCTTCTCTTTAAATCGAAATTTGTTGCAGTTGCTTTGCCTGCTTCTACAGTAACTTCCTGTGATATTTCTTTAAGTTTTTCATGCCATGTTTTTACCGTATACTTTCCCGGTGGAACACCTTCAATGGTATAGTTTCCATCTTTATCAGTAACGGCAAAATAAGGATTCTCCAGGGATACAACATACCCTGCCATTTCTGCGTGAACATTACAAAGGAGAGGAGTCTCTCCAACAACATCAAAAGGTACCTCTTTTACAACACCAGTAGGATATGTACCCAGGTTAAACTGTAAAGCCGCTGTTGGTGGTGAGAATACATTATGACGTACCGCATCACTGTTGGGAAAATCTACTACTGTTCCCTTCTGTAAAGCCACAACTCGGGGTACGTAGGTAAGATTAAGCTGGTCTACAACTGCATGCTCCGAGGGAGGATCAAATTTATTGTCTCCCACCTTCTCAATATACACAACAGCATCCGCATTATTTCTCATTTTTTGGCAAGTTACAACACCGGTAATTGAACCGGCGTTATCTACTTTTGGTACATTTTTAACTGTCCTCTTTAATTTTTGTTGTGCCTCTTCCAGTTTTCTCAGCGCTTCTGCGGCCTCTTCTGCTGTTAACGTTTTTTTCTCTTCAGCCTGAGCCCATATAAATGTGTTAGAAGAAAACACAATGAAAGATAAAGAAAGCATTCCCGAAATCAAATATTTTTTCATAAATTCTTTTTTCCCTCCTTCTGTAAATAGTAAAATTTGGATTCGCTCTGTTTAGTATACCATCTTATCAATCCCCATATTAGATATGAGAAGCTCTGTGGAGCACGAATGATATCAAAACTTCTCGGTTCCTACCTTCACAGAATGATAAAAAAGCATACTTGCAGTTCCCTGGAAAATGAAATTAAACGAGCTAACAAACGTTTACAACCGTCTGTTAGCTCGTCTTCAGTAAGTTATAAACCCAATTTACGCCTTTTCTACCTGTATTAATTCACCACAAAGGTACCGATTCATGAATTCATTTTCATTACCTGCGGTGTACCCTGTCTTCGCCGGATCCCATAATCCCTTACCGCCTATACCACCATCCTCAGCCTTGGTAACCTTGACCAATGTCTCTTTGGGTACAGTGTTAATGCCATGGTTGTCACCCTCGAAACCAAAAATAAATTTCATGCCGATCTTCGCTTTATGGAATAGGCTGTCCAGTTGATGCATAGGCATGGACCAATCCCTGGTGATACTCTGTTGAGAGCCGTAACGGAAACTCGATTGATATCCGGTACCTGCCGATAATGCCCTTCCGTCTGCCCTG
>JBDIVL010000075.1:0-10878 GCA_039794405.1 Candidatus Jinrextremum sp. | reverse complement strand
CCGAAGTGCAATTAAAGCGCAATTTGCAACTACACAGGCTACACAGATAGAAGCATTGTACAATTATCAAAAAACAATTATCAACGGTTATGTAGAAGTGTATAACGAAATGAATAATATTAAGAATCTGGAACAGGCATACAACCTTACAACTAAAAAAGTGGCAGCTTTGACTCAATCAATAGAAATATCATTGGAACTTTTCAAAACTGGCAGAGCAAACTACTTAGAGGTATTAATAACACAAGAAAATGCTCTACAATCGAAATTAGAATTAGTAAACATTAAACAACAACAATTTAATGCTAGTGTAAATATTTATAAGGCGCTTGGTGGCGGATGGAGATAGACAAAAGAAAAGAATAAGGAATGAACTCACCCACACTTGCAAGTACATTTGCAGTCCCCTTAGAAATATCAGGTTTGCAATTATTACAACCTTTGTAATCCCACCATCGCTCATGCTTACTCTTGCGATAATGTCATTAAGGGGGAGTTTGCTAATCTCCTTTCCTCCAGTGTCATAGACTTTGGCATTATAGCGGATATTCCCCTTCTTTTGGTCGAAGATTATTTCAGGATATCAAAGGGATCCGGCGCCAATTTGAAAGTGATTGTGAAAGTCGCAGAAGATATAGGAAGACCAATATTATTCTCTATCCTGTGAACATAAAATTGTTAAAGAATACAGGATTGAGGCGATTCTTGAGGAATGAGTTTTATAATGTTTTAAAGTATCCCGGTACTTCCTGGTAAGGCAGGGCCTCAGACCGATAGAAAAAGTTTTAAACAGGGATTTCCTAATTTAACGTTTGCGAAATTCAATGTTTTGTTGTAAGGGCGAAGCATTTGCAGCAGAGATGCCCTGCTGTGGCATCTCTGGAATATAAAGACTATGTTCAAGCTAATCCCTGATCAAAGCATTTGGGGACATGTATTAGCAAACGCTTCGCCTCTACTGTGATCACGAACAAAGTTGACGCGGGTATAACTTAAAAATACAAAATATGCAGAGGAAAAGGAGAGATGTGTAAGACAGAGAAGAAGTGTTGCTGTTATTGGCGGTGCTGGTTTTCTTTCCAGAGAGCTAATAACTGCTTTGCTTAAAAGAGACTATAGTGTTTTTATAGGAGATGTTGATAGTGATGTTGCAAGAGGGGAATTACCTTACCATTTGAAAGATAAAACGCGAGAGAAGAAAAACGGACTCCTGAAAATGGGATATGTTGATATAACTAACCCGAAAACATTTCATAATATACCAGAAAACTGCGATACAATTATACAGACAGCAGGATACTTTAAATTCTGGCCGGTTGATAAGGAGAAGGCCTGGCAGATAAATTATCATGGAACGAGAAATTTAGTAGAACATGCATCAAGAACTCAAAAAAATCATTTTTACGATACCTCTTTTACCAGAGAAAGGCTTGGATTAAAGAAAGAAGATTATTTTGGATTGGAAGAAAGTATTGAGAATGTTGTTAAGTATATGAAAGATAGAGCAATCATATAATTTGTAATTATTAAAGAAGGGTGCGATAAATGGAAACACATAAATTTTTTGCATGTCCAAATTGTGGTAACATTGAGAAGTTTCTGGTATTTACTAGCAATTTCCAGCTCATCAGACAATCTCCAAAGATGGGATCACGTATATACGAAAGTAAAGTATTACCCAATTTACAGCAATCTGACAACTACATTGAGTGTCAGTTATGTTTTCAAAGATCAGAATATAATATGGCATTGGATTTGGGTCAAAAATATGTGGGTATATTAAAATTACTAAAATTATTAAAGTAAATCTAGCGGGGTGAGACCTCAGACGATAAAAAGAAGATGCAAGTAGTTGTATGGTTGAATGATTAAAAACCATTTAACCATACAACAATTCAGCTATTATCATGCATTGTATATCATGTGTTGAAAACTTGACTCATTTGCGAAGATAAATCGCACATAAAGTATTTAATAGGAGATATCGAACGATGAGTGTATTTTTGTATGTTCCGATTATTCAAAGGAGGAGAAACATATGGATACACAAATAGTGTTAAGAACCGATAATGATTTTACGTTACAAATGAAGATTCCTTATAGTAAGACTACGTTGGAGTTTGAGGAGATGATCCAGTCCAAACGCAGGGAATTGGAAATGGTAGTAGCAGATGAAACACTGAAACAATTTAGTAAAAAGTTTGGTAAATACTACCGGGTGAGTACTGACAGCAAGAAGTTTGACTTATTTATATGAGCCGTAGATATAGTAATCCAAAAATGAAACGAACAAAATGAATCAGAATCTGATTACAGCAAGATGAACAAACCAGTTTTTCCATGCCATCCTTTTAACGTGAAAATCTTCAATATATACAGCATCTAAGTAATGTTCGGTTTCATGCTTTGGATACTATAGGTTTATGCTAGTCGAATGCGTGTTTTTCCTGCCTATTCTGTTCTTCTTCATTTCCTATCTAAAAATATTTAATCTAATCAGGCTGATATTTTCCCGAGGATTTATCGTAAGGATAGTAATCTCAATACAAAATGTCACATACGTCACATTTTTGAAAATATCTTGAACACCCTGATATTACTGCTAGAATTCAGATATGAAATATTTAAAAAAACTGAAAAGTAATCTAGGCACTTTGTTTCATAAACAGATACTTAGTGATTTATCTCTCTATGGAGCTGAATTTACCTTAAACAGTTACGGTAATTCGGCGTGCTTGCTGGTACACGGTCTTGGCTGTGGACCAATCCAGATGAGAGAACTTGCGGAAAATTTATGTAAATGGGGTTTTACGGCAAGAGGTATACTTTTACCGGGACATTGTGAGGATACCGGTGATGTTACGTTACAATCACCTTGCGATTGGGAAAGGAAAGTGGAGTTTGAGTATCAGCGGTTAAAAAATACCTACAAACATGTTATCGTCATCGGATTTTCTCTGGGTGCATTACTGACGTTGCAATTGGCGGTAAAGTACTCAATAGAAAAAATGGTACTTATGGGAACACCGATGTTTATGGTTCGAGAGTATCTGCCTATAGATAGTCTCATCGCTTTTTGTAAAGTCTTTATAAGAAGGATAAAGACCTGGAGGAGAAGGTGTTACATGGAATCTGATGCATATACAGGTTATTTGTTTCAACCGATAAACAATTACTACTCATTGCAGGCGCTTCATGAAATTGCAAAAATCGCCAGGAAGATAAAACCTGGGCTAAAGGACATAAAATCACCAACGCTCATTATTCATTCCAAAAAAGATTTTATTGCTGCACCGGTAAGTGCAAGGTATCTCATGGAGCACCTTGGATCCCCGGACAAACAGTTAAGGTATCTTCATCAGAGTCATCATCTTGTGATGTACAGCGTTGAGAAGAACCTTCTTTTCAGCACAATAAAGGAATTCTTAAGTTAGGCCTTCGGCTACTTTTTTACCAATGCAGAGACGCACGGCATTGAAATAAAAAGGGCTACGAAGAGATATGTCTCTTCGTAGCCCTTTTCTATTGTCCTATTTATATTTTTTCTATCTTTGCCCCGCAGACCTTGTATTCAGCCGTTTGGGTGATGTTATCATAGGCATCCTTTGTCAGCTTATTTACCGCAGCCTCCGCAAAATGCATCGGTATCCAGATAACACCTTTTCTCACCTTATCAGAAACCTCTGCACGTGCAGTTATCTCCCCGCGGCGTGTAGCGATTTTAACTATCTCACCATTGAAGATACCTAATTCTTTAGCATCTACTTTGTTCATTTCGACAAAACATTCATTCGTTTTATGAATAATTCCGGTTGACCGCCGTGTCATGGTACCAGCATTATAATGGTATAGGGTGCGTCCCGTTGAAAGCAATAAAGGATATTCTTTATCAGGACTTTCGGCAGGTGGGCGATAAGGTAGCACAAAAAACTTTCCAGGTCCTCTTGGGAACTTGCCCTCATGGAGAAATTTTGTACCAGGATGTTTTGTGTCCGGACATGGCCATTGAATGCCATTATTTTCGATCCTTGCGTAATTAATTCCTCCAAATATTGGTGTAAGGCTGGAGATTTCATCCCATACTTCTTTCGGAGATGGGTAATCCATCCTATAACCCATGCGGTTGGATATCTCACAGACAATTTGCCAATCAGGTTTTGAATTTCCAATGGGGTTAATGGCCTTACGCACGCGCTGCACACGACGTTCCGTATTGGTAAAGGTACCATCCTTTTCGGCAAAGCTTGCGGCCGGTAAAACAACATCTGCGCATTTTGCTGTTTCAGACATAAAAATATCTTGTACGACAAGGAATTCAAGGTTTTTCAACCCTTTAAGAGTATTGCCTTGGTTCGGTTCGCTAATAACCGGGTCCTCTCCAATTACGTAGAGTGCCTTAAATTGTTCCTTGTTCATACGCTCGAACATGGTTGGTGCAGTGGCGCCTGGAGTTCTTGATAAGGCAACGCCCCATGCCTTTTCAAACTTTTCCATAACTGCATTATCCGAGATATCCTGATATCCGGGCATTTTATTCGGTATGCACATATCGGTAGCGCCCTGTACATTATTTTGTCCACGAATAGGGTTAACGCCCGTACTGGATTTTCCGATATGCCCTGTTAACAAAGCAAGGTTTGCAATTGTTCGTACATTATCAGTGCCGCAGGTATGTTCTGTAATACCCAACGTGTAATAAATAGCAGATTTCTCGGATTTGGCGTATAATCGTGCAGCCTGACGGATATCTTCTGCTGGAATATTGGTAAACTCTGAGGCCTTTTCAGGGGTAATATCCTTCAAAAATTCTTTTAATTCTTCAAAACCTTCGGTCCTTGTTTTTATGAATTCTTTATTTTCAAGACCTTCGGAAATGATGACATGGGCCATTGCGTTTAACAACCAGTTATCTGTACCTGGTTTTACCGGGAGATACAACTTTGCATGCTGTGCAAACCAGATTTGGCGCGGATCTGCAACAATAAATGTACATCCTTTCCTTAATGCCTTTTTCATTTCAAGGCCAACGATAGGATGTGCTTCCGTTGGATTGCCACCGATGAGAAAAATAAGTTTGCAATCCTTTATTTCGCTAATGGAGTTGGTCATTGAACCACTACCAAATGACATCGCCAGACCGGCGACGGTAGGGGCGTGTCAAGTCCGGGCACACTGGTCTACATTGTTTGTACCAATTGTAGCCCTTGCAAATTTCATTGCTAAATAATTTTCTTCATTGGTACACCGCGAAGAGCTCATTACCCCGATATTATCGGAGCCATATTTTGCCTTTATACCGGTAAGTTTACTTGCAACAAGGTTAAGAGCCTCATCCCAGGTTGCTTCCTCAAATTTTCCATTCTTTTTTATCAATGGATGTCTCAACCGGTCAGGGTGGTGTATAAAATCATATCCAAAACGCCCTTTTACACAAAGATTGCCGTCGTTTGGAATAGATCCAACTTTCGAAGTTACCTTGACAACCTCGTTTCCTTTAACATGCAGATACATCGTACAGCCTACGCCGCAGTAGGAGCAGGTTGTTTTGACTTCTTTAAACTGCCACTGACGTCCTTTTCCTACGGCTTGTTTCTCTACCAATGAGCCTACAGGGCATGTTGATACACATTGGCCACACAATACACACGTTGTTTCACGACGTGGTTTCCCGAAAGGCGTACCGGTTTCAGTTTTAAATCCCCGGTTCTTGAAATCAATGGCATAATCCTGTTGTATTTCAGCACAGATCCGGACACAGCGTCCGCAGAGGATGCACTTGCTTGTATCCTGTTGAATAACGGGGTTGCTGTCTTCGACAACGCCACCATCCGGTTCTTCAAAGAACCGGCTTTCTCTCACGCCATACTCATAAGCAATGTCTTGTAATTTGCAGGAACCACATTTCTCGCATGTCATACAATCTTTAGGATGGTCCGAGAGGATTAATTCCAAAACCATTTTTCGTGTCTTCAGTACCTTCTCCGTATTGGTACGAACAACCATACCGTCGGTGACTTCTGTGCTGCAGGAAGTAATAAGTGCGCTCGATTTACCCCTTTCCACTTCTACCATGCATACGCGGCATGCGGCAAAAGGCTCTAATCGTTGGTCATGGCAAAGGGTCGGGATTTGAATACCGATGGAATTGGCCGCTTGTAATATTGTTTTCCCTTTATTAACTTCTACGGTTTTACCGTCAATATGCAATTTTACTTTTGGAACCATTACCATAAAAATATTTCTCCTTAATATGTTTAACTTACGATAATTCCTGCATAACCCACAACCTTGTCATAATCACCGGTGATGTCACCGCTGGTTGCGTAACATATCAATTCTGCCTTTGTAGCCCCTCGTTCCTTAGAACACACTAGCATAATAATCGTAGGATACATGCCGCACATCGTAATATGCAAATCATGTACTTTCCGATATAAATCGTTCTCGTTAAGGGTCAAAATTTCATCGATAGCAATTTTATCCTTTCTCTGTGCCGATGTTTGCGTTTCATAATGGCTCATATCAGAGGATGCTACCACGAGGGCATCGGGACATAATTTTTGCAATGTCAAAGATAAACTTTTGCCTATATTTTTGATTTCTCCAAAGTTCCTGGAAGATATTACTATGACTACAATTTTGATATAGGGATTAAAGTATTGAATAAAAGGTAATTGTACTTCAGCTGCATGTTCATATATATGGGCCTTGTGATCTTTTTCAATAAGATCACAGACATTTACAAGCTCATTTACTATCTCTTGATTTACTTCTATGTTTCCAAGAGGTGTACACCACGACCCTCCGGGCCATATAGAATATGGTACGCCGTAACCGGTATGATTCGGTGCTATGATAACGATCGTATCAGGTATCTTAATCCTTGAATAAAGGTTGCCTGCAACGCGTCCTGAATAGGCATACCCAGCATGTGGGGAGACGATACCCAGAACGGCATGTTTTTTACATTCTTTGGTTACAAAGCCTTCGATATCAGTCTTTAACTGGATTGCATCTTCACTATAAAAACTACCTGCGACAGCTGATTGCCTTATCATAAAACTATAGCAACTTATTTTAGTATGTTATTTCTGATAAAGAGGCTAAGACAGGTGTAATTACTCAAGATAAGGTACGAATATAGCGTAAAAAGGAATTCCGTTTATTCGTCATGTATCCCTGCTTTCGCAGGAATGACATGGGTAGTTATCTTTGTTTTGGGTAACCCACATACAGGTAACTTAGTCTTTTTATATAATAAATACATAGTTTAACATGGTATAATAAAACAGTCAATTCCTTTTAAATTGATTTTTTTCATTGAAAGATATGTTGTATATAGTTTAAAATTTTATAGATAATTTTACTAAAAATGGACTTACGAGGTGAAGCCTCAGACTGATAAAAGAGATCATGATTAGTCAGCTATCAGCAATTGGGCAGGGGTTACAGGCTGACCGCGATTGCTTGTACAATAACTGGTTACTTTTAGCTTTGACTTATGTGTGAAGATAAATTGCTTATAAAGTTTTTTAGGAGTTAAATTTTGGCAAAGGCGTTAGCTTTGTTATCAGGTGGTTTAGATAGTACTCTTGCTATACGGGTAATTCAGGAACAGGGTATTGAAGTGATTGCACTCAATTTTGTGACGGTGTTTTGCCGTTGTACGTCTCACGGCAGTTGTAAACTTGAGGCCGTAAAGGTTTCAGAAAAACTGAAAGTGCCAATCAAGGTTATCAATACCACGGAACGATTCCTGGAATTGGTGAAAAAACCTAAATTTGGATATGGGAAAAATATGAATCCCTGCATTGATTGCAGAATCAATATCTTTCGTATTGCAGGGGAGTACATGCGGGAAATCGGTGCCGATTTTATTATTACCGGAGAAGTATTAGGGCAAAGGCCTATGTCTCAGCGGAAAGAAGCTATGAAAATCATAGATAAAGAGGCGAATCTTATGGGACTTGTCTTAAGACCTTTATGTGCTAAGCATATGGAGCCTACTATCCCCGAGAAATCAGGTATCGTTGATAGGGAACGGTTACTTCAGATTCGGGGCCGTTCAAGAAAAAATCAGATACAGCTTGCGGATGTATTTCAGATTAAAGATTATCCTTGTTCTGCGGGTGGATGTCTCTTAACTGATCCTGAATTTGCGCATCGTATGCGGGATCTTGTCAATTCATGCGATGCTAGTGTCAATGATGTTAATTTGCTCAAAGTCGGGAGACATTTCAGACTCGGTACACAAACGAAAGCCATTGTTGGCAGAAATGAGGAGGATAATACGAGGATTGAGTCTTTTTCCAGAGAGGGAGATATCCTCTTAAGCCTTGTTGATATGCCAGGGCCCCTGACCCTTATACGGGGAGAAATTAATGAAGAACGGATTTTTGTTGCAGCACGAATAACCGCCCGGTACACAAAATCTCAGCTTTTACCATCCATAAAAGTCTCTGTGAGAGAGGCGAAAAACTCTATTCCGACAAGAACTATAGAAGTTACACCGATGAATCAAGAAGAAGTTGACAAGCTCATACTCAAAAAACATCCGGCTCATACCACTTGTGATGAAACATCCCCGGTAATAAAGCTTGATATTGGATAAAGGCTTTTCCGGATGTTTCGGTGAGTCCTCTCACCGAAACAAAGCAGCATATGGACGTACATGAGTTTCGGTGAGGAACATACCGGACATCAGATGGTTGACTCTGTGTTCGTACCAGAAGTCGCTAAGATCGTAAAGGTTATTTAGAGAAAAGAGACAAATTTGCAGGAACTTTGCCTGCATTCTTTTGTTTTCTCAGTGTTCTTTGTGCTCTCGGCGGCGAACTGTTACCTTTTCTACTGATAGATACAGGAGTATTTTCAGATGCAATTACCCTTTAAAGATTTGTTGAAACGTTTTAGAGAAATAAGAAAAATAACATCTTCTACTCAAAACGTATCATTTATCAAAACGAATAAACAGGTGATTACGATACTTGGGGTCGTCTTTGTCATTTCAATCGTTTTCCTGTTTTGTTACTGGTTCCTAAAGGAAAGGCCCTATTATAATAAATTGCTTACCGATAAAGATGAGCTGATTAAAACTTTAAAATTCATGCGTGACAAACAAAAAAAGATTTATGAAAATTCAATTGATACGTATGAGAAAAAATTAGCGGACGAATATATCCTAAAGTCTACTTATGATGGAAAGGTTAGTGATTACGAGGAAAAACTTGCATCGTATAAAGATAATTATATTTCTAAAGAAGATCATCAGAAGAAGATAGCGGAATTGGAGCAGCGTTATGCGGAATTAGAACAACAGCACAAAGGGGAACATTTATCTCAGGAAAATCTGCCAGCGGAAGCTAAAGAAGATTACGACCAAAAGATTACAACTCTGGAACAAAAGGTTTCCCTTTTGGAAGATAAAAATCTTGACTTAAGAACGACACTTGAAGAATCCCTGGAATTTATAAAACAAGAAAAGGAGGCATTGGAGGATACGCTCCTTTTGGAAAGAAAAAAGGCATTAATTCCTTCTTTGATCCTCCCTGAGACTAAAAATAACGCAATTACTGAAAATCTGTTAAAAGGATTAGTTGCCGTAAAGGATAAATTAGAGGCTATTGAAGAGATGAATATTCCTTTAAGACCAGACACCTATTTTGAAATGGGTCTCGTTTCCTACTATAACAAGCAGTATGATCAAGCAATTGAGAAATGGGAAAATGCAGTGTCTTTAAACAAGAATAATTTCAAGGCCTATATTTGTCTTGGAGTTCTCTATAACGAAGAGAATATGTTTGATAATGCAGTTAAAGTTTTGCATCGCGCTATTAAGATCAATCCCAAATATGCTACCTTTCACCTCGCCCTTGCCCGTACATATGAGCAAAAAGGTGCCTTAAATGAGGCCATTTATGAATACTCCAAGGTGTTGGAAATTACTCCGGAAACTATAGATATTCATAATATCCTCGGTACTCTTTATGAAAAGAAGGGATTAAAGGAGGAAGCAAAAAAATCCTTCGCTATGTATGAGAAATTAAAAGGGGGAAATAAGTAATTTAGTGGATAGTGGATAGTGAATAGTAGATAGTAAAAGAAAAATATATTCTATTAACTATTCACTAGCTACTATTCACTATTTATATCAATAAGCACCTTCGGTTTTTAATACAGTGATCATCGTTAAAAAAAGGATTTTTATATCCATAAATAACGATCTCTTTTGTACATACTCGATATCATATTTTATCCAATCACAGAATTTACTACTGCCCCTTCCCTTTACTTGCCATAATCCTGTAATACCCGGCTTAACTGAGAGTCTCATTTTTTTCCAATATTCATCTCCAGCCATCTCTTTATCCGCCAAAGGCCTTGGCCCTACAAAACTCATTTCACCTTTGATAATGTTCAACAATTGAGGTAATTCGTCAAGACTCCAGTTCCTTAAGATTTTTCCTAATCGTGTAATTCTCGGATCGTTTCTCATTTTGAACATAGGACCATCTGTCTCATTTTTGAGTTCCCTTTTATAGCTCTCAGCATTATGAATCATCGTCCTGAATTTGTACATATGAAACTCTATTCCGTCCTTGCCACTTCGTTTTTGTAAAAAGAAAACAGGTCCTTTGCTATCTATTTTTATCAAAATGGCAATAATGAAAAAGGGAGGAATGAAAATAATAAGGAAAAAAAGTCCGCATACAAGGTCTAATGCCCTTTTTACATAATCTTCTATTTTAATCCTCAAACTTGTGCTCATTTGAATAACCGGGAGATTTAATGTTGAGAATCTCAGTTGTTTCGCTCCTTCTGTATGACACAAAATTATGTAAATGTCATCATGGAAATGATAATTTTATAATTTGATAA
>JBDIVL010000074.1:0-11560 GCA_039794405.1 Candidatus Jinrextremum sp. | reverse complement strand
GCACGGATACGGCACAGAAGAGCAAACAAATGGGATACAGCAGATCAGCAAAGCCATCCAGCAGATGGAGCAGGTAATCCAGCAGAATGCGGCAAATGCCGAACAGACTGCGGCTGCCAGTGAGGAACTATCTTCCCAGGCACAAGGGCTCAATGCGTTAGTAGACAGGATCGCTGCAGAAGTTGGGTCAAACAACGATGTTATCGCAGATGAGGACAAAGTTTCAGTGGTAAAAAATGCGATAAAAGAAGATGATTTTGGATACTCAAATGAAAAACATTTACTTTCTCCTGCAAAAAATAAAGTACTGACTACCCATGGGAAGCCAACGGGTGATGACGGAAAAGGATCCAGACGATATGCAGAAAAAGGTACTTTAAATAAAGGAAACGGGAAAAAACGTGTTACGTCAGACAGTAAATCAAGTCAATTATTTCCTATGACCGACGATGAGTTTAAAGATTTTTAACCAATAAGTACGCGGTAACAGTTCACTCCTTCCTAACCTGTTCCATCAGGACAGGGGAAAAACGTTTCCTTCCTCCCGATGGAGAAGTCAGGCGGGAGTGATGAACTGTTACAGTACGCGGAATCTAAGATAGGAGGAGGAACGTTTCCTCCCTCCTGATTCAAAGAGTTTTTTAGATTAGTAAAAGGAGAATTCTATGCAGCAAACACTGGAGCAGGAGAGAAATACAGGTATCTCAAAAACTGTTTCCCACGAAGGAAAATATTTAACCTTTGTCCTGTGCGGAGAAGAATATGGAATAGAAATTCTTAAGGTAAGAGAAATCATTGGCATTATGAATATAACGCCCGTACCCCAGACACCCGATCATGTAAAAGGAGTAATCAACCTCCGCGGAAAAGTGATTCCGGTAATTGACCTGCGGTTAAAATTTGGATTCCAAAAGATAGAGTATACAAAAGAGACATGTATTATTGTCGTGGAAGTAAGGAATGTCCTTACGGGAATTATTGTGGATACCGTGTCAGAGGTACTCGACGTGAGCAGTAGAGAACTGGAGTCTTCACCGGATTTTGGAAATGGTGTTAATACCGAAATATTCCTGGGTATGGCAAAGATAAAAAACAAAGTAAAGATACTTCTTGATATAGACAAAGTCCTGTGCGCTGAAGAAATTAATATAGGGAGCCTGGCAAATCTTGGCTAATATCTATACAAAAGGGGGGATAAAATGAATCGTAAAATGAGTATAACTATAAGGCTTATTGTGATGATTGTTGCGACTATTGTCGTTTGTACGTGCATCTTAACATTTATCAATACAAAGAGGCAAAAGTCGCAAATGCTGGCAGAAGTACGAACTCAGGCCAGGATGGCAGCAGATCAATTGGTCAGCGCAAGAAAAGTAATTGCTGAAAAACAAAAAGCCATCAATAACGACTCAAAAGGCAACTTCGAATTCAAGGGAGTAATCCCTGCAATTGTCGGACGTGAGATTTCAGAACATTTTAGCAGTACAACAATCTTTAAGATGAAACAGACGAGTCTGAAGTACAGGAATCCGGTAAATAAACCGGATGCCTGGGAAATAAAGCAATTAGAGAAATTTGAAAGGGATTCCAATCTAAAAGAAACTTCAGAAATAGCAAAATTAGAAAACGGCACGAGCGTTTTCCGTTTAATGATACCGTTAATGGTTGACGAATCATGCCTGAAATGTCACGGAGACCCGGCAACAAGTCCCACCGGGGACGGTAAGGACATAGCCGGCAGACAAATGGAAAACTACAAACTTGGGGATATACGGGGTGGAATAAGCGTAATTGCACCGATGTCAGCGGTAAATGCAGCAATAGCCTCAAACAGAAATTTTAATATTATAGGAAATGCAATCTACGTACTTTTAGTAAGCGGCATAGTCTTTTTCATTGCAAGAAATGTAGTATCATTAATGAAAAGACTGGTCGATAATTTGAAGAATAGTGCGGATGAAGTTACCTCTGCAGCAGGCCAAATTTCATCTTCCAGCCAGTCCCTGGCAGATGGCGCATCCCAGCAGGCATCTTCTATAGAAGAGACATCCGCCTCAATTGAGGAATTGGCTTCAATGACGACAAAAAACGCCGATAATGCCAAGGAGACGAACCAGCTTGCCATCAAGACAAAAGCGTCTGCTGAACAGGGTAATGAGGCATTGGGCACATTGCAGACTACGATGAAGGATCTGAATTCCGGTAACGATAAGGTACTTTCTATAATTAAATCCATTGATGAAATAGCATTCCAGACAAATCTTCTGGCGCTGAATGCAGCAGTTGAAGCGGCAAGAGCCGGAGAACATGGCCGGGGATTTGCTGTCGTTGCAGAAGAAGTCCGCAACCTTGCACAACGGTGTTCGATTGCATCGAAGGAAACCGCAGATCTTATCAATTCACGGGTAGTGAGTACGGAAAACGCAGCAAATGTTGCAGACCAATTTGCAACAAACCTTAAGGGAATGGTAACCGAAGCGAAAAAAGTTACGGACATTGCCAGTGAAATTGCAGTAGCCTCACAGGAACAGTCTGATGGGATTAATCAAATCTCCAAGGCAGTTTCTACCATGGACAGCATAACACAACAGAATGCAGCCAATGCTGAAGAATTAGCATCTGCAAGTGAAGAATTAGCAGCACAGGCAGAAAATCTGAAGGCCATTGTACACGAACTTGCCGCAGAAATTGGCGGGATTAGCGACGATCATAAGACTGTTGTGAAAAAGAAATTGCGGGAGTACCCTGCAAAAAAACAACCGCTTATGAAAAAAGATGTATTTGACAGGAAAACCAAACCAATTCTCCAGGCGAAGAAGGCAGAGGTATCTTCTCAATCAGTGAATAATCTGAGAGGAAATGGTTCTCAAGAGGATAAGACATTACCTAAAACGCCCGAAGATATAATACCTCTCAGAAATGACTTTACTGAATTTTGATGTGCGATATGGTATGAAATGGGCACGAATAACAGGGTCGTGCCCATGATTACTATAAATAATTATAATGCCCGGTAATTACTTAAAATTATGTTAAGCATTGACCTGCACATTTTTGATTGGCATCAGGCACAGGAAACATACAAGACGTTTCGTTGCGTCTCTACTTTTGTTTTTCATTAATGTAGGGCTAGGCCTTAACCTTGCTTCCCTGTCTGGATACAAGCACAGGATAGCAACCCTAAAGGGGCGCCCTACTCCTAGTTTGGAATTCCTGTACGTGCACTTAAGGGTATCATTCCTGCTGTTATTGGCCGAAAAGCATCAGGACTCTAGGAAAGGAGATCTCATGTGGATAATACTCGATGTATGATTACCGTTGGCGTAGGTGACCTAAAGATCACTCAGGCACCGAATATATTAAAAACACTGTTAGGCTCCTGTATCGGAATAGTGTTACACGACCCAATAAATAAAGTTGGAGGCCTGCTTCACATCATGTTGCCCAGGCAAACCGGTAGTGATACAAAAATAACGAAATATGCAGATCCGGGATTACCTTATTTTATTTCACAAATGATAACGTTTGCCGGTGCTTCAAGAGGCTCAATGTATGCGAAGATATTTGGTGGAGCAAAGATGTTCGAGACAAATGGCATGCTGAATATCGGAGAATCAAACGAAATAGAGGTGCGCCGGATATTGAAAAAAGAAGGAATTAGAATTGTTACATCAAAAACCGGTGGTACGAAAGGATACAATATCATATTTGATACAGAAACTGGTGATGTAACGTGCCGTATATTCGGTACTCCGGATGTAATCTACTAAGATATCCCTGGAGTATCCTAAAACACCGTGAAATAAAAAGGAAAACCATGGACATTACCAATGATCGTTTAAAAGCGCTAGAAATCATAGCAAAACTCAGTATAGACAACGCATCCAGGGTCTTATCAAAATCCTTAAAAACGGGCGCTAAAATTTCCCTTTCTAAATTGTATGTTGCGGATTTTTGTGAAATCACAGAAAAGATGAATGATGATCTCAGAGAAATGGCCGGTGTTCTGGTTAATTTTAAGGGAAACGTAGGCTGTCAACTCCTTTTTATGCTGCCACTAGAGGACTCCTTGATTCTCACAGATCTCTTTCTCCGGCATAGAATTGGGACCCAAAAGGAATTTGATGACTTTACAGAAAGTACCGTACAAGAAGTCGGGAACATCATTGCAAGCCATATCAGCAATACCCTGGTCTCAAATTTTAATGCTGTTTTGGTACCGCAACCACCACAAACATACAATGATTATGCCGGGGTTATATTCTCAAACCTTGTGCTGGAACAAGGCTCAACGCATGACAAACTTTTATTATTAGAAACAATATTCGAAATCTGCAATACGGAGCTTAGATGTTATCTCTTTCTCCTCCCGGAATTGACAACATTCGGAAAATTGCTGGACTCTATAGGAGTACCCCCATGAAAAAAATATTAATTGTAGATGATGCTAAAGTCATAAGGAAAGTAATCCGGCAGATTTTAACACGCCATGGATTCTACATTGCAGGAGAAGCTGAAAACGGTAGAGAGGCGCTTGTAAAATACAAAGAGCTGAAACCCGATGCGGTTACGATGGATATCATCATGCCGGATGTGGATGGGATTCAGGGATTAAAAGACATTATGGCCTTTGATAAACAAGCAAAAATAATCATGGTTTCTGCCATTGACCAGCGGGATGCGCTGAAAGAAGCCATTCGGCATGGTGCGTCTGATTATGTGATAAAGCCCTTTGAAGATGATCGGATGATTACGGCGCTGAAAAATCTTTTTGGTGAAGCATAACTGCGCTATAGTTTTATCCTGTACGTTTTTGACCGGCGTCAGTCAGGCATGTAACGTCCGGCGAAGTTGATAATTATTTGAAAGGGAACGGAGAATCCATTATGGAAATAGACATTAGTGATAAAGAATTTAATCTTTTCCAGCGTTTAATCTACGACGCAAGTGGAATATTTCTTACACCCGCAAAAAAAGAATTATTGAAGTCCCGTTTAATGAAACGCTTACGGCAAAAGTCCTTGGATTCATTTAAAGAATATTATGATTACGTTACCCAAAGGGACACAACAGGCGAAGAATTGGTTAATATGCTCGATTGCATCTCCACAAATCTCACAGAATTTTTTCGGGAAGCAGCACATTTTCAATTTTTATCAGAAAAAGCAATCCCTGCCTTATTAGAAAATAAAAGGAAAAAACACGAAAAAAGAGTTAGAGTATGGAGTGCCGGATGTTCTACCGGTGAAGAACCCTACAGTATTTCTATGGTACTTGCAGAACAAGTACAACCCCGGTGTGAGTGGGATGTAAAAATATTGGCGACTGATATATCAACCAGGGTTTTAAAAAAGGCAATGGAAGGAGTCTATACAAAAGATCAACTGAGAAGCGTATCCCTTCAGTTGATAAACTCGTATTTCAACAAAAGAATTGATAATAATAAAGGTTATTATCATATAGATACCTGCTTAAAAAATATGATAGCCTTTCGAAGGCTTAACCTTACTGATGAAACCTTTCCCTTTAAAGGTCAATTTGATTTCATATTTTGTAGAAATGTAATGATTTATTTTGATAAGCAAACTCAAAGTGAATTAATCTCAAAATTTTATAAACACCTGGCACCAGATGGATATCTCTTCATAGGTCATTCTGAAAGCCTTGCAGGCACAAACAATAAATTTCGTTATGTCCAGCCAACTGTCTATCAAAAATAACACTTGTACATAAGGATATCTTCCATGACGGAAAAAATAAAGGTATTAATTGTCGATGATTCAGCAGTAGTGAGAAAAGTACTGTCAACCTGCTTAAGTAAGGACCGTGAGATTGAAGTAGTAGGAACTGCCGCTGACCCGTTTATTGCCAGGGATAAAATTATAAATCTAAGGCCTGACGTAATTACCCTCGATGTGGAAATGCCCCGGATGGATGGTATTTCCTTCCTTCAAAGACTGATGACGTATTATCCACTGCCGGTTATCATGGTAAGCTCCCTCACACAAGCAGGCTGTGAGACAACCTTAAAAGCGCTCGAGATCGGCGCATTGGATTTCGTTACAAAACCGTCGTTGGATGTCTCACATAGCCTTGATGAGATCGTAGGTGAATTAGCAATAAAGATTAAAGAATCAGCAAAGGTTAGGGTAAAGAAGAGAGAACTTTTTACAAACACAGATAAGAAAAATACCAATACCAAACCCACTCAAAACAGTCATGCACTTATCAAAAGCACACACAAAATTATTGCAATCGGGGCATCTACAGGAGGAACGGAAGCACTTAAGGAGGTATTGATGCAAATGCCGCCGAATGCCCCCGGAATATTGATTGTACAGCACATGCCGCAGTTATTCACAAAATCATTTGCTGAGCGATTAAATTCCCTTTGTTCTATTGAAGTAAAAGAGGCAAAAGATGGAGATAGCATTATTCCGGGACTCGCTTTGATTGCACCCGGAAACTATCACATGGAACTTCGGAGAAACGGCGCCCGATATCACGTGGTAACGAACCAGGAACCCCCCGTTAAACGACACAGACCATCGGTCGAGGTACTCTTTGAATCAGTTGCTAAATATGCAGGTTCCAATGCAATTGGTGTAATTATGACCGGTATGGGTGACGACGGTGCGAATGGTCTTTTGAAAATGAAAGAATGCGGTGCCAAAACATTAGCACAGGACGAAGAAAGCTGCGTAGTATTCGGCATGCCTAAAGAAGCGATTAAGTTGGGCGCGGCAGATACCGTTGTTCCACTCCATAAAATTACTCACACCATTTTATCATTACTCAATTAGTATCTTTCAAAAATAATTCCTGAATCTGTCAGAGCCTGCCATAATGAAAGTAAGGGAACAGGTTTAGGTGTTTTTATAGCACTCCGTGGACAAACCTAACATGCCACATGTCTTAGAACACAAAGGAAAAAAACTTGGTTTCCAGCATATGTTGCCGGATTTCAATCGTTGATCATAATAATTCAACCCCGAAGGGATGACACCGGAATGCAGGTTTCTCATGCCACCCCCTTCGGGATTGAGAAAGAAAAATAAATTATACCATAATCATGATATCTCTTCAGTTTAGTTTCAGTCGTTGATCACTATAGCAAAATATTTAGTGAAAAATGATAAGAACAATGAGACTTTGTGCCTTCTGCATCCGTACCTTCACACCTGAGCGGTTACAATTTCTTGACCATTATCAGGGGATAATATATAATCTCAAATGTTTAACATTGGGCTGTATGTTTTTGATTGGTGCTAGGCATAGGAAATATGCCAAACATTTCGGTTCAATCGAAGACGGTTGAGCCAACCCGGGTAAAACACAGGCAAATAAAGTTTGTCCATGCCATCATGGAAGCAGTATAAATAAAATGGAAATTTCTGTACGATCAAATTATCCAAGGGTTTTAATTGCCGGCACACACAGCGGTGTTGGAAAGACAACGGTAACCCTCGGTCTCATGTCTGCATTAAGAGAAAAGGGATACACGGTTCAAGGCTTTAAAGCAGGACCTGACTACATCGATCCCTCACATCATACAGCCATTACTGGGCGATTTTCCCGTAACCTGGACACATGGCTTATGACAAAAGACATATGTTTAGAATTATTTGATCATGCCTCAATAGATTCCGATATAGCCGTAGTTGAAGGTGTAATGGGACTTTATGACGGCTGTTTAGATGGTACAGAATCGGGGAGCACAGCACATCTTGCCAAAATATTGGAAGCACCTATCATACTGGTAATGGATGCAAAGGGAATGTCACGCAGTGCGGGTGCTGTTGTGTTAGGATTCAAGAATTTTGATAAAGGAGTTGCAATATCAGGAATAATTTTAAACAGGGTGAAAAGTGAGCGACATTATGCTTCTCTTAAGAAATCCATTGAAGAAAATTGTAATATTCCGGTATTAGGATACCTGCCATTCCACAAAGAGATAACCATGCCAGAACGCCATTTGGGTTTAGTACCGTCCGCGGAACAAGAACTCTCAAAGTTTGTGTATAGAAAAATTGGAGATCTATTGTCTACTACGATTGATATTGACAAACTCATCAATATTGCCAATGCTACAAAAGATATTCCCCCATTTGAAAAAACAGTTTTTCGTAAATTCGACAAACAATTTAACTACAGGATTGCAGTTGCCTCTGATGAGGCATTCAATTTTTATTATCAGGATAATCTTGATTTACTGGAAGCGTATGGAATAGAGATTACATACTTTAGTCCCCTCTATGATAAATTTCTTCCTGCTGATATCAAAGGTCTATATATCGGTGGTGGATTTCCAGAACTTTATGCAGGCATGCTTGCAGCAAATAGTACCATGAAGAAATCGATACAGAACGCCTATAAAAGAGGAGTTGTTATCTATGGTGAATGCGGAGGAATGATGTACCTTCTTGAGCGTTTGATAGACCATAAGGAAACAACACATGAGATGTGTGGGATATTCAAAGGGACTACAAGGATGGAAGGAAAAAGGCAAGGGTTAGGTTATATTCATGTTGAAGCAGTACATGATACTATCTTATGTAAAAAAGGCACAAGGTTTCGAGCCCATGAATTTCACTGGTCATCACTTCATGTACCGGAAGATACACCGTACGCCTATAAGGTTTCTAAATGTGACGATAAAGGAACACACCCGGATGGCATCTTTCATGGCCATACACTGGGCTCTTACACCCACATCCATTTTGCAACTGATCCAAACTTATTAAAACATTTCTTACAAGCAATAGACAATGCGTAATTATAAAGACGCATGTAAGCGAAAAAATCAAATGGAACGAAATCAGACCTACAGTTCCTTTTTCCTTTTCACCAGTAATTCCTTTTCCAATTTCATAAGGGCGAGGTAACGAACAACAACGCTCTCCGGCAAATTATTCAAGAGTTGGATAAATTCTTTTTTATATGACCTTTTCTTTTGGTAACTACCTTCCTTTTCTGAAATGGTAGAGAATCCATCATCCTTTCCCTCCCTGAAGAATTCTATTATTGGCGTAGACATAGCGTCTGCGATAAGCTCTAACGACTTCTGCGTATAGTTTCTCTTGCCGCTTTCCAACTGATTTATATAACCCTGCGACAGACCACTCATCAAAGCAAGTTTTTCTTGTGTAATTCCGGCATTCGACCTGAATTTCCGTATGTTACTCCCAACAATATTTTTTTTCTCCATGAAACATATAGTATAGCACTCTGCTATAGAAAACAATTTCACGAAGAAATATTTTCTTTAAAATAATATTACAATATGCTATATTGATATTGTAGAACCAAAAAATCAAGTGCTATATCTTTTACAAGAGATTTATCGAAGAGAATGAGATCCTTCTGAAAAATATTGTTGCATTCAATATTTCAGTACGTTTCCCCATGAATCTTTTAAGAAGACACTATTATCCTATCTTTAAGCATATTGTTAATTATTCATATGACCTCCGCATCGAACCCGATAATACGCTTATCGGTGAATGTGTAACTGATACCTTTACTCACATCACCGGATTTACCCTTGAAGAAATAAATAAGTGCGGAGGTTGGCTTAGTCTTGTACACGTTGACGATATACCTTGTTTTATAAAACATCTCAATTATTTGGTTTCCGGGCAATCAAATGTAACAGAATTCCGCATCATGACAAAAAATGGAGAAGTACGTTGGTTATGTGACTACGCCCAGCCAATATGGGAAGAGGGACAGAATCGTGTAGTTCGTATCTATGGCACAGCCCAGGATATTACAAAATACAAACAGTATGGAGAGACATTAAGAACGCCCCCTTATATGTTATGGTGTCTATAATGCATTGAAATACTATCAGAGTTAACTAAAATGGTTAACATATTAGTGGGAAGGAGTGGTTAACGGAAAGAGTCCGTAGGGCGACTGGAGTTAACCATTCCTTCCCTCCCGAAAAATTATCCATGAAGGAGCAAGGAAAGATAGAGTCGAACACCCCCTGTCACACGATGACCTGATTTAGACCATACGCATCTTTCTTTTGCCAATTTCTGCAACCCTACAATCAATAGAATGTTCTGAAAGAAGCCAATATAAGGCCATCAGCGGGCAACAGAAACAGCTTGCCCCTCCGGTTTCATGTAAGGAGTCAATATATGTGGAACAAAAAATGATTTATGTCTGCATTGATTGGGCTGATGATCATCACGACATCGTTATTACCGGTAACTCAGCCGAAACACTCGACCAATTCCGGATCGACCACACCTGCAATCGGTTTGTACTGCTTCATTCACACCTTGCAAACTATCAAACGTCCCCTGGTCTCGTACTTGTAGCCATCGAAACAAGCTACGGACTTCTGGCACATGAGCTTCTGCAAAAAGGCTACACCGTCTATGCCATCAATCCAAAGGCAGTCAACCGTTACAAAGATCGGCACGTGCTTTCAAAAGCAAAATCTGATGCCCTCGATGCCCTGTCGCTCGGTCATCACTTACGTACTGACCGCCACCTGTTTCAACCAATCAAACCCTTTCCGAAGATTATAGGCTTCTTTCCAGACTTTGCAAAGACCTGTGGAAAGTGGTTGATGAAAAATCAAGAGTTACCAACCAAATTATCTCATGCCTGAAGGAGTTCTACCCAAAGGTGCTGGAGATATTTTCTCTGAATTCTCAGATATTCATTGATTTTCTCAAGGCATTTCCCGACCACGGTACCCTGAGTGCCTGTACGAAAAAGACCTTCCTTACATTTCTCAAAAAATATCGCTACCCGTATCCCGCCAGGATCGAAGAACTCTGGAAGGTAATTCAATCTCCCACCCCTTCAACCCGATAGAGTAATCGCTCGTTCTGGAAAACTTCGTTTAGGAATGCTCCTGGGTCAACTCGAAAATCTGAAAGAACATATTACCCACTATGAACAAGCAATCCAGGTATTCTAGATAATCTTCCCGAATCAAACCCGATCAAGGATCTGCCTGGTATGGGTGAATGTCTTGCCCCAGAACTGGTCGCAACCCTTGGACCAAAAGGAAAGAGGGCTATCATCGGTTCCAGTCTGCTGAGGAAATAGCAAAACTCTCCAGATGCGTACCGGTTATCAGAGAAAGCGGAAAATGAAGAAGTGTGTCTCTGCGTTACGCCTGCTAAAATCCCCCAGAAGGACATTCCATGACTGGGCCTTTGCCAGTATCAACTGCTCATCCTGGGCAAGGGCATTTTACGATTACCACGAAGCAAGAAACCAAAGCCATTGTACCATCCTGCGCAATCTTGGTAAAAATGGATCAAAATCCTTTTTGCTGTTTGGGCAAACGGAACTGCCTATGATGAAGCCTTGCACATTCAAAACCCAAAACTTCAGGGTAAGAAATGTCCCTTGGGCTATGGCTCTGCAATTGTTGATTTTTAAAGAACCTTTTAACTCTTTTTTCCTAGAGCGTGTTATGCACTTTGAAATATCACCTCAGCAAATCTTCTTAGCATAAGTATGGCGAAAGCAAGGAAATGAAGGCCAGACAATACTTCAGGCAATCGCTCATAATCCCTTACGAGTCTTC
>JBDIVL010000073.1:0-12214 GCA_039794405.1 Candidatus Jinrextremum sp. | reverse complement strand
CAGTGGGATAATATCCAGGGACCAGATTTCTACCCGGGCTACCATGGTAAATAAAACGTGAGGGAATACCGTACGTTTACCCTCCGGTAACAAAAAAGTCCTGTAACTTTTATCGAAGAGCTGGGTTATGTAGGGATTTCCCTACTACCCAGCTCTTCGTGTTTTTACGAATGGTTTCAAATATTTTATTTAAAGGAGTATTTAAGCTGCTATAATAGAAGCAGTCGGAGGTTTTAGAGCATTATGAAAAATCTGAAAATCTATTTAACGAATTTTTTTTATTTTTTGATAGTACTGATTTACATGGGTAACTTTAATAATGTAGTTGCCAATAGTGATAAAGAAACAGAGAACATAGATATTGACAGGTCTGCAGAAAAGCCAAGGATGGTTTTTGAGGAACAAAAATATGATTTTGGTAAAATTTATACTGGTAACGATGTAAAACATAAATTTAAATTTAAAAATACAGGCTCCGGTGAACTAATTATTAGTAATGTAAAATCATCGTGTGGGTGTACAGCGGCTTTAATAACAAAAAATAAATTGCTAAAAAATGAAGAGGGAGAAGTGGAAATAAGGTTCAATCCTGGGCGTTTTGTCGGTAAAGTTACAAAATCAATTGTTGTAATTTCAAATGATCAGGAAAATCCTAATTATAAACTGATTATTTCTGGTGAAGTGGTTGAAGAAGTTAGTGTTAATCCCAAGCGAATTAATTTTGGTATCATAAGGAAAGGTGATACATGTACGAAAATCCTAGAGGTAAAAACTATACCAGAATTTAAGATCGAAATAAAGAAAGTCGAGTCGCCAAATACATATATTTCAATTATTGACGATAAAGTTAACGGAAACGATAGTTATAGATATAAAATCACTTTTAGCAAGTATGATTATATTGGCAAATTCAGTGGAATTATTTTCGTTTATACAAGCAGTGATAAACAGGAGAGAATAGATATACCATTTTCCGGAGAAATCATTGGTGACATAACTTTCTATCCTGAAATAGTATCTTTTGGTAATATTAAAAGAAATCAAGACGTAAAAAAAACTTTGATCGTTAATTTCGTAAACAAAGGTGTGAGGATAGAAAAGATTGAGATTAATCCAAGTATCATGCATTGTAAGGTATCAGAATTAGAGAAGAATAGTAAACAAATAGATATTATGTTAGATAAAGATATTGAAATTGGAAAAATTACAGGAAACTTAAAAATCTATACGAATAGCATGGTTCAGCCGATTATTGATATTCCAATTCGTGGAGAAGTAAAAGGATAAATGGATATTAATTTATAACAATGAAGTGCTTTGGAAGCTTATTTGTTTTTTTGTTTATTTTTTTATCCTCTGTGGTATATAGTTCTTCCGAAGAAGATATACAGATAATTTTTTCTGGAGAAGAATTGGGAAATCTCGAACCCTGTGGATGTTTTGAAGGACAAATTGGGGGTATTTCAAGAAGATATGCATTTATCGATTTATTGAGGAAACAAAAAAAAATCATTTTACCTGTGAGTTTAGGCGATCTTTCCAAAGATGTTGGGCGACAGGGAGAGATCAAATTGGAGACATTGTACCGTGCAATAGGAAAGATGGATTATGTGTTACATAACATAGGTGAGAAAGATATTGAATTTGATCCGCAATTAATAAGTTATCTGTCGCAAACAAATAAAACGATTCTTCTTTCTAGTAATGTTGAGTTTATTGAGCCTTTACCCGTAAAAATTAATCAATATTTTATAGAAGAATATTCCACCTCTAAGCATTCCTTTAAGATTGCCTTTTTAGGTATTCTCTCTAAGTCCCTTATTAGTGCATATATTCCTGATTATATAAGAGTTCATGATCCTGTAAAAATTCTAAAAATTTTAATTAAAGAATTGCAGGATAGAGCCAATCTTATCGTTCTGCTTTCTCATGCATCACAGGAAGAATCTGTAAAAATTGGAAAATATTTTCCAGAAATAGGATTAATTATAACCGGCCATGATATTGAAGAACCAAAAGATTCAGTAGCATATGCTAATAATATTCCAGTTATTTCTCCAGGAACTGGTGGGAAATATGTAGGAGTTGCAAGGTATTTTTTAAAAGATAATACTTTAGAAAGAAGGTCTATCGAGATTATTCCATTAGACCATAAATATAAAGATTCGCAGGAAATGGCCTCCTTACTAAGGGAATATCAAGAAATGCTTAGAGACGAAGATTTGTTAAGTAAAACACCACGGATACCTCTACCTGACGGGTTATCGTATGCAGGTAGTTCTACCTGTGGGATATGCCACAAAAAAGTGTATGAGCATTGGTGCAAGACAAAGCATGGGAGATCATATAATACCTTAGTTCTTGATGGACACCAGTATGATCCCGAATGTATTAAGTGCCACACAACTGGTTATGGATACGTTTCGGGATTTTTAAGTTATGAAGAAAATCCGGACTTAATAAACGTAGGTTGTGAAAGTTGCCATGGTGCTGGAAGCGAGCACGTAAAAGATGTAAGTAAAAAATTGTACGGTGCCGATGAAAACAATTGTGATATGTGTCATGATAGTGAGCATAGTCCAAAATTTCAATTTAAAGAATACTGGAAAAAGATCGAACATCCAAAAGAAATAATGAAGAATCAATGAAGTATTAGTGATGTGGCAGAGGTAAAACCTTAGTTGAAAAAATTAATTTCTTGTATGATATAGGAGGATAATAAAAATGCCCGAACTTCGGAAGGACCCCGTTTCAGGTCGTTGGGTAATTATTGCTACAGAAAGGGCTATGCGGCCAACCGATTTTAAATCATCTCCGCAAATTGTTAAGGGTGGTTTTTGTCCTTTTTGTGAAGGAAATGAAGACAAGACTCCCCCAGAAATTATTGCATATAGGGAAAAAGGCACTTGTGCTAACTCAACAGGATGGCGAGTAAGAGTAGTATCGAATAAATTTCCTGCTTTAAGAATAGAAGGTAATTTAAACAAACGTGGTGAAGGAATCTATGATTCGATGAACGGTATTGGTGCACACGAGGTAATTATCGAAAGTCCGAAGCACATTATTACTTTGACAGAATTGGAAAACAAACAAGTAGAGGAAGTATTGTGGTCGTACAGAGATAGACTTGTTGATCTAAAGAAAGACAAACGCTTTATCTCTGGATTACTTTTCAAAAATGTTGGAACGGCAGCTGGGGCTACTTTGGAACATTCACATTCACAGTTAATTGTTACATCAATTGTACCCATAACGGTTATGCACGAAATGAATGGATGTGAAGAATTTTACAAATACAGGGGCCGCTGTCTCTTTTGTGATATGGTTCGACAAGAATTGTCTACAGAGAAGCGAATCGTATTAGAAAATGATAATTTTATTGCTTTTACACCATATGCATCGAGGTTTCCTTTTGAAATATGGATCTTATCGAAAACTCACTCTTCTCATTTTGAAAATCTACAAAAGCTTGAAGCTGAAGAATTGGCATACGTATTACGTACGGTTCTTCTCAAACTTGAATTGTCATTAGAATTCCCTCCATATAATTATGTTATTCATACAACACCTTTTGTTTTTGGAGAAATAGAACATTATCATTGGCATATTGAGATTATTCCCCGGTTGACAAGAGTTGCAGGGTTTGAATGGGGAAGTGGTTTTTATATAAATACGGTAACTCCGGAAAGTGCTGCTGAATTTTTGAGAAATGTAAATATTGACAAGACATCCGGGGGAGTGCGGTAGTGAAAGTTGTTTATTTATCATCCGAGGTAATACCATTTGCAAAAACCGGTGGTTTGGCCGATATAGCTGGAGCGATACCCAAATGCCTACAAAAATTAGGGGTAGAAATCACCGTCTTTATGCCTCTCTATGGTATTATAAAAGAAAGTAAATATCCCTTAATAAAAACAGATATACAATTTACAGTAAAAATTGGTGATAAACTGAAGTCTGGATACGTATATAAGGGTTTCTTGCCTGACTCAGATGTCCCTATTTATTTTATAGATAATGACCAGTATTACAGCCGAAAGGGCTTATATAATTACCCGTGTACAATAAGGGACTACGAGGATAATAGTGAACGTTTTATTTTTTTTTCTCGGAGTTCTTTGGAAGTTATTGAAAAATTGAACATATATCCTGATATCGTGCATTGTAACGATTGGCAAACAGGACTTGTCCCCGTTTATTTGAAAACAAGCTACGCAAAAAAAGAATGTTTCAAAAATACAAAGACAATTATGACTATCCATAATCTTGCATATCAGGGCCTATTTTGGCATTGGGATATGAAATTGACTGGATTAGACTGGAGTCTTTTTAATTCAAAACAATTAGAATTCTATGGAAAATTAAATTTCTTAAAAGGAGGTATTGTTTTTGGTGATCTTATTACCACCGTCAGTAAAACATACGCAAAGGAGATTCAGACTTCTGAGTATGGTGTAGGCCTTGATGGTGTACTGAGAGAAAGGGCGAGTGACCTATACGGAATTATTAATGGAATTGATTACTCGATATGGAATCCAGAAACAGATAAACTTATTGTTGCAAACTATGGAATAAAAGATATTCGTGGAAAGCAGCTTTGCAAAAAAAATCTTCAGAAGAAGTATGGACTTCATGAGGAAGATGTTCCAATTGTTGGGATGATAACACGCTTGACAGACCAAAAGGGATTAGATTTAATTGTGGATAGGTTCGGAGATCTCATGAAGCTAAATCTGCAGTTTATTTTGTTAGGTACTGGTGAACAACGTTATCATGAACTATTCCGGAGTTATACAAAAATATTTCCTGCAAAAGTAGCAGTAAAATTAACCTTTGATGAACTCTCTGCGCATGAAATTGAGGCTGGATTGGATATGTTCTTAATGCCATCACGCTTTGAACCTTGTGGGTTAAACCAATTATATAGCTTAAAGTATGGTACTGTTCCAATTGTTCGAAATACGGGAGGTCTTGCTGATACAATAACTGATGTCCGCTCGGAACCTATTGTTAATGGAAAGGTCAATGGTTTTTCGTTTAAGGAATATAATTCTTATCAGTTGTTGGCTACGATCATAAGGGCGATAGATTATTTTAAAAATAAAACCGTCTGGACTGAGATCATGAAAAACGGGATGATCCAGGATTGGTCATGGGACAGAAGTGCGAGAGAATATATTACACTTTACAAAAAAGTTTTAAAAAAAGAAAAAATATAACATACATCATCTATGATGCCTCATATTCTAAAAGATAAAACCGATGATATTCTCAATACCATTGTAGATGCCCTTAATGCTGGATTATCTATATTGGATAAAGATATGAGAATTATTTGGTCTAATAAAGCCCTTTCTCATATATTGAATTTACAATACGACCCTATCGGGAAAATATGCCGTGAAGTATATAGGTGCGAGTGTCAGGATGTTAAGAATTGTTCTATTATTAAAGCGCTCTCTCATGATGAAAACTACTATACCAATATCCACCTTATTACGGAAAAGGGAGAAAGACGATACATTCAAAACATTTCAGTGCCTATAAGGGATAAGAATGGTGGTATTATCTATTTACTGAAATTTTCTATAGATACTACGGAAAATGAAGAAAAAGTTCGTCAACTTTCTCTCTTGAGAAAACTTACTGATTTAATGCATGAGACACTGCAAACTGATCGGCTGCTTCATTTGATATTAACGTGTGTAACCGCCGGTACAGCTCTTGGATTTAATCGTGCACGGCTTTTCCTTGTAGATAAAGAGCGGAATATCGTTTATGGTAAAATGGCTGTTGGTCCTTCTAATTGGGAAGAGGCAAATAAGATATGGAGCGAAATAGCTAATAAATATGAAAGGTTAGAGGATCTTATTAAAGCATCGGAAGACAATTATCGTGATGATACCCCATTACATATGATTACACGATTAATGGCGTATTCTTTGACAGATGAAAAGGAAATCATTGTCTCATGCATAAAAAACAAGAAACCCATCTTAGAAAAAGATGCCTTTCACAATTTTAATATTGATAAGAAGTTTGTAAACATGATAAATGCAAATGAATTTGTTTGTGTACCATTAGTAGTTAAAGATGAGGCGATTGGATTAATCTGTGCCGATAATTTTTATAGTCGTAAGCCAATAACAGAGAAACATGTTCAACTTTTGAATACCTTTGCTAACCACGCAGCACTGGCAATTGAGAACGCAGAAGCATACCGAAAATTGGGGGAAAAAATCCGGCAGCTCAAAGATACTCAGGAAAGGCTTATTCGATCGGAAAGGCTTGCTGTTATTGGTAACATGGCAGCGTATATTGCACATGAAATCCGTAATCCATTAGTAACCATTGGAGGCTTTGCAAGAACGATTATGCGGACTCCTCATGAGGATAACCAGATAAAACAAAGTGCAAGTATTATTATAGAAGAGGTTAACCGGTTAGAGAGAATCCTTGCAAATATTATGGATTTTAGTAAACCTGTTGAGTTTATTAAGGTTTTATCTCAAATAAATGAAATATTGGAAAATACCTGTTCCCTGATGGATCCCTATTTCAATAAGGGCCGTATTCAGGTAATAAAGAAATTTGATACAACGATACCAAAAATTGTTATAGACCCAACCCAAATAAAACAAGTATTTTTAAATTTGATAAAAAATGCCGTTGAGTCCATGCCGGATGGAGGGATGCTAACGATAGAAACAACGATGGAAAATGAATATGTAAAAATTGGTATTATGGATACAGGTGAAGGGATGACCAATGAAGTAATGCAAAATATTTTTGTTCCGTTTTTTACTACGAAAGTAGACGGAACAGGCGTTGGATTGGCAGTATCACAAAAGATTGTAGATGACCATGGGGGATATATAAAAGTGAAAAGTACCCTGCATGAAGGGTCAACCTTTTCTGTTTACCTTCCTGTGTAGAAGGATTAATTGCAGTTTTGTAAGGAGATGCACTATGAAAACAATTCTTGTGGTAGAAGATGACAAAAATCAACTCTTGCTCTACGAGCAGGAACTGTCGCTTGAGGGATACAATATCGTTGCTGCAAGAGATGGACTGGAGGCTGTAAAAAAGGTAAGGGAACTGTCACCGGATCTTATTGTAATGGATATCAATATGCCTAAGATGAATGGGATTGAGTCAATTGGCAAAATTCTCAACGAGCGGAAGATACCGATTATTATTAATACGGCTTACAGTATCTACAAAGATAATTTTATGTCATGGTCAGCAGATGCATACATTATTAAATCGTCAGATTTGAGTGAGTTGAAAAATAAAATTAAGGAATTGATAGGAGAAAGTAAATAAAAAGTAGAGGAGGGATATGGCCAATCGTGATTTTCTAACAAGAATAAATAAATATTTTGTTAATGTCGGTAGATATTTTGTAGCTACGGCTTCGGTTCTTACGATCCTGGCATCTGGTTTTTTAATCTTTTCCGGGGTTTGGGAATTTGCTAATGGTATTCCGGATATATTGAATTTCTTATTCCATCACGAAGAGCACCGTGTAGAACTTTCTGTACATTTTATTTCTGCTATAGATTTATTTATGGTTGCGGTGGTGATGTTTGTTATGGGAATTGGGCTCTTTGAATTATTTGTAGATAGAGACCAGTCTATCAGTTATCCGTATTGGCTGAAGATCCATGATTTAAATGATTTAAAAGAAAAATTGATTGCCGCTGCGGTAGTGGTTATTGTAATCACCTTTTTAAAACACATTGTAATGTGGAAAAATCCTGTAGAGACCCTCTATTTTGGCGGTGCAATAGCAATCGTTATCGCATCAATTACACTCTTTTCGAGGTTTGTAGTAGGTAGTGAATCACGAAAAAGGAAAGAAGAAATTTGAATTTTTTTGAAGCTAAATCCTATTTTTACCTGATATGTCAGTAGGATGATGGTTGAACGAAGCGCATTAACAATGACAGGTTATTTTAACTTGTTTTTGGTGGGTTCTGCGCTTTGAAATGTATCCTATTTAGGTGTGCTATCGTTTATAAAATTATAAATAGACGCATTAGAGAAAATCATGCCGGATAAAAAAGACTATTATGAAATATTAGGTGTAGATAGAAACGCATCGAAGGAAGAGATCAAGGCTGCGTACCGTAACCTGGCAAAAAAATTTCATCCGGATCTCAACAAGGATAACCCGAAGCTGGCTGAGGAAAAGTTTAAAGAGGTATCTGAGGCGTATGAGGTACTTGTTGACGATGATAAAAAAGCGCGGTATGATCAATATGGCCATGCCGGTGTTGCTCCTGACTTTGGTAAAGAGGGTTTTACCTGGCGTGATTTCAGTCATGTCAGTGATCTTGAAGATATCTTTGGTCATGATATTTTCTCGGACTTCTTCGGTCGGGGTAGTATTTTTAGTGACTTTTTTGGTCGCAGATGGGGTTTTGAACGACCTGGAGAGCGTATTCGGCAGGTTCGTGTTGAGATTACCCTGGAACAGGCATATCGGGGTGTTAGCACAGAAGTAGCTATCCCTTATATGGAACGATGTACCGGTTGTGGTGGGGACGGTGCAGCAAAAGGCACCGCCCCTAAGGTTTGTACTAATTGCAAGGGAAGAGGAGAAGTACAGCAGGAACAATTACAGGGGTTTGGCAGGATTATAAAATTCGGAGCATGTCCTGTTTGTAAAGGCCGGGGAAAAATTATTGAGCATCCGTGCCCTATTTGCCATGGAAGCGGTGAGATACAGAGACTTGATAAGGTTACAGTAAAGATACCTCCCGGTGTTGACAATGGAACGACCTTGAGGATAGCGGCTGATAAGGTTGATAGAAGATTAAAAGAAGATATTTATGTAATTATTTCTGTAAGACCTCATCCAGTTTTTGAAAGAAGGGGAAGTGATATTTATATGGAAAAAACTATTTCATTAACGGAGGCGGCTCTTGGTGCAAAGGTTGATGTCCCAACGCTGGACGGAAATGCTATAATGAAAATTCCACCCGGGACACAAACTGATACATTATTCCGGTTGAGAGGTAGCGGTATGCCGCATCTTAAGGAGCGTGGATATGGTGATCAATATGTGCGTGTAATTGTACGTACTCCAAAGAACTTAACAAAAAAGCAAAGGGAGTTACTTGAAGAATTTGAGGAGGTCGAAAAGGAAAAAGTTATATAATGCCCCTATAACTGCAAATAACGACTAACACTTACAAGTAGTGAAGAGAATTTGAATATAGCCATTATTGTTTTAACAGAACATGGATTAAAAATTGCAAAGAGGATAAGTAAAGGTTTTGAGCCTTTTCCTTCCTTATATGTATTGAGTAAATTAGAAAAAATTACTTATCTTACAGAAAATAATTTATCTGCGCATCCCATCTTTTTCTCAGAACCACTCCAGCAGCTTGTTGGTCAGGTCTTTAAACAGTTTGATGGGCTTATCTTTATTATGGCAGTCGGAATCGTTACGCGGGTAATTGCACCTTATATCAAAGATAAACATACAGATCCTGCTGTTGTTGTAATTGACGACGTGGGGCGTTTTGTTATTAGTATGCTTTCCGGCCATGAAGGTGGGGCGAATCAACTAGCACACCGTGCTGCTGCTATGCTTCATACAGATGCAGTAATTACAACCGGTACGGATGCACAGAAAGATATTATTGTTGGTATTGGCTGCAAGAAAGGGATTACCGCTGAGGTTGTTAAAAAGTCTATCCTTGATGCACTTCACACTGCAACCCTTTCAATAGAAAGGGTTAGATTGCTCTCTACCATTGATATTAAGTCTGAAGAGCCTGGTTTGTTGCAGGCATCAAAGGAACTTAATATTCCGTTAAGGATAGTCTCTATCTCTGAGATTGCAATGTGTGCTAAAGAGTACAGTAAGTCAAATTTTGTTAAAGAAAAAATAGGTGTGTGGGCGGTATGTGAGCCGTCTGCACTTATTGCAGGGAGGAAAACACAATTAGTCCTGACAAAACAAAAATACCCGGGAATGACCATAGCCATAGCACAGGAAAACTTTATGTGGTAGGTATTGGTCCCGGGGCATGTGCCGATATAAGCCAAAGGGCACTCGATGCATTAAAAAGTTGTGAAATAATCGTTGGCTACAAGCTTTATATTGACCTTATAAAAGACATTATTGGAACCAAGCGTATAATTGCTTCGGCAATGCGCAAAGAGGTTGAACGTGTGGAATTGGCAATTCGCGAAGCGCAATTAGGGAAAACAGTATCTATCATCAGTAGTGGTGATCCAGGGATTTACGGTATGGCAGGTCTCGTGCTGGAACTAGCTTGTAAAGAAAACATACTGGTACCAATAGAAGTTATCCCGGGTATCTCGTCAGCCAATGCCGCTGCTGCTGCCCTTGGTGCACCCCTGATGCACGATTACGCTGCTATAAGCCTTAGTGATCTCCTGACACCGTGGGAAACAATAGAGAAGCGCGTAAAACATGCTATCGAGGCAGATTTTGTGATTGTATTATACAACCCTAAAAGTTCGCAAAGGGATTGGCAGATTGAGAAGGTTGTCCATATTGTTTCGCAGTATAAATCACCTAATACACCAGTAGGGATTGTAAAGGATGCAACAAGGGATGGTGAATCTGTCACTATTACAACGCTTGATAAAATGATTTCTTATCCTATTGATATGACGACTATTGTTATCATCGGTAATTCAACTACCTTCGTATATCATAATTATATGGTAACAAAACGGGGCTATTATCTTTAGCAGGTAAGGTTGTACACCATTTTAGTATTATGAGAATTATGAAAATCTGGAACCCAAAAGTAACAAGATATGTTATATAGTTTAAATCCTATATGAAATCATCTTATATCATCTATGATCTGAAAGAAAGATGGTAGTAATCGATGAGCTACGAAAAAAGAAGACAGAACAAGCAAGATAACGAATTAAAACAATACAAGTTAGAGCAATTATCAGATAAGGATTTGCAATTTCTTATTGAAAATTATGTAACAAAGAGACAGGACTACGAACATATTGCAAGTCTTATAAAAGGCGATGTAGATATTATTGCACAGATGGCCGATAGTGACCGTGTTTTTGAAAAGGTGATGCGTGAAGGAACCACAATCCTCCATACATCACCTTATTTTTTGTTTGCTTTACTCTTGAGAAGGATATTTACCCTAAAAAAGGAAGATAATAATTTTATTGATGATATCGTAGAAAAACTGAATAGTACTGAACATGCCTATCCATGGAATAGGAGCAAGGTCATAAGAATTTTAAATAGCACCGATGTATCAAACTACCTTGCAAATATGCTTGCAATTTTTGCTCAGACGTCTCGATTGTATAAACTGGAAAAAGATGATGAGAAGCAATGTCAATATATAGTTGATATGATTGAGGAAATCCAGCATTCTGACAATGCCCGTAAATTTTATATTTATTGCCATATTGGTAATTATTCTTTATTCTTTACCGGTATGTTTCCTGAATATATTGAGTATAAATTCAAGTATAAAAAGACCCTTATCGACAGCCGCTACTATATAGATTTTGGAAAAACATATTTCGGGCTGGCATCGGAGCACGATATAGCCAGACAGCACGAGATGGATGATACCCTATACTCCTTGTCAGAAGGGTTTGAGATTGTTATAAAATTACTTCATCATATGCGTAACGAGTACCTCGTGTCTTACAATTTAAAATTATAAGTATCCAGTTTTTATTCTTTACAGCCTGATTTTAAAAAGGTAAATAAATATAATTAAATGCTCAACAATGCTCGTTAGTTTTTTTTGTATAACTATCACCTGTGTCCACTGCACTATCATAATCAAATATTTGAGAACATGATTGACATTCAATATAATTGTCTTTTTCCCGTAAATTAGGTAAAACTCTGCCCTCGATACGGATTCCTAGTTCTGGAGATTGTTCGATGATTTGAAAATTACTCGTAAAAATTTTAAATGTTTTTCTGTTGCCGCAGTTGGAACATATAAAAAATGTGTTTACTATCATGTACGACCTCCTTTATAGATAGTAATTTCTCCTGAATATGGATAAGTACAGTTTTACAGAACCTGTATCATAATTAGATACTATTTGGATCCGTAAATATGTTCACTATCGGCAGCAGAAGGTAAGTAGTTCAGACCTACAAAGGTAAAGTTTACTATCCCAAAAGAGATAAGTAACCAGAATGCCAGAATAACCGAGGCCTTGG
>JBDIVL010000072.1:0-12393 GCA_039794405.1 Candidatus Jinrextremum sp. | reverse complement strand
ACTATTTAACCGGGGACCTGAGCGTTCTGCACAAAGAAACTTTGGAATGATGAATATTGCAAAAGGCAAAAAAATGTCATGATTATAAGGAGATATAAAGATGGACACAAAAGAGCTTCCCTTTGCGAAAGAATTTATAACTGATACGAAAGGGCACATTACAAAAATAATTATGGATTTTAATGACTATCAACGTTTCCTTGATTGGATCGAAAATGAGGGATTAGCGCGGGCAATGAATGAGGTTAAAAATGAAGTGCCTCTGAATCTTGAAGATGCGTTAAAAGAACTTGAAAAATAATGAAGACAGAATATTTACCAAGTTTTATATAGGATTTAGATTTGATAATAATATACTTGTTTTCATGCGTGTATTACATCGTAAAGATATTTACCGTTATTTCCCATAATTTTTTCTTTAGCCGTTCAAGGGCTCGATGTTCACCGAAAGCCCGCTTCTGCTTATAAGTGGGGCAGTCCCGAGCCAATGATTTGTTAGTTTTGTATGAAAAATAAACCACCTATGAAAACACTGGAATTTGATGAAAATCTTTTCAGATTGCGGGGAATATGCAGATATCAGACAGATAAAGAAGTCAAAGAAGAGTACCATAAATATATTGCTGAAAAGGGTATGAAATAATGGATGTCAATACCAACAATTTATTATATTACTTCGAAAGAGAAGGATAGAGACGGTAGAATAAAGATGAAAAAGTCAGGACAAAAATTTCCTCAGGAGATTTATATGAAGGTAACTTTGCTTAAAAAGGAAAAGGATGCCCTTACAGAACTCAAACAAGAACTATCAAAAAAATATAAATTACTTTTTAAAAATGGAAAGTACAGGGGTGCGTTAAACAGGGCTTATTATTCCATGTTTTATGCTGCACTTGCCTTGCTGGCTTTAAAAAACTAATTAAATCCATGTATGCCATAGATTTACCCGGATAGGTAATCCGTTTAAACAGTTTCTAATCTGCGTAATCTTGGATAAAAACTTTAATTAAAAATAAAATATTGGAGGTAACAATTAATGCGTTTATCAGATAAAGAATTAACAGAAGTAGTATCGGAAAAAATGAAAGAACTTTCTGATGATACCATTAAGGAGGTAATTGATTTTATTGAGTTTCTTAAATCTAAAAAAACACAGGGAGAAAAGGGCTCGCCTGAGAAAGTATTGCAACATTTAGGGACATGGAAATTTGAAAAGGGAGAAATTGATAAGATATTAGAAGATATACAAACATTACGAGAAATAGAGGTTTAGCTTGGATTATCTATTTGATACAAATCATGCATGTAAGATACTGGAAGGAAAAGAATCTCTTTCTTTGAGAATTAACGATTTTAAGAATAGCGGTTCGAGATTTGGTATATCAGTAAGTGTTTTGCTTCAGACGGAAATGGAATTTATCTTATTGAGATAAGCAATTGTTAGGTATATTTTTAGTTCCGCCAACTAAGTATTAGCGTGGTATAGACAAAACGTGCATTATAAGATAAACAATTTAACACGAAAGGGAGGGCAAAATGCTTTTAGCGAAAAATACAAAAGGATGGAAGAATATATTCATAGTTAGACAAGTACTTTCCAAATCAAAAAGTGTTAAAATAACAACGTGAAAATTTATCTTGATTTATGTGTTATTCAAAGGCCACTCGACACCCCAAATCATATTCGGATTATCTTGGAGTCAGAAGCCGTTCTTGGAATCATCACCTTTTGTGATGACGGATATGCTGAATTGCTTTCGTCAGAAGCATTGCTTTATGAAGGAGAGCAAAGTTCGTTGCCGATAAGAAAAGAACATACACTTGCTGTCTTGGCAAAGGCAAAAGGCGTTATCAATGTCACAGAAAAAGAAAAGTTGCGAGCGGCAAATTTGATGACATTTGGTATTAAACCACTTGACGCACTTCATATGGCGTTAGCTGAAACTGGAAATGCCGATTATTTCTGTACGTGTGATGACAAAATACTGCAAAATTCAAAGCGAGTCCAAGATTTAATGGTAAAAGTGGTAAATCCCGTTGATTTGGTTCAGGAGATTGAAAAATGATTACTGACATAAGACCTTTAATCGAAATTAATCAACAAGCAATCGGCCTACTTTATAAAGAATTAGGCGTTGTTGACGCTGTTCGCTTCCTCAAACAATTTACTCAAGGTTATGGAAATTACACTCAAGAACGGGAAGTTCTTTTTGCAAATAAATCCCTTGATGATATTGTTAGTGAAATTGAAAAAAGACGAAATGAAATATGAGCGCAGGCTTCTTTTAGAATAGCAAAGCATTGCGAGCGGCGCGAAACAATCCTGATTGGCGAAAGTTGGTAAGGACGAAAAAGTTCACCGTAAAGCACAAAGGTATTCATTTTTAGAAAGTAGATGTTGAAAGAAAGCTGGAAACCTTTTGGAAATTATTTAGAATATCGTATTGTTGAGGAGTATTTGGACGCTGATGAACGCAGATTTTCAGGATTTTAAATATAAAGACTTGTCCAATATGATTATTGAAATTTTCTTTAAAGTAGATAACAAATTAGTATCATAATGAAGATATTTTATAAGGAGAAAAGGAGAAATGGAGAAGTGGGGAAAAGAAGAATTAACAGAAAAAACCATAAAAGCCTGTATTAACGTTTATAAAAAGCAGGCTTGTTAGTTAACTTTGCAGGTTTTGCAATTGATGTAAGAAGAGTGGAACGAGAAAGAAAATAATTAAAAAGGTGTTTTCTCCAATTCCCCTTTTCCCCCTTTCTCCTTTAAAGAATTATTTAAAAGCAACAGGATTTAAAGTAGGTTCTTAGTCAATTTTGGTTCCAAAACATTAGAATACAAAAGATTTGTTTATAGTTATTAATCTGTGTTAATCGTTCGACTGAGCTCACGATGAAGTCTGCGTCTGTGGGTAAAAATCTGGTTAGAGGTTAGAGGTTAGAGGCTGGAGGATAGAGGCAAAAGATGGAAAATAAAGTAAGAAAACACATGACACAGGACGCCTCCACCCTCCACCCTCCAACCTCCCTCCTCCAACAGCTTAGTATTACACTACAGACTAAAAGTTTTTTTCTGTAAATAAGACGAACTTATAATCTTTTGAGGTAATTAGTATGAAGATCGAAGATCTAAAGATAAAATATCCCAGCGGATTTGAGGACGCTGTCCATATGACAAAGGATGAGATGGAGCAGCATATCCGTCTAATGGCGGCACTGAAAATGTTTGAACTTGGTAAAGTGTCGTCTGGTAAAGCTGCTCAATTGGCAGGAATGTCACGAATCGAATTTTTTGAGACTTGCGGGAGATATCGTGTCAGCATCTTTAATTATCCGCCTGAAGAGCTTGAACAAGAGCTTAAGAAAGACTTAGAAACAGCAAGGAAACTGAGTGGCAAATGAAAATGGTTTCTAATACCAGTCCGATTATTGGTTTAGCTAAAATCGGACGAATTTCTCTACTCAAAAGTATGGCTGAAGAAGTGCTGATCCCGCCTTTGGTTTACAGAGAACTATTGGGTAAAATTGGGAGCGAATCAGAGCAGATTGACCTAGCTCTGAACGATTTTATACGCATAACGGACATTATGCCTTTGGAAACTGCAACTGAAAACGCTGCCGCTGACTTGGATGAAGGGGAGAAACAAGCGATTGCCCTTGCTGCGACGGTGAAGGGAGATGTTCTATTGTTACTTGATGATCGTGCCGGAAGGCAGGTTGCCGAAAAATTAAATATTCCCACTACAGGACTGATTGGGATATTACTGTTAGCGAAAGAAAAAGAATTGGTAGAAAACGTAGTTCCACTCATTGAGGAATTGCGAGACAAGGGTTACTGGCTTTCTGATGAAGTGATAGATGTGGCCAGACGACTCGCTGGAGAGTAAAAATACCTCTTTATCATCTAATTACAAATTCATTACGAATATACGAATAAAGGAACAGTGAAGAATGGGGGCAGTTAAAAAAGACTTAATTTATCCGGATTTTTAACTATCTGAAAGTTGCAGGATTAAAACTGGGCATACTTGCCAACTTTGGCTCACGAGAATTAAAATTCAAACGCATTGTTAATCGCCCATTCGTATATCCGTATGAGATTCGTAATTCGTAGATGCTCCCGTAGTTCGTAGATAGACATGAATATAGTATCTGTTGTTATAACGACAAAAAACGAAGAAAAGAATATAGAAAATTGCTTAAGATCAATCAGAGCACAAACCTATACGCAGGACAAGATAGAAATAATCGTGGTTGATAATAATTCTACTGATAAAACAAAAGAAATTATGCACTCTTTTTGCCATTCCTTACGCACTTGTCATTCTGAGCAGAGCGAAGAATCCCGCATCCAACTATTCAACCGGGGGCCTGAGCGTTCAGCACATAGAAACTTTGGAATGATGAATATTGCAAAAAGCAAAAAAATGTCATGATTATAAGGAGATATAAAGATGGACACAAAAGAGCTTCCCTTTGCGAAAGAATTTATAACTGATACGAAAGGGCACATTACAAAAATAATTATGGATTTTAATGACTATCAACGTTTCCTTGATTGGATCGAAAATGAGGGATTAGCGCGGGCAATGAATGAGGTTAAAAATGAAGTGCCTCTGAGTCTTGAAGATGCGTTAAAAGAACTTGAAAAATAATGAAGACAGAATATTTACCAAGTTTTATAAAAGACAAGAATTGCAAGAAATGAAATAATCATCCATTCGTATATTCGTACAGATATCAAAAAGGTAGTTCCTAATGGAGGATAAAGAGTGAAATCGTCTTTAGCCATTGAAAGAAAAATAATAGAAGAAATAAGAAGTCTTCCAATACAGCAGCAAAAAGAAATATTGGATGTTGTCCGACTTTTAAAGACGGGAGTCGAAGCCCCCCATAAGAAGCGTAATATCACTGAACTTAAGGGATGTGGGAAGGAAATCTGGGAGGGTATGGACGCTCAAGAATATGTAGATAAACTCAGAGAAGAATGGGAATGAAGCTTCTTACACAACTTAAAGGCATAAACTAAATTGCCATAGATACAGCGCCTTTCATTTATTACATAGAAGAACACAAAAACTATATTGAAACTATTGATCCTTTATTTATACATATAAGTCAAGGCAATATTATTGCATATACTTCCCTTGTAACTTTAATCGAGGTTTTAATTAAACCCATAGTAGAAAAGAACAAAAAACTCATAGACAAATATGGCGACTTGCTTACCAATTCAAACAATTTGATATTAACCGACATTGATAGAAATGTAGCAGTTGAAAGCGCTAAATTAAGGGCAAAGTACAAGATAAAAACACCGGATGCGATCCAGTTGACATCTGGTCTGATTAATGGAGCAAAGGCTTTTATAACTAACGATGGCAATCTCAAAAAGGTTAAGGAAATTAAAATCATAGTTCTTGATTATGTTATCAAATAGACAGATAGGATCGCGTTATGTAGGCGCTATAACCATAGAGTCTATAAGGTTTTCAACGTAGCCTTTCGCCCCTTCATAAATTTTGATATTTTATTATCTTTAAAAAATTAACCATATCCACAGATTTCGCAGATTTGCACAGATAGGTAAGCCGTTTAAACAGTTTCTGATCTGCGCTAATTTGCGTAATCTGAGGACCATTTACAAGGCATGTTAGTATCCGTAATCGTAACAACCAAAAAACGAAGAAAAGAATATAGAAAATTGTTTAAAATCAATCAGAGCACAAAGCTACCTGTCCCGTAGGAGCTTTGCGACTTTACGGGATCCGCAAGACAAAATAGAAATAATCGTGGTTGATAATAATTCTACTGACAAAACAAAAGGTAACAATTTAGTTTTTTGAAAAATCGTATCCATGCTTGTTCCTAAACTCCGCTTTGGACAAGTATTGAAACACCCCCCCCGGCCCCTCTTGATAGAGGTAAGGTGGAGTAAAGTATTTAATCCACAGTCGTCACAGATAAACGCAGATGAGAAAGAAATTAAATCATTATTTTATCCGCGCATATTTGCGCCAATCAGCGTCCCATCTTGATAATCTGTGGACAAACAGCTTTTAATAAGTATAATATGACTCGAAAATACAGTCAGTTGTCTAAAAATTAAATATTTCCATGGTTTCTGGGATCCACTAAAGCATGAGGACTGTGGGAAAAACAAAATAAGTTAAAAGAAGAGAATGTATATGTCAATCTCAGCGATTTATGAAAAGGGAATAATAAAGCCTTTAGAAAGGCTTGACTTGGAAGATAACGAAGAAATTGAAATTGAAATAAAAAGAAAAAAAACATTTGATAAGTTCCACGGGAAAACTGAATTGGATGAAAAAACAGCAGATAAAATAGTCGGCATGAGAATATGGGACTAAACATATCAAAGATTTCTGAAGACACAAGAGTATACGAGGGGTGAACAGGGTCAAACCTTCATTTTTCAATCGACACATGCAAAAAGAAAAAGTAAATTAACGAAAGACTACTATTGTAATGTAATTGAATTATGAAGGTTTGACCCTGCTCATAACCCGCAAATAAACGAGATAAACGAAATAGACAAGACATGTTAAAATTAAATAAAGACTGGTAAGGGAGGTGATGATAATGCTAAAAACAATTTCAGATGCAAACTTGAATAAACTTAAAAAATCTGTTAAGGACTTACCATTAGAGAGAAAAATAGAGGTGTTGACTATGTTAGAAGAAGAACTTTTTGCTATGAGGTTCCAGAGCCTTCTAACAGAGTTCAGGGAGTCTGCAAAAAAGTATCCTATAACGATAGAAGAGATTACCAGAGAGGTGAAGGCTGTCAGAGAAAGACGATATAAAAATCGTAATTGATACCAATATATGGATCAGTTACTTGATTGGGGGCCTTTTACAGAACATAGATAAAAAGATACTTACAAAAGAAACAAAGGTCATTGTTTCAGAAGAGATGCTGAAAGAGTTGAGCGAAGTAACAAGCCGTTCAAAATTTAAAAATATTTTTACCCCCAAAAGGATTAAGGAGCTTTTCTCACTGCTTGACAGCTATGCGATAGTAGTCTTGCCAACTCAAAGAGTTAATGCTTGCAGGGATAAGAAGGATAATTTTCTGCTCGAAGTAGCATTAGAAGGTAAGGCTGATTATCTTGTTACAGGAGATGATGACCTTCTTGAACTAAATCCATTTCATCATACAAAAATTGTAACGCCTAAAGAGTTTGGAGATATACTTTCAGAAAATGGATAATATCGTTTTTGTAAGTCTGTTTGCCTATCTGCTATCAACTACGAGCTATGAACCAATCATGTGAAAGGAATCTGACAGCATGGTTGTCGGAGTGTTAAGAAATATGGGATGTGTCCTCAATATTGCAATTAAAAATGTGTTTTCTCCAATTCCCCCTTTCCCCCTTTCTCCTTTATTGAATTATTTAAAAGCAACAGGATTTAAAGTAGGTTCTTAGTCAATTTTGGTTCCAAAACATTAGAATACAAAAGATTTGTTTATAGTTATTAATCTGTGTTAATCGTTCGACTGAGCTCACGACGAAGTCTGCGTCTGTGGGTAAAAATCTGGTTGGAGGTTGGAGGTTGGAGGCAAAAGGCAAAAGGCAAAAGGCTAGAGGTTAGAAGCAAAAGATGGAAAATGAGATAAAAAAAACAAATGGCACAGGACTGCACCCTAAATCCATTCTTTTTCTACCTCCACCCTCCAACCTCCACCCTCCAACCTCCACCCTCCACCCTCCAACCTACGACCTCCATCAGTATAGTCGTAGACAATTTTTCAACGGATAAAACTAAGGAAATCGTATTAAAATATACAAACAAAGTTTATGATAAAGGCACTGAGCGTTCAGCGCAGAGAAACTTTGGAATGATGAATATTGCTTGTTATGGGCAAATAATGGTAATTTCTCAATAAGCTGAGGTTTTAATAATAATTCCTACCTCATTCCCCCTTAATAAAGGGGGTAAGGGGGTTGTTTACCTCAACTTATTGAGAAGTTACTTACAGGGACAGCGGGCGTGCTGTTAAGAGCAAAGAGTGAAGGCTATATTACAGGGATTAAACCATCCATTGAAAGATTGAAAGAGGTTGGTTTTTACCTCAACGATAAACTTATTGTCGGGATTTTAAAAATTTCTGGAGAAGAATGAAATATACGACACCGCTAAGGGATGATAAAAAAATATCCTGTTTTTAACTACCTGAAGATTGCAAAATTAAAATTGGGCAGACTTGCCAACTTTGGCTCACGAGAATTAAAATTTAGACGCATTGTTAATCTCTGATCCGTACATTTGTAGGAGATTCGTAATTCATAGATAGAGCGGAAAAGCTTTTTCCAGATTACGTGAAGACTGCAAGGACGTATAATCTTATGGCAACAGATGCGATAATAGTAGAAATTATGAAAAGGAATGATGTAAAAGATATAGCAACTAACGATGCTGACATTGAAAGAGTCGCAGGTATAAAAGTCTGGAAGCCATACATTTTTATAAAAGAAAAACAATGTTAATGAACGATAAGTTTTCATGTGTAGAAAATAATAATCCACAGATTACGCCGATTTAAGCAGATAAAAAACGACAAACAAAAATAATTTGTGTAATGTGTGGCTCGGCAAGGCTGCAAAAACAACTTGCTTACCTTCGTAGATGCTGATAATATATCCTTTTTGAAAAATTGTCAGGGGCATAATATAGTAAAACCCTTTTAAAACGTAGCATTATAGCATCAGGAAATATACAGGAAAGAGTTCTGGCAAAGAAAATTATTAAAACTTGTGGAGGTGTATAAGAAGTGGGCATATTAGTTAATTTACCTGAAATAAACCTAAGAGAGGATGAGGTGAAATTGCTGCTTGCTATAAAGCTTCTGGAAGAGGGTATAGTCTCTCTGGGAAAGGCGTCAGAAATAGCAAATTATTCTGAAAGGGCTTTTGCGGAGATTCTTATACATAGAGGAGTATCACCAATAAAATATTTGAAGGTCGACCTTAATCTGGAACGAAAACAATAATAGACGATTTAAAAGCTCGGGGGATAGCTGAAAAATTGGGACTAAAAGTTAGCGGGACTATCGGGGTTTTGCTTAAAGCTGAAAGCATGGGGTTGATAAATAGTGCCTATGAAAAGATAAAGGAACTTAAAGAGAATGGCTTTTATGTTTCAGGGGAATTGTTAAATGAAATATCCAAGTTTAAAGCTTTTAAATGATAGTTTCGAGTTGTGAGGTTGGAGGTTTGAGGGAGGAGGCAAAAGATGGAAAATAGGGTAAAAAAACACATGGCACAAGATGCCTCTGCCCTCCCCCCTCCAACCTGTACTTCTTCTGCCTCTAACCTCCCCCCTCCAACCTCATCCCTCCAACCTCCAACCTCCCCCAGCGCCTACGTCTTTCCTTTTGAGAAGTTAGAGGTATGGCAAATGTCAGTAGGTTTGGCTGATTATGTTTTGGCTCGCTTAGAGCATTTCCCGCCCAACAAACACTTTCGGCTTGTTGGTCAAATGGAGGCTGCGATATCGAGCATATCTCAGAATATAGCTGAGGGAAAAGGAAGGCAGTATAAAAAAGAATTCATCCAATATTTGAGCATAGCACAAGGTTCTCTTTATGAAACGGTTACATTAAATGAAATATTTCGCAGGAGAAAACTATTTTCAGAAGAGGAAGCCAGGGAAATAAGAAGAAGAGGTGAGGAGATAGATAGGAAACTAAACGGGTTGATGAATTCACTGTGGGGAAAAAAGAGAAATGAAACCCTCTAACCTCCACCCTCAAGCCGTTCTTTTTCTGCCTCCACCCTCCAACCTCCAACCCCCAACCTCCAACCTCCAGCCTCCATCGTCGTAACGACAAAAAACGAAGAAAAGAATAGAGAAAATTGTTTAAAATGGGGAAAAGAAGTTTTTACAGGGTAATACTATAGAATGCAAGGGGGGGGCGAATGAAGCACGAGAGGATTGACATTAATCCAGCGGTAATGTTTGGAAAACCCGTAATCAAAGGAACCAGGATTACCGTCGAACATATTCTTCGCAAATTGGCTGGCGGAATGACATTTGAGGAGATTATTAAAGATCATCCTCATTTGAAACAAGAAGATATTTTTGCTGCGGAGGAATTTGCTGCTGACTATTTAGCCCAGGAAGAAATTGTCTTTGCTTCAGGGATTAAGTTGTGAAATTTCTCGCGGTTTTTTTTGTTGTAGACACTGAAAAATTTCGATTTCAATACCTTCGTGGTTAAACTCTTTTTGGTTGCAGCAGTAAAACATGCAAAAATGACTTGCTTGCCGTCATGGACTCTGATAATATATTTCCTTTAAAAGATTGGCTAGGGCGTATGGTAGGCCCCTTTCAAAAGTCAGAATTATAGCATCAGAGCCGAGGTGAAATCTTGCTGTAATACAAAATCTGGTAATCTGTGGATTGAATATCAATATAAAGGATAAAGATTTTTAAGGAAGGCAATATGGCAGTATCGGTAAACATATCCAAAACCTTGATGGACATTACCGGTGAACCGAGGGAAGAGATAGCTATCCTCGAGATATTGAAAGACGCGATTGAACACCGTATAGAAAAAATCGAAGCTGAGATAAAAAGGTTGGAAGAAAGGTATCAGGTGGCTTTTGAAGGGTTTAAAACCATGTTCGAAAAGAAAGAGATACCTGATTCTTACAGTTATGACGTAGAAATGGACTATCTTGAATGGGAAGGGCTTATCAGCCGGCTGAAGAGATATAAGAATTTGCTCTCAAACCTCTCATGATCACTGCCTTTGAATTTTCAAAACTGGCAATAAATACCTGTTCAAAATATGCTTTTTTCCAAAGTATTGAATTGCAATTGCTTGACGAACCGGTAGTTAAAATTAAAGCCGCTATAGATGTTGCTACCTTTATAAATATTTTCTACAATGCAGAAACTGCAAAGTACTCCTTTGCCCTCATTAAGCACAAGAGAAGAATTTTCGGAGTTGATAACACAAGGAATTGGCATATACATCCTTTTGAAAATCCAGAGTCACACATATAAAGTGTGGTTTGAGGTTAGAGGTTAGAGGGAGGAGGCAAAAGATGGAAAATAAAGTAAAAAAACACATGTCACAGGATGCCTCTGCCCTCCAACCTCCAACCTCCACCTGTACTTCTTCTGCCTCCCCCCTCCAACCTCCGTCCTCATCCCTCCCCCCTCCAACCTCATCCCTCCAACCTCCCCCAGCGCCTACGTCTTTCCTTTTGAGAAGTTAGAGGTATGGCAAATGTCAGTAGACTTGGCTGATTATGTTTTGGCTCGCTTAGAGCATTTCCCGCCAAACAAGCACTTTCGGCTTATTGGTCAAATGGAGGCTGCGATATCGAGCATATCTCAGAATATAGCTGAGGGAAAAGGAAGGCAGTATAAAAAAGAATTCATCCAATATTTGAGCATAGCACAAGGTTCTCTTTATGAAACGGTTACATTAAATGAAATATTTCGCAGGAGAAAACTATTTTCAGAAGAGGAAGCCAGGGAAATAAGAAGAAGAGGTGAGGAGATAGATAGGAAACTAAACGGGTTGATGAATTCACTGTGGGGAAAAAAGAGAAATGAAACCCTCTAACCTCCACCCTCAATCCATTCTTTTTCTGCCTCCAACCTCCACCCTCAAACCTACGACCTCCATCGTCGTAACAACCAAAAACGAAGAAAAGAATATAGGAAATTGTTTGAAATCAATCCGAGCCCAAAGCTATCCGCATGACAAAATTGAAATAATCGTCGTAGACAATTTTTCAACGGATAAAACCAGGGAAATAGCATTGAAATACACAGATAAAGTTTATAGTAAAGGGCCCGAAAGGTCTGCACAAAGAAACTTTGGAATGATGGATATTGCCAAGGGCAAGTATGTCATGTTTGTAGATGCGGATATGATCCTATCGCCAGCAATTGTTGAAGCTTGTGTAAAATCGCTGGAACAGCAAAATGCCGGAAGCCATACACCAGTACCCAAAACTCAATACTTAACAACCTCAAGCCTCCCGCCTCCAACCTCTAACCTCCCGCCTCTAACCTCTAACCTCCAACCTCCAACCTCTCCCCTCCAACCTCCCCCCTCCAACCAACGTCCGTCGCCTTACACATCCCAGAAATCGTCCTGGGCAAAAAATATTTCAGTAAGGTAAGAAGATTTGAGAGAAGTTTTTATGATGGTACCGTAATTGATGGCGCACGTTTCTTTTTGAAAGAAGCCTTTGTTAAAGTAGGTGGATTTGACGAAGGCATGAGCGGCCCGGAGGACTGGGATATTGATAAAAAGATCAAGCAAATCGGGAAGATTGAATTATTAAACCATGTAGGGGCGAATTGCAATTCGCCCGATTGGGAATTGTACGGATTCAT
>JBDIVL010000071.1:0-13729 GCA_039794405.1 Candidatus Jinrextremum sp. | reverse complement strand
ACTTTTATATGATTTCTGAAGAAGATAAGTTTAAAGAATATCTTGAATCTAAAAATTTAAAGTTTACCGCAGAAAGACAGGCAATCCTTGACTGTATATTTTCAAGTCATAAACACTTCGAAGCCGATGAGCTATTATTTGATCTTAGACTTAAAGATTTAAAGATATCAAAAGCTACAATATACCGAACGCTTTCTTTGCTTGTAAAAAGTGGGCTTTTAAGAGAAGTTATATTTGGTGAGAGACATACCCATTATGAGCACGTATATGGACATGAACACCATGATCATTTAGTTTGTAATAATTGTGGAAAAATAATTGAGTTTATAGAGCCTAGAATAGAAAAGTTACAAGAAGAGGTATGCAAAAAGAACAATTTTAAATCAGAATCCCACCGCTTGCAGATTCAGGGGCTATGTGTGGATTGCGATAGCAGTAAGAGTGATAATAAAATAAATAGATAAAGTTTTAAAACTTGAGGGATAATATATGTCAAGGGTTTGTGAAATATGTGGAAAAAGAACTGAAGTTGGGAACAAGATTGAGCGAAGGGGTTTAGCTAAGTGGAAAGGTGGCGTTGGAAGAAAGATAACTGGTAAAACAAAAAGGACATTTAAGGCAAACTTGCAGAGAATGAAGGCAAATATTAACGGCTCAATCAAAAGAATAAAGATTTGTACCCGGTGTATCAGTACCGGAAAAGTGACAAAAGTCCTTTAGTGTAGAACATATTTATAAAGAAATATTTATGGGGATGGATAGAAAAAATATTGAATATATTGCTCATCTTTCCAGGATTGAACTAATGGTGAATGAAGAAGAAATGTTTATTCGCCAGCTTAGCGACATATTATCTTATGTCAATAAACTTAATAAGATTAACACAGAAAATGTTAAACCGTTGGTGTACCCTCTAAATATGTCTAACGTATTTCGCGATGATGAGTTAGACGAATCATCTTCAAGAGAAGAAGTCCTTTCAAACGCTCCTTCCACAATGGGCTTTTTTTTCAAAGTACCAAAGGTAATTGAATAAAATGTTCTAAGTAAATAAGAGAAGTATCCTTGAGACTTATTAAATCTACCGCAATTCAAATAAAAGATAAGATAGTATCTGGAGAAATTCAGGCGAAAGATGTTGTTAGAAGTCTGTTCGAATGGATAAGAGAAACTGAACCGAATGTTCAGGCATATATTACACTAAATGAAGAAGAAGCACTAAAAAAAGCAGCGGAAATAGATAAAAAAATAGAAAATAATGAGCAGATAGGTCTGCTTGCAGGTGTTCCTCTTGCTATTAAAGACAATATTTGTACAAAAAATTTATATACTACCTGTGCTTCAAAAATCCTCAAAGACTTCATACCTCTATATGACGCCTTCGTTATCGATCGTCTAAAAGAAGAAGACGCTATAATTATTGGTAAAACGAATTTAGACGAATTTGCGATGGGATCATCTACAGAAAACTCTAGTTATAAAATAACATGCAATCCTTGGAATTTTGACTGTGTGCCTGGCGGATCTAGCGGTGGATCTGCAGCAGCCGTAGCATCAGACCTTGCTGTTATGGCCTTAGGTTCTGACACTGGTGGTTCGGTTAGGCAACCTGCAGCCCTTTGCGGTATTGTCGGTGTAAAGCCTACATATGGCCGTGTATCACGATATGGTTTAGTTGCTTTCGGATCTTCGCTTGATCAGATCGGTACATTAACAAAGGATGTGAAAGATGCAGCCCTACTGCTAAAAGTTATATCAGGCAATGATTTGTATGATACAACTTCTGCGAGAGAGCCTGTTCCTGATTACATAGATGGAATTGATTCCAGCATTAGTGACTTACGGATTGGTATACCAAGGGAATACTTTGCTGAAGGGCTAAACTGCGATGTTCTGAAAGCGGTAAAAGATGCTTTAAAAGTATATGAGCGGCTTGGGGCGAAAATTATTGATATATCTTTGCCGCATACTGAATATGCCGTTGCAGTATACTATATTATTGCAAATGCTGAAGCCAGTTCTAATTTAGCTCGATACGATGGAGTTAGATATGGTTTTAGGGCATCTAATGCGAATGGGGTAATCAGTATGTACTGCCGTACGCGGTCTGAAGGGTTTGGTAATGAAGTTAAGCGACGTATCATGTTAGGAAACTATGCTTTGAGTGCAGGGTATTATGATGCTTATTATTTAAAAGCATCGAAAGTGAGAAATTTAATAAAAAGTGACTTTGACACTGCCTTTAAAAAGGTTGATTGTATTATTTGTCCTACATCCCCGATTCCTGCCTTCAAAATTGGAGAGCGTGCTAACAATCCCTTAGAAATGTATCTCTCCGATATCTATACTATTCCAGCGAATCTCGCAGGCATTCCAGGTATTTCAATTCCTTGCGGATTCTCAAAGGAAGTCTTACCTATTGGAATGCAAATCCTCGGACAACATTTCGAAGAGAAAAAATTATTGCAAATTGCATATGCTTTTGAGCGGGAAACCGATTTTCATTTAAAGAAACCTGTTTTCAAAGTCTCTTCTGCAAAAATATAAATTTAAAAGGCTTTTACTATGGAATATGAAGTAGTTATAGGATTAGAAACTCATGCAGAGCTATCCACAATAACTAAATTATTTTGTGGATGTAGCACAAAATTTGGATCTGAGCCAAATACGCAGATATGCCCTGTATGTCTTGGTATGCCCGGTGTTTTACCTGTTATGAATAGAAAGGCTTTTGAATATGCACTAAAGATAGCTATTACATTAAATTGTGATATTAACAGATTTACAAATTTCGATAGGAAGAGTTATTATTATCCCGATTTACCAAAAAATTATCAAATATCTCAAAATTATTCCAATTTGGGCATAAATGGGTATATGAATATAGAGGTCAATAATACCATAAAAAAGATCCATATTCATAATGTTCATTTAGAAGAGGAAGCAGGTAAGCTTATTCATCCTGAGGAAATCGGTGCCGACTATAGCCTTGTTGATTTCAACAGAGCAGGTGTTCCTTTGCTTGAAATCGTATCGTGTCCAGATATGCGGAATATCGATGAAGTCGAAAGCTACATGCAAACATTGAGAAAGATACTTCTTTATACAGGCGTCTCTGATTGTAAAATGCAAGAGGGTTCTCTTCGGTTTGAGGCGAGTATTTCTCTGAGACAAAAAGGTTCTGAAAAATTAGGGAACAGGGTAGAAATTAAAAATCTTAACTCAATGAAATCTGTTTTGAGGGCCGTTGAATATGAGATCAAGAGACAAAGTATTGTACTTGATAAGGGAGAAACTGTCGCAAGGGAAACAAGACTATGGGACGAGGTTGCAGAGAGAAGTGAACGCATGCGTTCAAAGGAAGAGGCCCAAGATTATCGGTATTTTCCTGAGCCGGATTTACTGCCCGTTTTTATTGATGAAAAATGGCTTAATATAATACGGGATACTATCCCAGAACTTCCCCTGGCTAGAAAGCAAAGATTTATGGAAACTCTTAAACTCTCTGAGTATGATGCATGTGTGCTTACGGAAGAAAAGGTCCTTGCAGACTTTTTTGAAAAATGTGTGAATGTTTTAAATCGTCCAAAAGCCTTTTGTAATTGGATTATCAATGATTTGTTGAGAGAAGTAAAGGATAGGAAATTAGATATTCATAATTTACCGATTCAGCCAAAACAATTGATATCTTTGGTTGAAATTGTTGAGAAGGGCACAATCAGCAGTACTATTGCGAAGGAAGTCTTTTCGGAGATGGTTCAAACCGGTAAAGACCCTCAAACAATTATTGAAGAAAAGAAACTAGCACAGATTAGTGACGAAAGTTTGATTGAAGCTGTAATTGAAAAAATTATCACAAGTAATCCAGAGGCTATTGAAGACTATAAAAAAGGAAAAAAGAATGCTCTTGCTTTCTTGATAGGGCAGGTGATGAAAGAAATGAAAGGTAAAGCAAATCCTAAAATAGTAAATAAGCTCTTAAAGGATAAAGTAGGTATTTGACTCTGTTTACTTATTAATCTCACGCCGCTTAATAATCTCCTGTCGCTGACGCTAGTCATTCCAACTCATTCCTAATTGCTTCCCTGGTACGTTTCTTTTCTGACCCCCTGTAAAAATCTTTCAATCGTTTCTTTGCTTAGCTATGATACCTAGCTTCAATATCTTCCCGTTATCAATAAATAATCCTCCCTCTTTTCCGAAAGATAAGGTTGGAGGGAGGATTATTGTGAAAAGCAGCTAAACTATTATGATAACAAGCTTAATCTAACGTACCACTTGTATCTTTTTCAATATAATTTCAACTTCTATTTGCTCTGCATTTTTAAGTTTTACTTTTTGTTTAGCCCGCCTGTATCCTTTCTGCTTTACAATGATTAAGTAAGTATCAGCCTCCAGATCGGTAAATTCAAAGAAACCATCCTCATCGGTAAATTCAGTACTTAAAAATCCTTTTCTTAATCCTCTCATCCGTACCCTTGCATTTCCGATTGGATTACCACGTGCATCAATGACACTAACTGATATAGAAGCACCTGCTTCCATGATAATCATATCAAGATCTACTTCTTCTTCTCCTGGAAGGACGAGTACATTTCGAACTACGGTCTGATAACCATCCATTTCAAAGGTTACTGTATATTCACCTACTGGCACATTTTCAAATTCAAACCAACCGTATTCATCTGTCTCGGTGCTATTAGAATAGCCCTCGCCTTCGATAGTTACTACAACCCCCATTAGATCGTTTTCATCAGCATCGACTACAAAACCATAGACAGGAACTCCGGTTGAAGTACTTTCTGATTGTAAGAAAAAAACAACCTGGGTTGGTACACCTGCTGTTACTACGGCAGGTTGTGAGGATGAGGTATAATTAGGCGCTGCTGCTGTTATGAGATAGGTTCCTTCTGGCACTTCCAAAAAGTAACTACCATCATCACCGGTTGTCGTTGAAAAGTCACCTGTATCGGTTGATACGAATGCACCAGCAATACCGGTTAAAGTTTCTGCATCAACAACATTACCTACGATGACACCTGTTGAAGGTATTGGTGTTGCCGAAGGCGACGGTGATGGCGATGGTGTTTGCCCATAAGTAATGTTTTGATGTGATATCAAACACATCATTACAAACAACAAAAATGCTACAAGTGAAAAACCATACGTACGTTTAACAAACATGTTTCCCTCCTTTTTATGCTATAAACTTTAGTAAGGTATACGCTTCCCCAATAAGCTGTATAGTGCCTTAATAATAAAATTTCCGCAAGCAAGTTAACAAATTAAGTAATTTATGTCAAATGATTTCCCAAATTTTCCAACTCTAAATCAGTACTTATGATGAATAGTATCGTAAATGTTCAGAGCCTATCCGAAAAACATCTTTTTAAGCCAAGTTCTTTTATTTTTAGTATGTTAAAGGGGTTTTCGAATAGGCTCTTATTATTGATAGCAAGAAGGCAACTTTCTCATGAGTCGATGTTATTGATTTGTGAGATTAAATAGTGATTTATGGAAAGTTTTGGGGGTTTGCTAATTTTATCTCGATGGGCTTAATTGTTCTATTTATGATTTCTTTTGAGTGGATAACATTTAATTTTTTAAATAAGAAATCAAATTTAGCTTCAAGTTCTCCTCCAATTTTTTCCCTTATGTCAGGAGGTAAGTTCCAAAATCTCTCTTTAAATGGGCCAAACCCCATTTTCCTCGTCTTATAAATGAATTGTTCGTCGGTTTCACCCTCTTTTTTATCTGCAGTGCAGTTTTTCCTTAAGAATTCATATATTTCATTTTTCAGATCTCTCGGAAAGGCACTACTTTCATAAACCATATTTTGAAATTCTGTTGCGAGATGTACTTCCGCCGTCCCGGTTTCCGGAAATTTATCAAAGGCATCACCTGGAAGTGTAGAAGCACCATGTTGTACTGCTCCGCTAAGGCCATATTCATCCCTGGCAACCTTTGATAAATTTCTCAAGGTATCAAAATCTAACTTTACTTTGGCAACAGTTCCATCTGGTAAAGGAACTCCCCCGTGTGAAGTACCCGTTTGTACACTAATTTTTGAGATTCCTTTCAGGTTCTTTCCCTTTGCTGCCAGGGCACTATTATAGCCATCCATGAATGCCCTTAATTCTTCAACTGTACTATTCTTTTTACCGACTTCTCCTATTTCACCGCCGATGGATATAGTAATACCACTTGGTTCTAATGATCTTATATAAGCGCTAAGTTCCGCTGCAAACTCAAAATTGAGCCGCTGCTGTTCGGCAACACTAGGTTTATTTAAATCCACAAGGGTTGAGGTATCGATATCGATATTGTAAAAGCCCGCTCCTATAGCTTCTTTAATAAGTCCTTTTACCGTATTGATTTCAGCATCTCGGTCTTTCTCATACTTTTTTGCATTAATTTGAAAATGATCTCCTTGAATAAATACAGGACCTTCATATCCTTCTTTCATGGCAGCCGCAAGGATTACCGATGCGTATTCCGCCGGCCTTTGGTTTGTATAGCCAATTTCAGATCTCGCAATCTCAAAGATGAATATACCCGCATGATTCTTTTTTGCCGCTTTGAAAATGGCGCGTGCCACATCATAGGTTAAACCGCGAATATTAATGGCTGGTACCGTGAAACCTTTGTATTGCTTTTTACCGATAGCCTCATAAAGTGACTGAATAGATGACGAGATAATACCCAGTTTATTACTCGTGTTGTGGATTAACCATCGGGATGCATCTCTTATAGCGTTATCCTGATGGAAAACGGCATTATAGACAATATTGTCAATTTTTTTATTTCTTAAAATGGCGCTATCGATTACATTTACCGTGCCATTTTTCTGAATGTCTACGACACCTTTAAGATCATTTAATAAATCCTCTTTTGTATGATAGATCATGAGTTAACAACTCCTTATTCTGTTATTCATTAAGAAACTTTTCATACATTAATACATCTTCTTTACTTCCAATGATGAGTGGTACCTTTTGATGTAGTTCTGTCGCTTGAATATCAAGTATCCGCTCTTTTCCTGTTGATGCCATACCACCGGCGTGTTCAACAATCATTGCAAGTGGTGCAGCCTCATAAAGCAATCGCAATTTAGCTTTCGGTTTCTTGGGATCTTTATAATCTGATGGATATAAGAAGATGCCTCCATAAAGTAAGTTTCTGTGGAAGTCTGCTACCAATGACCCGATATACCTCAGGGAATAAGGTCTTCCTGTTGAAAGGTCATTTTCTTTCAGATACGTAATGTATTTTTTTGTTCTTTCATCCCACGTATTTGCATTTCCTTCATTAATACTGTATATTTTTCCCTTTGGTGGGGTTTGAATATTCTCATGTGAGAGAAGAAATTCTCCAATACTTGGATCTAGAGTAAAACCATGGACGCCTTGCCCCGTGGTATATACCATCATAGTGCTGGAACCGTAAATGATATATCCTGCTGCAACCTGCTCCGTTCCTTTTCTCAAACAATCCTCAAGAGTGGCTTCTTTACCTATTGTTTTTTTCCGGTATATTGAAAATATGGTTCCAATGCATGCATTAGCATCGATATTGGATGAACCATCTAAAGGATCAAAAATAAGTACATATTTTCCCCTGGGAAATTCAGCGGGTATGGGAATGATATCTTCATTTTCTTCAGATGCCATAACACAGAGATGTCCACCGTGATCCATGGATCTATAAATTTTTTCATTAGCATAAACGTCTAATTTTTTTACGGCATCACCATGGATATTATTTTCACCGGTAAGACCTAAAATATCTACGAGACCTGCCTTGTTTACTTCCCGTGAAATGGTTTTTGCGGCAATGGTTAAATCCCACAGGAGTCCTGTGAAATCACCTGTGGCATTTGGATGCAGTCTTTCTTGTTCAACGATATGCCTTTGTATGGTAATAACTTTACTTTTCTGCATAATCAGGTTCCCCCAACGTTACTACAAGTAAAGATAATAAAGGTATTTTACATTCTTAATTCTCAAAGTCAATCATTATCCATGTGCGGAAAGTCTCTCATCAGGAATTTGATTGTAAATTGCATTACTTGAAGTTACTTAAAAATTTTTACTCGTTCTCTCCTTCTTTCAGATATGGATAAATTAACGATTCGGCTGAAGAATAAGGACAAACTGTAGGATCGCTTTTTGGTTGAAGCCACCGATGTCCCTTTTTGCAGTGGCATATCTTAAGACCATTGCGTTTTAGTTGATTAGGCCATGATTCAAAAAAAGGGAAAAGTGCATTACTGATTGATGCAAAGGCTTCTTGTGATTCCTGTAAAGATTTTGCTTTCTTTAAATTTCCTGCGCCTTCAAGAATGTGTTGTATCATATGGTGGCCAGCGCCCTTTGACTCGGTTCGAATACCTTGTTGGGCGGAGTCTTCCAGTTGTTTGGCTAAATCAGTAATTTCCGATAATTCCTTTTTTACTAGATGGCTATAAACAACCTGATAAGTTAATAAGATTGATTGAAGATGGGCAAATGTATTTTTCCCAATAGTTATTATGGTATCGTGAGAATGACCATGGCCTTCATGGGCAGAAATATCTTGTGCGTAACAACAATAAGAAAAGAGAAAAAATAGCATACATTTTTTCAAATGATTCCTTTTTATCATAGTTAAGTTCCTTAGATTAATTTAATGTATAGGAAGTCCAATCTTGGTAGGGGCTGAAGATTTTCAGCCCCTACACCTACATTGAAATGTTTTATCCAAAAAAGTCGCCAAAGGTTTAATCCAAGTTTAGAGCTATTTTTATGGTAAGCAAAATTTGTGCCTTATAGTCTATCCGAAAACCTGAAAATGTCATTCCGGATTAAAAAGAGATTGAGCAAGTGATAATCGCCCTGTATTCCTCCAGGCCCTCCGAACCTTGTTGATTTGATTCGTTATTGAGATCCTGCCAGGTGGGAAATTTGATAAGAATACCAACACTCACATGCTTACCGAAGGTTGCCCTCACTCCCGGGGAAAGATACAGGATCGTTCCTCCCGTGTCCTGTTCTTTTTCCCTGTCTTCGCTCTGGTCTTTTGTTAAATGGAGGATATTCATTTCTCCAATGAGGTCTAATCGAGACAAAAAGCCGTCCTTCCGTTCAAAAATCTCATAGCCATTTGCTATGTTGAAACGTAATTCATTTCCCGGTTTGCCATCGTTGTGTTCGGTAAACACAGTAAGTGACGAATCTCCTGTCAAGGTAAGATGGGGAATAAGCATTTTTGACGCTGCAAAACCGAAATTGAAACTGGGGGCACCAAAACCTGGCTGCATACCCATATCAAAGGTATTTCCATTATTGTCACGATTTGACGTAGTTCCACTCGGCACAGTAAAACCGGCAAACAGCGACATCTTGATATCATCTATACTATAATATTCGCCGTAAGAGTCTTCGGGGCCAAAACTATACAAACCACGGATGCCATCTCTTTCCCCAATCTTAAAACCATACTGGGCTATGAACCCCAGGTCTCCCAAGCCACTCGAAGTACCCAGATCGTCTTGGTCTTTTATCGCCACCGGTAATGTGGCATAAATGGTTAAGGCATCGGTAAGTCCATATCCGATAAGGGTACTGAAGAACGTAAAAGTATCGATATTTTCTGGTTCTGCATGGTCTTTGTGTTCAAAAGGCACGTATTCAAACTTTTCGTATAGTAGAAAAGTCCCCTTGCCGAGGGCTAATGGAGAAGCCGTTTCAATGGGCGCTCCAGGCCCAAATGCAGTAGAAACTCCACCGTGATGGGCAAAACTACTATTTTTATTCATAATAAAGATAAAAATAAACAAAATAGAGCATATAAAATAATGACTGTGTCTTTTTCCTGCTAACACGATACCTCCAAATCTTCCAGTTAAACAAGGACAAACAAAGTTTGTCCACGCCACCCAGAAATCTCTGTAAATAAAATATACGATGCGAGGTGTACGACAGGTACGACATGGTTGGGCAATCTAAAGAGATAATTTAGTCGTTTTTTTGCTCGCAAATAGAACTGTCAAAACCTAACCTTGCTTAATGACATCTCAGAAAACATCCACAATATAATTGTAGTATACTAATAATATTCGTGCTACTAATGTGAAAAAATATTTATCTTCTTATCGCTTCCATTCCATATTGTTTTAATGTATATTCATCGCGGATTAATTCATTTGTGGGTCTGTCTGTTACAATCCTTCCCTTGTTCATGAGCACACAACGTTGTGTAACTTCTGAAATCAAATACAAATCATGAGAAGCCACCATAATGGCTATCGGTAAACCTTTCAGATACGTAATCAATCTGCGCCGGTTTCTGTGATCAAGATCGTTTGCTGGCTCATCGAGGATCAGTAATTGTGGTTCCATAGCCATCGCAGCAGCCAGTGCAACGCTCCGTTTCTGCCCGCCCGATAAATGATGTGGAGGCCGATGGCTTACTTCCTTCAATTCAAAATATGCCAGCCACCTTTCAACCGTTTCGTGTATCTCTTGTTTCTGCCAGCCCAAATTCCTTGGGCCAAAGGCAATTTCTTCCCAGACAGAAGAACAGAAGAGTTGATCATTTACCTGTTGAAAAGTCAGCGCCACGTGGCGCCTGACTTCGTTGATATTCTTACTTATGTTCAGCAAGTGGACGGTCTAACACTTCTACACATCCCGAATTGGGTTTTAACAAGCCGTTTAAATGCCAGAAAAAGGTAGTTTTACCGGCCCCGCTTGGTCCTATCACTCCCACTTTTTCATGCTGATGAACCGATAATGACAAATCAGATAGCGCCAGCCCTTCATTTTGATAACGGGCGTTTTTTGGGAGAGGACTGCTTTATCCAATGACGTCCAAGCACCCCTATGATGGCGCCAGGCAAGGCCATGATAGAAATATTGACCCCTAAAACTGTCAGTCCACCAAAGCCGATGAACAACGCCTGTAGTAAAAGACCAACCGTCACTATGGTTAAAGCACCCCAGCCAAGCAAGAGTCCGGCCATACCGCTGAGCACAAGGTGCATGCTGAACGGACCGACAGGCACATGGATTGTCGAGCCTGCAAAGAAAGCTGCTGCAACCACCCCATACGTGCCAACCTGGTCAGTTCGTAAACGGCGAACTGACACTCCTAACGCAGATAGGGCTATTGCCCACCCTATTCCAACAACATAGGGTGAGAGTACCCCGTCACTGATATGCATTAAATTCTTCTCAACTGAAAAAAAAATTAAATAATGTGCTATGAATATAATATTTGTGCTACCATGAAAGACAAAAAATACATCCTTATTAAATTATCTCCATTCCTGTTGTTGTCATGGAAAATCCCCCGTGTTTTACCCCTTTTGCTGATTTTAATTTTCCATATAATTCTTCTATTTCTTTCGGTTTACCCCTTACTACGACTATTTCAAGGCAATTATCTTCGTCTAAGTGGATGTGTTGGGTAGAAAGGATGGTATCATGATAATCGTGCTGAATATCGATAAGGAGGTTCGTCAGTTCCCTTTTATGATGATTATAAACAAGGGTAATTGACCCGGTAACTTCTTTGCCTTCCTGCCATTCTTTTTTGACCAAATCGTCTCTAATTAAGTCACGTATGGCCTCAGAACGGTTCGTATAATTTTTTTCTTTTATGCGTTTATCGAACTTCTGGAGTAATTCTTTCTCAAGAGATACCCCGAATCTGACTAAATTTGACATAATATATCCCATATCATTGGTGTTACTTTTTTTATTATAATAGCACCAAATTTGATAATGTCAAGAATTTTTAGTAACTTCTGAAAAAGTGTCAAATTTTTGTTGACATATTCTATCCTGTAAGGTAAAAAAATAGCCTTTGCTGAACGGGTGCTATAATTTTCACCATGTGCAGAACAGGATAAACAGTCCTTTTTGAAAAATTAACTGAGTTGCTGAGAGTGTCCTATCGGACTGTTTCTACAAGTTTGTCCGTGTCTCTAGGGTTGGTCTAATCGTCTTCGTTTGAACCATCCCCTACATGACTCACAAACAGTACGATAAAGGTAAACCCTGAGCGATCGGGGGGCGCAAAGTAAAGGGTCTTTTCAGTATTATAAAAAGACAGCCTTGCTACCGAAAATGTTTGATCAAATTTTTGGTAGCAAGGCTTTTTTATTTTTGGATGTTTTATATACCAGGCATCAATCAAAAACGTATAGTTCCATGCTAGATACGTATTTCAATTTAAAAGATTGAGCCAATCAAGAAATGTTTATAGTAACTATTGGGCATACATGAAACAGAGTTTCATGGTGACCTTATGTTTCCAGCAGAGTTTGGGAACAAGCAGTCAAAAGTTGTCGTCGAAAGCCTAATTTAGCGTATAGAAAATTCAAAATAGATTGTCGGATGGGTCAAGTGAGGCGGACCCATCAAAAAGCTGATCCACAAATAGTACGATAAAGGTAAACCCTGAGCGATCGGGGGGCGCAAAGTAAAGGGTCTTTTCAGTATTATAAAAAGACAGCCTTGCTACCGAAAATGTTTGATCAAATTTTTGGTAGCAAGGCTTTTTTATTTTTAGATTCTTGATGTGTCCTCTACCGAAACTCGTGTACGTTCCTGGTTGATTGCTTCGGTGAGAGGGTTCTTCGAAACATCTAAAAGTTGTGGATATGACCTGACATACATGAAGAAGTTTATAACTTTAACGCTTTTTATCCTCGCTCTAGTTCTTGTCGATGATGCTGAAGCGCTCTCCGCAGGAACCGTTCGCTGGACTGGAGCCACAAGCACTGCATGGGAGACGGCTTCGAATTGGACTACTGTTAGCGGTACCCCGAGTCTCCCTCCTGGATCAGACGATGCAGTCCTGATAGGTACCGGCGCTATTACCAACCAGCCTACGATAACGACTCCTGCTACAATTGCTTCGCTTACGTATGGTAATTCAGCCGCATCGACACTGACAATTAATGGAAATTTAACCATATCAGGTGACATTACTAATACAATTACCACGACGGCCAGGGTGCATAACATAAACCTTGCCTCCGGCGTTACCCTTTCATGTGTAAATGCTAACCTGAGCCCTGCCAGAAGTGGTTCGCATATGACAATTACCTTTAATGGTGGTACATTTTCATGCAGCGGCAATTTCACCGCCCAACCCACAGCGGCTACGACGAATATCACCCTCACTGTGGGCACAGGTACGTTTACCGTAGGTGGGACTACGCTACAAGGGGCAGCGGCAAACCAACAACGAAATTGCGACATTACAGTTTCAACCGGTACTTTAACGTTTTCTGGCGATTATACCAAAAACGGAAGTGGCTCTGATCTGACCTCCAGCGGTGCAGCAACAATCTCTTTTGGTGGAGATATTACCAATACGAGAGGAACTTCCTTTAACCTGTCAAATTCTACTACCACCCTTGCTGCAACTACTACCATCACTCCAACTACCAGTATGATTTTTGGGAATTTAATCATCGATAGCGCAACAACGGCAAACACCGGCACTTTAACCATTGCGGAAAGTCTTTCTATTAACGGGGCCGGTACACTTAATTTAGGGGGAGTAACATCAACTGTTACCGGGTCAACAACTATAGACGGTATAATAAACATCACTTCGGCAACGGGGACAAAAACCTTTGTCGGCTTGGTTACGATTGATACGGGTGGAACGTGGAACAACTCAGCGAATGAAGCGGTGACCTTCCGTGGAGGAATTACTCATAACGGCGCGACCT
>JBDIVL010000070.1:0-13845 GCA_039794405.1 Candidatus Jinrextremum sp. | reverse complement strand
TCCTGGGCAGGGTTCGAATCAGTTTTTCGGGAGTATGGGAAACGGATTGATGCTGTGCCCGTTAGTGCTGATCCAAACAGGCAGGAGATAGCTTATGTCCTTGAGTCAGCGGTAAAAGCCGATATCATTGTTGTAGCGACCGATACCGTTCGGGAACATCCGGGCCAGGTGAGCCTTGTTGAATCATTGCAGAATTTACCTCTTATTGTCATCGCCCTGCAAAGTCCATACGATTTCCTTGCATTTCCGGATATTTCAACATGTATGGCGATTTATGGCAATGCCCCTGCCTCCATTCGTGCTGTAGCAAAAGTGGCATTTGGACATCTACGGCCTTCAGGAAAACTGCCCATCGAATTGCCCGGGTTATTTCCAGAGGGATATGGATTAAGGGATTTCTGAATCAATGAATTACTTCATAATAAACCATATTTTCGTAGAGACGTCCCACCGGGATGTTTCTACAATTGAATCATACGTTTCGCATGATTTTTCAATAAAAATTTTTTGTGGAGAAATATGATGCTTAATATTTATTATAATACTCTGCTACAAGTAGCGATTGAGGAAGCCCGCCAAGGGCTGGCTGAGGGGGGTATACCTATTGGTGCTGCCCTCTTTGACCGCCAGGGGAAGCTGCTCGGACGTGGACGCAACCGGCGTGTGCAGGAGGGAGACCCATCGGTACATGGCGAGACTGATGCCTTCCGCAAGGCGGGGCGCCAGCGTACCTATCGTGATAAGATTATGGTAACGACACTCGCACCCTGCTGGTATTGCAGCGGGCTGGTACGTCAATTCAATATTGGTACGGTCGTTGTAGGTGAATCCGTTAATTTCCCCGGCGGAATCGATTGGCTGAAGGAAAATGGGGTTGAGGTGATCGATCTCAACTCACAAGAATGTATCCGGATGCTTGCTGATTATATTGCATCCAACCCTGAAATTTGGAATGAAGATATCGGTGTGGAATAATCTCATGATAAGAAAACCATGCATGTTTTCCTAATACAACTCTGTCTCTTTGGTATATTTTGCCTTCTTACTTTTGCCCTTTTCCCTTTGTTCTTCGCAATGGATAAAATCTATTTCTCTCTTTAAAAAGTCTATTTTGTAGATCTTTACTTTTATCACATCGCCGATTTTATACATTCTTTTACTCCGGGAGCCAACGAGTGCCATATTCTTTTTGTCTATCTGGTAGATATCATCCGCTAATGTCCGGATGTGGACAAGGCCCTCCAGGAGGTATTTATTCAATTGGACAAAAAAACCGAACTCCTGAATGCCTGAGATGACGCCTTCGAAGATGTCCCCGATCCGGTCCTCAAAGTACCGAAGTAATTTTAATTTGATAATTTCCCTTTCTGCATCGTCTGCCCTGCGCTCGGTCATGGAAGAATGCTTCGCCCAATCGGGCAAATGGGTTTTCCACAGGTTTTGTACTACGGAAGACGATAATTCGCCTGAAAAATACTGGTCTAAGATTCTGTGTACAAGCAGGTCTGGATACCGGCGTATGGGTGAAGTGAAGTGTGTATAGTGGTCCATCGCAAGTGCAAAGTGGCTCCCTTCACCAGCCACATAGACCGCTTGTTTCATTGATCTTAAAAGCACCATGTTTATTGTATAGGCCTCTGGCTTTTCCCGTACCTTATCCAATAAATTTTGAAGTTGTTTGCTTTTAAACGGGTCTATTTTTGTATGTTCCAATCCGCGGACGAAGTTAGCAAATTCCCACATATCCTCTTCTTCCGGTTCTGGATGTACCCGGCATAATAGCGGCATTTTCTTTTCGTACATGAATGTTGCTACCGCCTCATTCGCCAGGAGCATAAATTCTTCTATTAATTTGTGCGAAATATCCCTTTCTACTTTCTCAACATCCGCAACTTTACCCTGTTTATCAAGTTTAACGGAGACCTCCGGGATATCCAGTTCCAGTGCGCCGCGATCCAGACGGTTTTTGAAAAGCAATTGGGTAAGTTGTGCCATGTCGTTTAACAAAGTTATCACATCATCAGATACTTCTACGCCCATCTCGTTGTTGATAATTGCCGTAGCCTGGTTATACGTCAGACGTTTCGTGACGTGAATAACCGAGTGTTTAATCTCTGATTTGATGATATGTCCTTTGCGATCAAGGGTTGCTAAAACACTTTTGGTGAGCCGGTCTTCTCCTTCTCTCAGACTACAGATATTATTTGATAATAGTTCAGGCAGCATCGGAATAACTTCGCCCGGTAAATAAACACTGGTACCCCGGAATCGTGCCTCTTTATCAATAGCCGTGTCGGGTTTTATATAGTATGAGACGTCTGCAACGTGTACACCCAATAGCCAATGTCCGTGTTTATCCTTTTCAAGAGACACTGCATCATCGAAATCTTTTGCATCCTCCGGGTCGATCGTGATAATGAGTTTGTTACGCAGGTCGAGCCTATTATTGATCTCTGTTTCGGAAACAGTGAGGGGAATGTGCTTTGTTTCATGTATTATTTTTGCATGAAAGGTATGGGGTAGTTGAAATTGATACATGATGGAACGGAGATCGACTTTATGTTCTCCTTCTTTTCCTAAGACTTCTGTGATTTCTCCTTCCGGGTTGAGATGTCTGGATGGCCATTCTATAATCCTGGTAACAACTTTATCACCCGGTTGTGCGTTCATTGAGGCATTCTCTGCAACATAAATGTCTTTAAATAGTCTTGGATTATCGGGTGCAACAAACAGCAGCCGTTTGGTCTTTTCGAGGGTGCCTACGACATATTCATTCACATGCTTTAAAACATTAACGATTTGTCCGGATGTACCTCTTCTTTTCCCCTTTCTTCTTTTCGGGATCTGGGTTATTATAGGGAGTCTTACTACAACAAGATCCCCGTGCATGGCCGAGCCCATATTTTCTTCGTTGACATAAATATCTTCTCCCCCGTTTTCTTTCACAGGAATGACGAAACCAAATCCCTTCGGATTACATTCCAATGTACCTACCAGGAGATGTACTTTTTTAGGAATGGCATATTGTTTTTGCTTGATTCTGACAATTTCACCGGAGAATTCCAGGTCTTGTAAAATGTTACAAAACGTTTTATATTCTTCATCAGGGATCTCAAAATGTTCTGCCAATTCAGCAGCGGTCATCGGGCTGTATTTTTTACTGCGGATAAACAGGAGGATGTCGGAGGAATCGATCATGTTTTTCATGGAGTCCTTTTCTCATTATTGGATTATTGGTTATTTATGGTTATTAGGAGTTATTCATGGTTATTTGTGGTTATTGTGTTGTGTTAAAGGTTGTTTTCGATGAGGATACAGAGAAAAGTAATTTCTGCTAATATGCCATAATTTCCCCTCATTTTAAAGCTAAATCTCGGCAGATGTTATTTTTTATAAAGCCTGCGCTCGAACATTTTAATGTATTCTGTCCATGAGCTGTTTGTGTCTTTATGTTCGTTTATTGCCTTTGCTGCAGCATGTACCTTCGCGTCAAGATTATCAAGATGATGCAGGGCTATGGCTTCAGGTGTTCCGGGTTTTACCGGGGAACCCCACTCATATTCACCATGATGGCTTAGTATTAAGTGGAAGAGGACGTTAAGCAGGTCAGGTGGAAATCCATCTATTTTCATGGCTTTTTCGTTGATCATAAGGATGCCGGAGATGAGATGTCCGGTAAGTTGCCCCTCATCGGTATATTGAAAGCTGCGATCACACGATAACTCCCGTATTTTCCCGATATCATGGAAAATGACCCCGGTGACTAATAAATCCCGTTTTATAATAGGATAATGCGTTGAAAAACTCATTGCCAGTTTGGCGACGGAAAGTATGTGTTCCAATAATCCTCCTTGGAAGGCGTGATGGTACTGTGTGGCAGCGGGTGCTATGGAGAATACTTTGCAAAAGGACTCATCGGAAAAAAAGGCGTGTAACAGTTTTGAGAGGTAAGGGTCTTGAATCGTTTTGATAATCTGCCTGAGTTCATTCATCATTTGAGGGATATCTTTTTCCGTACAGGGAATGAACTCCCCCATTTTGACTTGTGCATCTGCAACGGGGCTGATTTCTGTAATCTTAATTTGCATGCTGCCGTTAAACGTTTCGACAACCCCTTTTATTCTTATGAACCCATCTTTATTGAAACTGTTGCAAATTTGTGGCGTTGCATCCCATTTTTTTGCGTCAATAAGGCCGGATTTGTCTGCTAATTGCAGATTGAGGTATGGTTTTTTTTCTCTTGTTTCCCTAATTTCCTTTTTTAATACAAGGAAGATGTCTTCTACAAGTTCACCGCTTTTTAGATTGGTTATGTATTTTCTTGGCATTTTAAACTACCGGCTTATATAGTATTACCGTTTTCGATGCTTCGGTGAATCTTCTTATGAGAACAAATTGGAACTATCAGTTGTGGGAAATTCATTTTTTCCCATATTATTATCGGAAAGAAAGTCTGTAGGATTTTACCAAGTAATGAATTAATGTCAAGAGGGTATAATTAATACTGTACAGGAATTTTCATTTACCAACACAAATTGAAGAGGAACAAAAACTGCTTAGCTTATGATGAACCCTATTTTTTTATTGCAATATTTCGTTTAACTGATTAATATTTCCTCATGATGTCTTTCAAAAGAGATATTGTCGAAAGCTGATTGTACCGTTATATTGACCGGCCACAGCAATTTTAATTATGATTCCATAGGAAACTTTTCAGGTTGATTGTTGATACCCGCAACATTTTAAAAGGGTTTAGCAAAAAACATATCGTGCGTCTCTACCATGACTGATTTGCTTTTTGAAATTGGCACCGAAGAGATTCCTGCCAGTTATATTGCTCCAGCACTGAATCAAATAAAGACACTCTTTACAGAACAGGCGGAAAAGCACCGTTTGGAGATAGAATCTCTCTATTGTACTGGTACTCCGAGAAGACTAACATTATTTGTGAAGGGTTTACCGGAAAGGCAGGAAAGTACAACAGAAGAAGTTCAGGGTCCTTCTGCAGCAATTGCCTTCGATGAAACAGGGAATCCGACAAAGGCGGGTATCGGTTTTGCCAGGTCACAGGGCATCGATATCAACAGCCTTCAGATAAAAAAGACTCCAAAGGGAGAATATTGTTTTGCAGTTAAAAGGATTGAAGGTCAGGAGACACTGCATATTTTGCCAGGAATTTTAGCTGAAATTATAAAGAATATCTCGTTCCAGAAATCAATGAAATGGAAAGGGAACAGTTTGTTTTTTGCCCGTCCCATACGATCACTTCTTGCCCTGTTTGATAATAAAGTCGTTTCTCTTGAAATCAATGGTATTAAGGCTGACCGGTTTGTCTTTGGGCATCCTTTCTTGTCTGGAAAAAAGATTGAGGTACCAATGGCCGATCTGGACCTGTACAAACGATTGCTGAAACAGGAAAAAGTTGTCGTTGATATGCATGAACGACGTATGACACTGAATACAAAAATACAACAGCTTATGGCACCGCATGGTGCGGCTCCTGACGATGAAAAGTTGTTGGATGAAGTGGCGAATCTCGTAGAATACCCCAATGCAATTGAATGTAGTTTTGATGAGGAATTTCTTGATATACCGGCTGATGTTATAGAAACGGCTATGAAACAGCATCAGCGATACTTTCCAATTAAAAAAAGTGATGGAAAGCTTGTCAATAAATTTATTGCAGTGCTTAATCGTAATGAAAGCAATGCGCATACAACCATTCAGGGTAACGAGCGCGTATTAAAAGCAAGGCTTTCCGATGCCAGATTTTTCTGGAAAGAGGACAGGAAGGTTCCCCTTGGAAAACGAGTAGAAGATTTGAAAAATCTCGTCTTCCTTGAAAAATTAGGAAATTATTATGATAGGGTAAACAGGATTGTTGAACTTTCTGCATGGATAGCAACGAGATTACATATTATGAACAAGCTTGACATCAATATTGCGCTTGTGAAACGCTCGGCGTTCTTATGCAAGGCTGATTTGCTTACGCAAATGGTGGGTGAGTTTCCATCATTGCAAGGAGTAATGGGACGGGAATATGCAGGATGGGATGGCGAGGAGCCGTCTGTTGCATTAGCAATTGCTGAACATTATATGCCCCGCTATGCCGCAGATAAAATCCCTTCATCAAAGATTGGTGTGATAGTAGGCCTGGCCGATAAATTTGATACGATATCAAGTTGTTTTGCCCTGGGACTGATTCCTACCGGCTCACAGGATCCTTATTCTCTCAGGCGGCATGCTTACGGCATTATCCGCATACTGGAAGAACATAAATTAATTCTGGAACTGAAAGAAGTTCTCTACCGGTCTCTCAATCTCCTTCCATTGTTTTCAGAAACGGAGATACCTATTCCACATAAATTGATACCTGAAAAATTAATCCTGGATGTAAAAGAATTTTTTCGGGACAGATTATTCCAGATAAATATAGAGAGAGGGTACCGTTATGACCTTGTAAACGCTGTCCTGAATGCAGGAATAGGATTTGATGACATCCACAACTTCTTGCAAAGGTTAAAGGTTTTATCGGACATTTCGGAAAAGGAATGGTGGGCGGACTTGGTTGTTGTTGTTGAAAGAACATTTAATATAGGGAAAAAGGCAGATAGTACCGGTCCGGTAGACGAAATGCTGCTTGTGGAAACGGAGGAAAAAGTATTATGGGAGATTTACAAAAACAAAGCGACTGAAATTCAGAAATTTACGGATGACAAAGAATATGAAAAGGCATCTCAAGAATACTGCGATACCTTTGCCAAACCTGTCCATGCCTTTTTTGATAAGGTATTTGTGAATGTTAAAGATGAGAAGATTCGCAGCAACAGACTTTCACTTATGAAAAAAATCAATGAATTGTATTCACAAAAGATAGCAGATCTCTCACAAATTGTTATGCCAAATGACAAACCTTCTCGTGGTTCGGACGAAATTTCTCATTGATTGTTTTGAGAATACGATATATATTCATACTTCTTCAATATGATTAGTTAGGCCTTCAGTAACTTTCCATGCCGCATGTCTCCCCCTGTGTCCCCCTCAATGAGAGGAATAAAGGGAGATATATGCAAGATGGGTGAAGCAATAGCGTACCCATCGGGAAAAAAACATTATTGATGGGTCCGCTTTGCTTGACCCATCCTACTCTGTAAAATTCCTATACATGAAAATAGTGGATGAGAAAGGGAGGTATTTCATTATATGAAAAATGTAGAATTCTCCGTAGAAGGAAATATTCTTACTATAAAGATAGATTTATCAAAGGAGTTTGGTCCCTCCTCTTCGGGAAAAAATATTATCGTTGCATCAACAGAAGGGAATGTTAGCATCCCTAATCGCGATGAAAAAATCGGTTTAAATGTTTATCGCAAAAAATAACCGCAAACCTAAGTTAGGGAAGAGAGAGTAGCTGAGTTTCTCGCTTCTTAACATGGTATACCGCAGTCAAAATCCTTGATATGGAATAAGGGGGTGATGGGGCAGCAGAGTATTGTTATGAAAGAAAATCCAATACTCCATCACTCCATATCAGTTGTAAGATTATCGCTTACTTGTAACTAGAGTATCCGAAGGGTGAAACCGAACATTACTTAGACTCTGTATATGTTGAAGATTTTAACGTTAAAGGGGTGGTACGGACAAACTTGTTTATCCGTATTTGTGTCTGGTTTAACCAAATCCTGATCCATATTGTTCTGTTTTGTCCTTTGATTACTATGGCACGCCTACAATGCCTGTACCATGTCCTTAAATAACCTTCCACGCTCTTCATAGTTAATAAACATATCGTAACTGGCGCAGGCGGGTGAAAGCAATACGATATCTCCTGTTTTTGCAACAGCGTTTGCCTGTTGAAATGCCTCTCTGAAGGTATCCGATATGTGCAGGAATGGAGTCTTTTCCCGGTCAGTTTTTTTCAAAATTAATCCTTTTAACTTCTGTGCTGTTTTCCCGATAAGAATAGTGGATTTGGTATGTTTTGCGCATATTTCTGCAAATCCTTCAAAATTACTTCCCTTGTCATATCCTCCGGCAATAAGTACTACAGGTGCCGGAAAGGCTGTGATGGCAGCAACGGCTGATTCCGGTGTGGTGGCCTTAGAGTCGTTGTAGTATTGTACACCATATACTTCACGGACAAATTCTAACCGATGTTCCAGGCCGGGAAAGGTTGTTACGATCTCTTCTATGTGTTGTTCCCTTGCACCGGCAAGATAGGCAGCGCATGAGGCTGCCAAAATATTTTGAAGATTGTGAATACCGGGTATTTTGACCCTGGATACACATGGTATTGATATGTCCTGACCGTTTACAGAAAGTACGATGTTCTTGTCCCTTATAAAGGCACCGTTTTTCAAGGTATGTTTTGTACTGTACCATAAAACCTGTCCTTTACACTCCTTCTCCCATGTCCTTAACTCCCGGTCATCATAGTTGAGAATCGTATAATCTTCTGGTTTTTGGTGTGAGATAATACCCTTTTTCGCCTGGATATAGTCGTTCATATCTGGGTGCCTGTCGAGATGGTTGGGTGATATGTTCGTTACAATGCTCATGTATGGGCTTTTTCTTATCGTGTGGAGTTCTTTCAATTGAAAGCTTGATAGCTCAAGGATTACAATATCCTGAGGCCTTATATCTTCAAGGTGTGCCAGGAGTGATTTTCCAATATTTCCGCCAATCCATATGGTACGTGCTGTTTGTTGCAATATCCTGCCGGTAAGGGTTGTGGTGGTGGATTTCCCGTTGCTGCCAGTGATACCAATAATGGGGGCGGTGCATAATCTAAAGAAAATATTTATTTCAGTATCAAGAGATACATGGTTATCTCTGGCAATCTGCAGGAACTTTGAATTCTGGGGAATGGCCGGGTTAACGATAACCATATCCGTATTGGCAAAATCCTCTTCAAAATGTCCTCCAAGCTTATAGGAAATAGGAAATCCCTCAAGTTGTTTTATTGATGGAGAGAGTTCTGCTGTATTTCTTAAATCGGTCACGGTGACGTGGGCACCCTGTCTTGCCAGAAATTGGGCGGTGCCTACACCGCCTCCGAATAAGCCCAATCCCATAACCGTAATCTTTTTATTCTTAAATTCAGAGTACATATTTAATAAAAGGTAAAAACTGCCAAAGGCCTAACCTGACGTTTAGAAATTTTTATAGTTGGTTTAATCGTCCATGATTGAACCAAAACGTTTTTCATGTTTTCTATACCTGGCATCAATCAAAAACGTATAGGCCGATACAAAACATATAGTTCAATCTGAAAGATTGGGCCAACCATAATATATTATTAATATCCCAGTGTTTGAATATGTTCCACGGGAATCCTTAGTTTTTCTGGCAGGATAACTTCAACTTTGGTAAATTCTCCTTCAATACTATCGATGTTGATTTTACCCCCGTGTTCTTTAATAATATTGTGGCTAATGCTTAAACCTAAACCGGTTCCCTGATTTCTCGGTTTTGTAGTAAAAAACGGGTTCATTACTTTATCCAGTACCTGTGCAGGTATTCCAATACCACGATCACAAAATGTAACTTTTACCCATAGACAATTATTTGTACACATTTCTTTGCCGGAAATCTCCAGAATTTTGTTAGGATGCATTCCGTGGTATTTTTGGTTTAATGCATACCGTGCGTTACTGATGGCGTTGATGAATACCTGCTCAATCTGCTGCGGGTGCACAATGATTTTAGGCAGGTTTTCAGAAACATCCAACTTTACGTTAATGCCATCTTTTTGCAATTGCGGCTTAATCAGAGTAAGGATATCGGTTATAATATCACGGATATTAACCACGGTCTTTTGTTCTTTTTTATCACGGTTTCTGGCAAAAGAAAGAAGGTTGCTGACTATAGTGGCTATACGGTCGCCTTCTTTGATAATCCGGCTAGCGATATCCCTGTCATTACCTTTATTCACTAATATCTGGGCACAGTTAATAACGCCATTTATGGGATTGTTGATCTCATGAGCTACACCCGCCGCCAGCTCACCCAGAGCTGCCAGTTGTCTGTTTCTTATAGCTTCTCTTTTTAAGTTTATTTTTTCAGTGATATCCCAGAAAATACCTAATATACCAACCGTGTTATCTTGCTCATCTTTTATGGGTGTTTTTATGGTATGGAGAAACAATTCCTGGTCATCTTCGATGTATCTTTCTTCCGCATCCTTTGTTCTTCCTGATTCCATAACCTTCCGGTCATCCGCTCTGTATTTCTCAGCGAGTTTCATTGGATAAAGGTCATAATCTGTCTTCCCTGCGATTTCATCGGGTTCGATATGCAGGTATCTGGCAAAGTTTTCATTACAAGACACGTAGATTAAGTTTTTATCCTTGTAAAATATCCTCTGTGGAAGGCTTTCAAAAAGTATTCGATATTTATTCTCGCTCCTGCGTAATGCCTTTTCTGTTAGTTTTTGCTCCTCGATTTTTGCAAGAAGCTCTCCATTCATTTTTACGAGCGCTGCTGTCCTTTCAGCTATCCGTTGTTCCAGAGATTTATTGAGGATTTTTAATTCATCCTCGGTTCGTTTTTGTTTTGAGATATCCCGCCATATACTGATTATGATGCCGGCTTCTTCTCTGTCGACTTTTTCCATGAGAGAGGCATTAACACTAAGATACCGTATTTCCTTATGCGCTGTTATCGTGAATTCCATATCATGACATGAACCTTCGGAATAGACATGATTCACCATTTCATTCCAACATTTGTGACTTTCTGGACCAAGCTGTTCTAACCAAACGAAAAGGTTTGTTTCTATAACTTCGCAGTGACGCCGTCCAAAGAACTTGCAAAATGCTTCATTGACAACGATAATATTATGCGATGCATCGGTGATTACAATTCCATCGCTTGAAGCGCGCAGCAATTTCTCGAAAAATTTAATTGTATGCTGCTCAGCCTCTTCTTTGTTTCTTTTTTTATGGCATCCGGTCATAAAAATCTTCTCTTATCGTTGAACAAGGGTTACCCTGACGGCACTGTACTTAAGCTCAGGCTGCTTGGAATGAACGTCATACGTTATATTACAGATTATATTTACTGGCATATTATTTGAGGATAAAGATGAATTACCGCAGCGTAAGTTCATGTAAACATTGCCTTTTCGTATACGGTCTTCTAGCCTGGCAATGCACTGAATACTGCCACGGCGTGAAGTAACTTCAACCCGGTCTCCTTCCTTGATTTTAAGGCGTTTAGCATCAGCGGGATGAATTTCTACAAAATTATCCGGCTCGATATCATTGAGCCTTTCAATACGGCCCGTACGGGTTCCGGTATTAAATTGACAAGCGAGGCGGCCTGTAATAAGGACGAGGGGGTACTCGTTGTTTACTGTTTCGGGTGACTCTTGGTATTCACGGGCAAGCAGCGCTGCACGTCCGTCCGGTCTTGGAAACCGCAAATCTGTGAATAATCTGGGTGTACCCGGATGGTCTTCCTCCGGACAGGGTAACTGCGGACCCACCTTATCACGCAGGCGCTGATAACTCACACCGTTCATATCGCAGATACGTCCACGAGTAATTTTTTTCAACTCTTCAAATATATCTTCAGAGGAGGTATAAGAGAATTCCTTTTTAAATCCCATAGCCTCGGCTATGCGACAGATAATCTCACAATCGGATTTTGCCTCCCCCGGGGGATCGATAATCTTTTCTGCCAGCTCGAGACGCCTTTCAGCCGAAATGTAGGTTCCTGTTTTTTCACACCATTGGGCACCGGCAAGAATGACGTCTGCAAGTAATGCTGTTTCTGTAGGATGAAAAATATCCTGAACAATAAGTAACTCTGCCTTCTCTAGTCCTTCTTTTACCCATCGGGTATGAGGAAGGGAGGCTGCAGGATTAGATGCCATTACCCATAACGCACGGATTTCACCAGAATGAAGTCCTTTCACAATGTCGATAATTGAACGGCCCGGAGCGGGCTGAATGTTTCTGGCCGGGATACCCCAAGAATCTGCAACCTCTTGCCGGTGATTAGGATTAGTTACGAATCGCATTCCTGGCAAGAGGTGTGACAACACTCCAATCCAGCGACTGCCTAAGCTATTCGATTCGCCGGGAATTGATAATGGGCCAGTTCCGGGACGGCAAAAATTGCCTGTTAGTAGTGATAAATTGTGTAATGTATTATTTTTGAAAACTGCCTGAGATGACTGGTTATAACCCTGAAACCAAAGGGTTAACATTGCCTTTGCCTGCCCGATAATGCGTGCAGCTTCATAAATTTGCTTTTCTTTGCAGCCGATGATCTTTGCAGCAGATGGAAGTGAATATCCTTCTAACATTGATTTCAGATCGTCAAGTCCGGTGGTAATGTACTCTACAGTTTCTTCGTGGACGAAACCCTCTTTTAATAAAACATAGGTCAGGGCGTTATTGAGGGCAACGTCGGTGCCTGGCCTGATCTGAAGATGGAGGTCTGCCATGGAAGCAGTTTCCGACCGGCGGGGATCGACTACAATAATTTTGGCATTATTTTTATTTCTGGCCGCACAGATTCGGCGGAATAAAACCGGCAGCGATACGGCCATATTATTGCCAGCAATAAAAAACAGGTCCGCCTCTTCGATATCTGCGTAACAGGTAGGCGGGGCATCTGCACCGAGGGTAGAAACAAATCCCATTGCCGTACTTGCCATGCACAGACGGGAGGTACATTCTACATTATTTGTACCAAGAAATCCCTTCATGAGCTTATTGATAAGGTAGTATTCTTCTGTGAAGTTTGCAGCACCGCCATAAAAGGCTATTGAGTCCGGCCCGTATTTCTTTATAATTCTGTGTAATTCTTCGGCAGTATATTGAATGGCTTCGTCCCACGTAACGGGTACCAGTTTATCACTACGGCGAACCATAGGATACGTCAGCCTGTCCCCGGTAGTAAAGAGGGGCAGGAAATTATGGATAAGCGTACAGGTATCTCCATAGTTAGCAGGGTGATTCTTTACCCCGTGAATATTAATGACTTTTCCATTTTCAATCCCGACAACAACTCCGCAGCCTATACCGCAATAAGGGCATGTTGATTTCTTCCATTGAATTGTCATGATATTACTTTATCCTGTTGACTTTTCTTTTTCTTTTCGTGGAAAAACTGGTTATAGATCTCACGATTGTTTTAATTGAACATACAGAAAGAGGTACCTTTTATTATTAAGTTCCTTACAAAAAATATTTTGATAATAGTATTTAAAGGTGCCCTGCCGAGAAGTTTTTCCTTATTATAATAATACGTTTTGCAAGAAAATTTGCGAGGTTGGATTCATTGAAAAAAAATGTTTACGTGAAGAAAAAAGTTATATTTGGCTTTGATCGTAACTGCTCAGATTACCGCAGAGAACACCGGGATTACGAGGGTATTGAAAGTTAAATATGAGAAATTGGATGTTTGATTTCCAGCCTCTAACCCCAAGTTTCCTATAAAATTGTTTACTCTGCATTATTTCTGGCAAACTATTATCTTGATCTTAGATAGAGCCTTATAATTTTTCGTCTTGGTTCGTATCGTAGTGGCTTGATTTTATCTCTCTGATATTTATTGCCTAATTTTCTAATTATATCCTTAAATCCACAGTTTAAAAGGAATATTTAGAAAATTTTTATATTTTGCCGGCGTCATTCCTTGCTTGTCTGATTTCCTTTTCTTCTATTTTGATAAACCATTTTATAAACCAATCAGCTTCTTTCATTATAATACTGCCAAGGATGGCGCTCAGAAGTACATAGATGCCGGTAAGTGATCCTAATGGATAAGGCACATTGTGGCTCATTGCGATAGCCCCCGCCAGGATTATAGAAAATTCTCCTCTTGGTGTAA
>JBDIVL010000069.1:0-13889 GCA_039794405.1 Candidatus Jinrextremum sp. | reverse complement strand
CCTCCTGGAAATTCCCTTGCCAATTTCAGTATGCATTTCCCATCACCACTAAAATTGGCAGATTCAGGCGTAAATACGATAATATTGAGATATTTCTTATATAATCTATCCATTATTGGCGAGGTATGTTTATACGAAAAATACACTACCACCAGATCTCTATACTCTTCACGACGCTTGATTGCTTCCTCAGCCGCCTTCTCTTCTTCTTCTGTCACCCCCTGACAAAGGCGATCGTATCGGCGAATTTTATCAATTTCCTCTTGTGTCGCGCCAACCTCAATCAGTCCATCAATCCATGCGCGGTCGTTAGCGACAATGAGTTTTTGCCAGGGATTTAATTCCATACTAAGCAGATTTGCAACCTGCTCAAGAGAAGTTGGCTTTCCCCTGCCAGCCTCTTTGCCGTGGTGGTCAATAATGACCGTGCAAGGTGAAAGGGAAAGATCGATTTCTAATTCGATTAATACCGGAATCTGGATATTATCAAGCCGTGCTATTTCTTTTTCATATGCGCTTGCCTTTGCTCCCCATGCCAATTGTTTATCGAAAAAAGGTATATTCCTTGTTTCTAATATATTGCGGATTTCGCACATTTCGGCATCGTATCCACCGAGAAAAAAAACAAAATTTTTAATTCCTTTGTTCATAATTAGTTTTTTATCCTAGTAAAAAAGGACCTCAAGGACCTCAATGAAACTTTAATAAATTTGAGAATACTAGGAAATAGATCTTTTTCCTTTTTGCTATCTTTACTAACCAAGTCGTAATAAAAGTGTTGTGTAACTCTATAGGTAATAAGGAATGCAATAATAAAAATGGCAATTGATCCAGGAAGTCTTAACCATTCTGAAAAGTGTACAAAAAGATCATTATTAACAAAGTAAAGGTTCATTCCAAATAAGGATGCAACTATGGAGAATGGGATAAATATTCCACCTAAGAGGGTAATGGTATCAATTTTTCTTGCTGTTTCTTTTTCTAACACCGCATCTATATATGAATAAAGCCCATCAATTTCTGCCTGAATATCCTCAAACAGTTCTCTATTGCGCAGCTTGGATGACCACAGATCGAATATTTCAATACCCTGGTCCTGTGCCGTAACCTCACGGAACCAATATGTATTACGAAAAAAGATAAAATCTTGATTCAAAACTTTAATCTTTTCAAAAATTTGATCAAGATCATCATTTTTATATCCCTTTATTGTACTGGCCAGTTGTTTGCTCCTCGAAGAGAATGTTAGCAGTGTCCCTCTATAAAAAAGTAGCAAAATAGCAATTTGGTAATACATGGCTTGAAAATGATTGTACAAAAACCTAGCCTCTTTTATATCAGTAACCATTACTGAGCTAAATCGGGAGTAACCGTAAAAAGTTCCCAAATTTGACCAACGATTATAGGAGGACTCACCTAAAATCTTTTTAAGCAAATAATCATTTTGGCATGTAGGGGAAGATTGGTCGACATGTATTAACTGATACCAGACGTCGGCAACTTGTTTTATCTCTTGTAATTTTTGTGAAAACTTGAACTCCAAAATATCTTCATTCAAAAAGTATTTCAATTTTTCAAGAAATTCTTTATTGGATCTTGAATGCGGTTTTTTAATAGGTGTTTCCGGAATACTATAAAAACTATGAATAAGCATTCGATCATCAATAATAGGCCAATAAGCACCATTTTCATATTTAAAGCAAACGTCTTCTACCGTTTTATTGATATCGAGAAAATACGTAATATTTTTACCCAAGACAGGTATTTGGGAAGATAGTTTTTCTATATTTGCCTTATGCCTTTGGGTTATCTCTGTAAAACTTTTCTGAAAATCCTCCTCTAGCACTAAATTTTTATCTCCTTTCTTAATGCGAATATGACTAGCACATTCTCCTTTTTCTATGGCATTTTCCCGTTTGAAAGCGCTTTTAAAACAATCTTCGTCCTTTGCATCAGGATTAATAAAAGGCACATACACCCTTCTTCCGTTACAAAGAAAGAAGAGGTAATCTGATAAAGTATATTTATCTTTACGTTTGCTTTGATCATCAATTATCTCAAAAATTAAAACACCTACACCCGTTTCAAAAAGATGTAAATAAATATTTTGTAGTTTTAATGATACGCATTTAAGTTCTTCTATTCTTGTATTTTCTACTTCGTAGAAAATATCTTTTTCTTTATAGCCAATTTTAAAATAATTGGGTTTATCGGTTTCCCTATTGCTCTTGGAATTATTCGGGCAGAAAAGTATTTCTCTGATATGCTTATAAAAGTAAATATACTCATTATAATCGAGACCATTTTTAATCTTATAATCTTCTGCCCTCCATTTTTGATCATCAGAAAATAATTTCTGAATTTTTTTAAACTTGCTAGCATCAAATCCAAACGGGAACATGAAGAAGGCGCTAAAAAAGTCTGGAACAATGTGCAAGTAAGGATTATCCATTACCTAATCTCCATATTTTATGAAAACTTTTGTACATCTTTATAAAATTCACGCAATTTCAAATTTTCCTAATCCAAACGACGTCCCCTTTCCCACATGAACATATTCACCCAATTTTAGGAAAAACATAAAATCTGACACATCACCTTCATATGAGACTGTACCTGTAATACCACCTAATGCCATCCAAGCTTCTTGCCTTGTGGAGTACCGTTTCCAATCAAACCACCTGATATCCGATGATACCTGCTTTACCACTTTTGCCCTTTCAATGAAATATTTGAAATCCAGTTCCAACTTTTCACCGCAATGAAAATATGATAAAGATGAGATACGGCGTAAGAGGTTTCTAACGAATATATGGAATTCGATTTTATCGGTTATGTGACCATCGAAACGCAAACGCAAAGGAGTAAGAAATGAGATAGTTGTTTTATTGTTATGATCCTGCTGGATTGTATCTGATTTTACAACCTCCCCTTTGTCCCCTCCTTCGTAAGGCGGGGAGATGTTGGGGGATGTTGCCTGAGGTTGTTTTATTTTGTTATGGGTTACCATTTCCTGCGTGTTGACAGGTACGAGGCTTTGAGGATTGAATTGATGGGCTTGAATTACGGGATAGTGGTTTGTGAGGGTTTGGGTTTTATGGTTGTAAATTTGTACTGATTCATCCTCTAAACTTATCCCTTCAACTTGTATGATATTATATTTCCCCCTTCCCTGCCCAATCCCCTGCTTTCCCAATTCGGTAAAGGTATAGATAAAATAAGGCAAGTAGTCTATAGCCTTGCCTATGAGAATTAACTGAAAGGAAAACTCTTCGCCGGGTTCGAAGGACTGCTTTTCTGTAACTGGAGGTTCGATGACAAATGGGTGTGGAACTTTTGGATAGAGGCGAAGTATTTCGGTATCGTCCGGAGGCGGCGTCTCAAAAATGTATGAATAAATACACTTTTGTTTCAGGAGGCAGTCATCACATTGTTTACCCCTTGTTACGCAGACCACACGTTTAAAGGCATACCCAAAGCCACCGCGAAATGCAGCGCCTTTATAAGGGGGGAAGCGTATGTGATCTTTGGCGCTGACGGTAAACCTGAATTTTGCTACCCGAAATGATTCGAGCATAATTCCTTTATCATGAAGTTGGTTTCATGCAGCCGTAACACATTTTTAAAGAATAGATGCCCGCTTACTATATGCAAGTCAATGGTTAAAATCAATAAGAAAGTATAAAAGATAAAAAAGATTGAAGAATACATTGATGCCAAACCTACCGTATTCTCCTGTTTTTCCCAAAGGAGATGATTGCTTGCAATTATGAATCTGATAGCACATGACTACAATATAATACGAATGGTTAGTTAGGAGATATATACTCCTTTCTTCATTATTGGAAATATATCCATGTACACAAATTTTAAGGTAATTTTTTATGAATAACCTAACAATTAAACCAGACGGCAGGATATCAGTTATCGGGTCTACCGGTTTTATCGGGAGAAGATTGGTCCCTGAACTTCTTAAAAAGGGTATAAAACTCAGACTCCTCGTCCGTAACCCGTCAAGACTTTCTCCATCCCTCTTCAAAAATGAACTTATTGAAGTTGTAAAGGGAGATATCCTGAAAGACGAAGAATTACCTAAAGCTTTCCACGATATTCACTCTGCGTATTACCTGGTTCACTCCATGGGTGGGAAGAGTATCTTTTCAAACAGAGAATTTGCAAAGATGGATAAGCTTGCTGCAAAGAACTTTGTTGCTACAGCGGAAGCCTCCAGGCTCGAACGGGTAATTTACTTTGGCGGACTGGGAAGATGGGAAAAAATCTCTCTGAACATCTGAGAAGCCGTGCAGAGGTCGCAAAAATTCTATCTTCTGGTAAGAACACTCGCAACGATTTCACGGGCAGCAGTTATTATCGGAGCAGGCAGCGTTTCATGTGAAAAGCTGCGGTAACTTTTTGAGCACTTTCCATTATGGTGCGCCCTAAATGGATAGACACAAAAACCAGCCTATTGCAGTCCGGGATGTTCTCGCGTATCTAGTGGGATGTCCTTTGAATCCTGAGATTGCCGGTAAGGAATCTGATATCGGCGGTCCTGAAATTATGACCTACCGTGAGATGATGCAGCAGTACGCCAAGGCAAAAGGACTTTATCCGAGACTCATTTTCCGTGTTCCTGTATTAACACCTCATTTGGCAGCATACTGGGTTGATCTTGTAACTCTTATACTTTCTGGTATTGCACATCCTTTAATTGAGGGGCTGAAGAATGAGGTTATTTGTCATGAAAACAGCATCGATCACTATATCTCAATCAGAAACGGCTTTTCTCGAAGCTGTAAAAATTGCAATTGAAGAAGGAAAGAAAACAAAGAATACTGTCGGGTCTTGAAGTCATGCATGGAAAAATCAAAATGGGCATCAACTTGATCCTTTTCAATTCCGCCAAATTCGGTCACATTTGGTCATAATGGGGAAAAACAGAAATGTATCGAATACTTGAAACCCTTGAAAATATTGGTCGGGGTGGCGGGATTTGAACCCACGACCTCTTGAACCCCATTCAAGCGCGCTAGCCAAGCTGCGCTACACCCCGACTAAACCTTTATTATAGTATTTTTTTATCTATTATCAACTTAAATCTCTTTGAAATATTTTGACATTACCCTTGTTTTCTAATATAATTAATTACGTTTTTTGTGGAAAATTTATCCTATATCATAGTTCACAATTATCCTATCATCTTTTTGTAAGTACATGCTAAAAAAAAATAAAACAAAAAAAACACCATTTTCTATCGGATACATTCTTCTTTTCCTTGCTGTTATGTATATTGTACAGATGTTCCTAGCCCCTAAATCTGAAGAAATATCCTATAGTCAATTCAGATTGTATCTTAAAAATGGCTATATAAGTGATTGTACCGTAGGCCCAAATCTTATCCGGGGTTACTACAAAAAATCAACTCTTGAAGACGGTAAAGAAGAAAAAATTGCGTTTGTTACCGTACCAATACAAGATATGGAACTCGTTAATGAGCTCGAGTCACAAAAAGTCAGGTTTAAAGGTGCAGTTGAAAATAACTTTCTCAAAAATATCCTGATGTGGTGGGTATTCCCATTTGGAATTATGGCACTAGGATGGTTTTTTCTTTTTCGAAAAGTTGGTGGAATGGGCTCACCTTTTATGTCCTTTGGAAAGGCAAAAATAAAGTTATACTCGGACAATGGAACACAGAAGACAACCTTTGTTGACGTCGCAGGGTGCGATGAGGCAAAAGAGGAACTCAAAGAAATTATTGATTTTCTTTCTTATCCAGAACGATTTCAGAAATTGGGAGGAAAAATCCCTAAAGGTGTGCTTCTTATAGGCCCTCCAGGAACAGGAAAAACATTACTCGCAAGAGCAGTTGCCGGTGAGGCAGGTGTGGCCTTTTTTTCAATTAGTGGATCCGACTTCGTTGAAATGTTCGTTGGGATGGGTGCCGCCCGGGTCCGGGATATGTTTGACCAGGCAAAAGAAAAAGCCCCGTGCATTGTATTTATCGATGAAATTGACAGTGTTGGCCGTCAACGTGGAACAGGACTTGGCGGTGGACACGATGAACGTGAACAAACCCTCAACCAGCTTCTTGCAGAGATGGATGGCTTTAACGCACAAAAGGGTGTCATTATTATCGCTGCTACAAATAGACCTGATGTTCTCGATAGTGCGTTACTTCGTCCAGGTCGCTTTGATCGCCAAATAACTGTTGACAGACCAGACCTCATCGGCCGTGAGGCCGTTTTATCGGTCCATGCCAAAAATGTAAAGCTGGACCCAGATGTTAGTTTAAAGACCATCGCAAAGCGCACACCAGGCTTTTCAGGTGCTGATCTGGCAAATGTTATTAATGAGGCAGCACTCCTTGCTGCAAGATATAATAAAAACTCTGTAGGTATGGAAGAATTGGAGTCCTCTATTGACCGGGTATTAGCTGGCCCGGAGCGAAAAAGCAGGATTATGAGCGACAGAGAAAAGAAAACTGTTGCATTCCACGAATCGGGTCATACCTTAGTAGCTGCTTTACTTCCTAATACTGATCCTGTTCATAAGGTTTCTATTATCCCAAGAGGAACCGCAGCGCTCGGCTATACCATGCAATTACCTATGGAAGATAAGTATTTAACAAGTGAGCCTGAAATTCTCGATGCCCTCTGTGTCCTCCTTGGTGGCCGTGCTGCAGAAGAACTCATGCTCCGTGAGGTTTCAACAGGCGCCCAAAATGATTTAGAGAAGGTATCGCAACTAGCCAGAAACTATGTATGCCGCTTTGGCATGAGCAGAAAGCTGGGGCCTCAAACTTTTGGCAGACAATCAGGAAATATCTTTCTTGGACATGATCTTGTCCAAGAGAAAGAATACAGTGAAAAGACCGCTGTCACTATCGATGAAGAAGTTACAAATATTATCACGACCGGCTATGAGAAGGTTAAAAAACTGCTTAATGATAATCGTGATAAATTAGAACTTCTAGCAAAGAAACTGGAAGAGGAAGAATTATTGGACGGTGATCAGGTACTTGAATTGTTACAAATAAAGAAGGAACATCCAAAAGCCCGTGGTGGAACCGAGGTAACTGCTGATTGAACAGCAGCAGATTTCTCAGGATACAGGTATGAGTAAAGATACTGATGGGAAAAAAGAAAAAGAGTGAGATAATTTACTTTGTCTGGGCCTCTGCTAAAAGGCTCTGTGGAAGATTAAAATTAGAATAAACACTTTGTACGTCGTCATGTTCTTCAAGTGCCTCCATAAGACCTAGGACTTTACGACCCGCCGTTTCTTCCAAATCAACATTGGTCTTAGGCATCCAACTAACTTCCGCAGTTTCGACTTTTATATTTTTACTTTCAATAGCTTTCTTAACTTTATCTAAATCTGCCTGCGGGCTAATAACTTGAAAAACATTGCCTACTTTTTGTAAATCCTCAGCACCTGCCTCCAAAACCAACATCATAAGTTCATCTTCATCCAGATTATCACTGTTAATTATAATAAACCCCTTCTTTTCGAACATCCATGATACACAACCAGATTCACCCATATTCCCACCAAATCGTTCAAATATCTTTCGTACTTCAGGCGCGGTTCTATTTTTATTATCGGTAAGGATATCTACCATTATGGCAACGCCCTGAGGACCATACCCTTCATATATACACTCATACAGTTCAGCCTCTCCACCACTCTCCCCTGTACCTTTTTGAATTGCACGCTCTATATTCTCCTTAGGCATGTTAACTGCCCTAGCCTTGCTTATTGCAAGCTGTAGCCTGGGATTCATATCTGGATTCCCTCCACCTTTTCTAGCAGCTACCGTAATCATTCGGGTTATTTTAGAAAAGGCTTTGCCCCTCTTAGCATCAGCTGCACCCTTCTTGTGTTTAATACTTGCCCAGTGTGAATGTCCGGCCAATTTTCTCTTTTCTCCTGTATTTTTCCTTATAAAAGTTCATGGCTGAGTACAAGTCCCGGCATCTTTATAATTTGTAACAGCTTTTAAATTGTTTTCTTCAGAAATAAACCTTTTTATTCTTTCCAACTTTGCCGTAATATTCCTTATTTGTGTATCATTGCGAGATATCTCTTTGTATAACGTATATGCCTTCTCCCAGAACATAACAGCCTCATCCCAATTTCCTAAACTATAATGGACGTCTCCTATATGTTCATAAATGTCAGGTTCTTCCGCAAGCTGAACGGCCTTTTGCAGCTTTTGAAGCGCCATAATGAAATAATCATTCCTGCCCTCTGTTTGTGCCTTCTTGTAAAAAGCCCATCCCAAACTATCTAGATAAGCCCCATTTTGGGGTTGTGCTTTTAGTGCCTTATTGATAAGTTGTATGGCCTCATCTAAGTTTTTATTGTTTTCAGCAAAAAAATAACCAAGAAAATTATTCGCCTCGTGAAAATCAGGGTCCATTTTTAAGGCCATCTGTAACTCTTCCTCTACCCTGTCAAATTTCTGATCTTCGTAGTAAAGATTTGCGAGCAGGAAATGAGCATCCCGCTGTGTTTCTCTGTCCAGAGGAATCAATTTCATGTCCTCTATAACAACAATCGCTTCGCTAATCCTCCGTTGACTCCTGTAAATCTGACATAATAAGAAATATTCCTTGGGATTCTTACTTCCAGCGCTTACGTTCTTTTTAAGAATATCTCGGGTTTTCTCCATCTCGGCATCCCGCCCTGATTCGTTTTTTGTCTTCCCATATATTTCAGACAGGACAAGGTGTATGATCCAATTATCAGATTCTTTTTCCAAGAAGATCTTTGCTTCATGAACAGCATTATCATAATCATTAAGTGCATTATAGCAAAGAGTAAGATAGAAACTGATAAAACTTAAACTTGGATTAATCTCTTTTACCTTTAAAAAATACTCTAGGGCTTTTTTTACATCGTTTTTTTCAAAATATCTTTGTCCAATCTCATAATATATCTTTGCAGGATCATTTACAAGCTTCATATCAAACATGCTCTTATAACACTCGGCACCCTTTTCCATCATTCCTTCCTGCATGTAAAGATTAGCAAGCCTGTATAACGTATCTGCCAAAAATATGTGGTCTAATCTTGTTATTTTACACCGGCGTGCCCATTCATATGCTTCGATCGCCTCCCGATATTTTCCTGTGGCTTCATAAAGGGTTGCCAACGTATAATGCACACTGAATTCCTGGGTTTTAAGTTTGGCTAATTTTTCAATAAAATAGATTGATTTTTCATTTTTGCCTAATTGGAAATAACAGGTAGCTAAATGCCGGATAATTCTTTCTGAAGAAGGGTCGAAAAGAATCGCCTTTTCAAAACTATCAGCCGCATTTTCCCAATCTCTGTCTAACATGAAAAAATACCCTGCACAAAAATAGGAACGTGCCTTTCCGTGAGTATCTAAAGATTGGCCTTTGTCTTCACCAACTGGTTGTGTACTATATTTAGCGATACCGCTGCTACATCCTAGAAAACTAATTGCTGAGAGTATTATAAGAGTGAAAATAACATGAAAAGGATTGATAAAAGGCATTTCATACTTCTTCGTAGTATTTTAAACATATTTTAATGTCCGTCTGTTAGAGAATAACTTTATTTAACGGATATTCGATGATTCCTTCAGCACCTGCTCTTTTTAATTCCGGGGTAATCTTTCGTGCTATCGTTTCATCCAAGACGGTTTCAATTGCATAGCCAGCGCCCTCAGCCAGAGTAGAAATCGTAGGTTTTCTCAGAGCGGGAAGTATTTTTAACACAAGTTCTAAAGAGCCATTAGGCACATTCATCTTCAGTCCGACTTTTTCACGAGCAATAATAGCACCTTCGAAAAGCATTGCCAGATTTTCGATTTTTGTGCGCTTCCAATCATCTTTCCATATATTACGGTTAGCAATGAGAAGTGTTGTGGATTCCATAATGGTTTCCACAATACGGAGTTTGTTTGCCCTCAAACTACTCCCCGTTTCGGTAAGCTCTACAATTGCATCGACCAAATCAGGGGCTTTTGCTTCGGTTGCTCCATGAGAAAATTCAATATCGGCGACTACTCCCCGTTCCGCAAGGTATTGCCGTGTCACATTAACTAATTCCGTGGCAACTTTTTTCCCTTGCAAATCATTCACGGAACGTATCGGTGATCCTTCAGGAACAGCTAAAACCCATTTAACTTTTGTTAAACGCTGTTTCGCATATACCAGGCTAACAACAACTTCTACATCAGAGTTTGCTTCTTTTACCCAATCGGCACCTGTTAGACCGGCATCAATAATACCCTTTTCAACATACCGGGACATATCCTGCGGCCGAATCAGTCTAACAGAAATCTCATCATCATCAATTGTAGGATAATAAGATCGAGAACTGACAATAACGGTGTAGCCCGCTTTTTTCATCATATCAATTGTTGCTTCTTGAAGGCTACCCTTAGGCAAACCTAAATATAATTTCTTCATCCTCGTTTTAACCTTTATAAATTACTCCCTTTAACTGCCTCATCAATAATTTTTGAGATATGCATACCCTTTTTAATCGATTCGTCCAGAAAGAATGACAAATGAGGTGTGTATCTCATTTTCAAATTTGCGCCCAACTCAGTCTGGATAAAACCTCTCGCATGTTCTAATCCTTGGAGAGTTTTTTTCTGAGATGATTCATCTCCCATAACAGAAATATAGACTTTAGCCCTTCTTAAATCGGGTGAAATTTCCACATGTGTTACTGTAACGAAACTTATCCGGGGATCCTTTAATCCATAAAGGATAATCTTACTTACTTCTTGTTTTACGGCTTCTGCCAGTCTCTCGATCCTTCTTGAGGACATGACGACCTCCTTCTTTATAAATGATAAAAAGTATACCGCGATACAGCAAGCCGCAACTAATTGTTTCGTTTATTCCCTACAATTCAAAAAAGCTGCAAAATAGCTCAAAGTCTGCATATCTTTCTTTTAGTCTTTCAGTACCATTATACAAACTCAAGGTGATAATTCACAAGTGTAACAGAAGCTATACATCGGAACATATTGACCAAGTTTGATAAGGTACTATTCACATGTCGTTTATCATTACTCACCATTGCAATCCCTAATTTAGAATACTGACAATGGTCTAAAGACCCAACCTCTGAAATTGAAACGTTAAAATTATTTTTAATACGGTCCTTCAGGCTTTTAATAACACGGCGTTTTTCTTTTAATGTGTTTGCACCCCTGATTACTAATTGAACATTTAAAATACCAACTATAGTATCATCAGAATCAGAAAACTCTAGATGCATAGTTATAAGGCGCTATCAATACTCCTTTATATTTCCTTTATCAAATATCAAAGAACTATAAAAGAGTAATTATTTTTCAGATATCAACGTACAGATATGGTAATAAGATTATACTTTATGTATTACACGGTGAGGGTTCGAGCAATCTTTTGCATCTCATACGCTTCCACAACATCCCCAACCTTAATATCATTATAACCTTCAATCTTCAATCCGCATTCAAATCCTGCCCTGACTTCTCTCATATCATCTTTGACAATTTTCAAGGATTCCAATTTCCCATCATAAATAATAATATTTTCACGGATCAAACGGATAGCAGCATTTCTGGTAATTTTGCCTGATTTCACGTAACAACCGGCAATGTTACCAAACTTTGAAACATTATAAACCCTTCGTATTTCAACCTGACCTAATACAACCTCTTTAAATTCAGGTTCTAGCATACCCTCCATGGCAGCTTTTACTTCGTTCGTTGCATCATATATGATCTTATAAAGTCTTATTTCTACTCCCTTTTCTTCTGCCAACAAACGTGCTTTATCCTCAGCCGTTACATAAAATCCGATTACAAGAGCATCAGATGCATCTGCGAGAAGCACATCAGATTCCGTTATTCCCCCTACACCACAATGCAGTATTTTCACTTTAATCTCAGGGGTTGAAAGCTCTTCTAATGCTTTTTTCAATACTTCAATAGAACCTTTATAGTCAGCCTTTAATATTATTTTAATCTCTTTTACTCTTCCTTCAGCAATTTTGGAATACAGACTATCCAATGTAACGTGTTGATATTTCGCTAAAGAAGTCTCACGTTCCTTCTTTTGCCTAGCCTGAGCAATTTCTCTTGCCTTTTGTATATCACCGATTACATAGAATTTATCTCCAGCCTCGGGAACTTCAGAAAAATCAGAAACGGATACCGGTGTACTTGGACCAACCTCTTTCACTTCGTTTCCTCTATCGTTTGTCATCAGACGTGCTCTACCAAAAGTTCTACCACAGAGGATAATATCTCCCTGGCGAAGTGTACCATCCTGTATCAATACATTTGCAACAACTCCCCGCCCTTCACTCAAATGGGCCTCCAACACAACTCCTCGTGCTTGATTTTTTGGATTTGCTTTCAGTTCAAGGATCTCAGATTCCAACAAAAGTCTCTCAAGCAGAGTATCAATTCCCTTTTTCGTTATGGCAGAAGTTTCAACAAACTGTGTCTTTCCACCCCACTCTTCAGGGATTAAATCCAAACCTGCAAGTTGCTGTTTCACCCGTAATGAATTAGCACCAGGTTTATCAATTTTATTCACGGCCACAACAATTGGTACATTAGCAGCCTTAGCATGGTTCAGCGCTTCTTCGGTTTGAGGCATAACACCGTCATCGGCCGCTACAACAAGTACCACCACATCGGTAATATTCGCACCCCTTGCCCGCATAGCGGTAAATGCTTCATGCCCCGGCGTATCGAGAAAAACAACATGCTTTCCATTCATCTCTACCTTGTGTGCACCTATGTGTTGTGTAATTCCACCTACTTCTCCCGCAGCTACATTTGTTTGGCGTATACTATCGAGAAGAGATGTTTTCCCATGGTCAACATGTCCTAAAAATGTAACAATTGGTGCACGATACACCATGTCCTCAACCCTTGTAGATATCTGTTCAGGGATAAAATTTTGTTCTTCCATAGTTTCCTTTTTTCTTATCTCAATCTCTACCCCGTATTCAATACCTATAAGTTGCACAATTTCTTCGTTCAAAACATGGTTAATTGTTACACGTACATTATGCTCAAGGAGCAATTTGGTTATAATCTCATTTGCACGAATTCCCAATCTGGAAGAAAGGTCCTTCACTGTTATTGGTGCTTCCATAACGATCTTTGTCTCTCTCTCCTTCTGAGTTGGCTTCTTCTGCTCTATAATATTCTTTACATGCTCTTTCCTCTTCACCGATATAAAAGTTTGTTGATGCTTCTTTTTCCAATATGTTTTTACTGGAGTTATTTTTACAACCTGTTGCTGAGGTGTTCCTTTTTGTAATTTTACAACCTTACTTGGCTGGATTATTTTGACAGCGTTACTAGCCTGCAGTGCCGCCTTGTCTTCCTTTTCTTGTTCATCAGCCTGCGCAACAACATCCTTTTTTACCTCAAGCTCTTCTTGTATAGGAGCCGCTCCTGCGTGAGCTACCTTTGCACCTGATTGGAATAATTGCTTTATCATTTCCGCCTGCTCAGGAACCAGCGTATTGGCATGGTGGGTAATGTGAGTCAACCCTTTTTCATGGCACTTATCAATCAACAGGCTGCTCTTTACCCCTAGTTCTTTTGCAAGTGAACTGATACGAATTTTTTCCATTTAAACTCCTAAATACACTACTTATATACATTAATAAAATTACAATTTTTTTTCCGTGTTGTGAGTATCAACATCTTTAATAGATGCTGTACCTATTATATTTAAATTACCAGAAGGGGTTTTGTCTGATTTAATGAGTAGTGAGGAAAATTGTTATCGTGCCCTCTTCTCTAAACTTCCCCAGAAAATCCCAAACAACGTGTCTTGACTGGGGATCAAGCCCTATGGTTGGCTCATCTAAAAAGAGTATTTTAGGTC
>JBDIVL010000068.1:0-14179 GCA_039794405.1 Candidatus Jinrextremum sp. | reverse complement strand
ACGTCTACCTCCGGAGGTTGTGAAAAGGTCTTATGCTCAAATTGCTCGGTAAATATACTGATGCTCCATCTCTTTTTGTGGACATCCATACCAACATAGATTTTTTGACCTATGAAATCAAGTTTGTTAAGATTGTTCATAGTAAGCCTCCTTTGAGTTATATTATTGGCATCTACCCAATAATATAACTCAATCGAGACTTGCTTTCACTTTTTAAACATGGCGTCTATGGTTCCAGTAATCTCTTTTGAAACTTGACTCATGTGTGAAGATAAATCGTATATTAAAGTATTTAAACCCATATTGGTTCCAATTAGTTCCATACTTTTTACCCTCCTTTTAGTCACGTAATCTGTATTTCAAGATACTTTCCTTATAAACATCTTAACTTCTTCAGCAGGTCAGGTCAATAAAGAGTTTCTTATACATGCGAAATCAGCATCGGGAAAGATTCTTGAATATATGATATATTCATGATAATATGGTCAAAAATTTGGTATAAATTAAATATTTAATGTTAGGAAGGGTTCCTTATATCTTATACAAGGAGAATTCGCTATTATGAAAAAAAGAAGCATTCTAGTCTTAACTATCACCACATTTGTTTTTTCTATTTGGACAGGGTATGCAATTTTTGCTGAAGAACTGAAGAGTGATGTAAATGCAGCAAAACAGTTGGAATTTATTAGAAGAAATTTAAGTGGCCTTACCGAAATGAAGTTTACCGACTCAAAGAAACATTATGAGGAGGCATTAAAAGAACTGAATACCTTAATTAAGAAATATGACGGGAAACGAGAGGCCATGGAAGCGAGGTTTTATATTGGAAATATTTACAATGCTATGCACAATTTTGATGAGGCAATTACATATTTTGATATTGTGCTAAGCCAAAAAAATATTGAGGATCTTTTTAAGGCAAAAGCATTGTATTTCAAGACAAAGGCATTATTAGCAAAGGGTGACTTTGTCAAAGCGAAAGAGACCGTAGAAGAATTAAAGCTAATCGATACCAGGGCAGCCGACAGCTTTGGCAGCGAATTGAGCGGTAGCGCGCGTATTGGTATGGAGGCTCCGACATTTCAAGTCAGTGACGTTAATGGAAACTTAATTGACCTTTCGAAATACAAAGGAAGTATTGTTATTCTTGATTTTTGGGCGACATGGTGCGATCCCTGTATTACTGAATTTACAAAGATAAAAAGCATGTACCAGAAGTTTAAGGATAGAGGTGTTCAGTTTATTGGTGTAAGCCTCGACGATGATATAGAGGATCTCCGTGGTTTTGTAAAGCAAGAACAAGTAGAATGGCCTCAAATATTTGATGGGAAACGCTGGAAGGGGGTAATCCCAAGCCTGTATCGAATACAAATCATACCTACCATGCTCGTGCTGGATCGGGAAAGTAAAATACGTTATATCGGAAGTGATACAGAAAACATTGCCCGAATCGTTACCACACTTCTTTCAGAATCGGCAGATTTACCTTTATTTCGGTAATCGATAACAACATCAGTCTATGAATGTTAAAAGACAGCTATTTAACATCGAATTAAGCCATCGGCGACTTTCTATAACATCTATGTAGGGGTGGACCTTCCGTTCGCCCAAATGGGAAAAAACAGAAACGTTTTGAATCGTACAGGGCAAGGGAGAACACATGTAGGAGCAAGTTTAAAACCTGCCCCTACAACAAAACATTGAAATTCCTATACGTTTGTTGAATCAAGCTTTGGCAACTTTCAATCATAGGGTATACGGTAACACAAAAAATACCCTAAAATACCTGTGAGCTCTGTTACTGCAGTAAATTTTCTATTTTTAAGGAAACCCTTCAATACCTAATTGCTTACTAAATTGGATTATCAACAATAAAATACCAAATACAATAATAGCAATTATCAAAACCCAGTCTTTCTTCTTTTTTGCAGTATCTCCCGGCTCAACCAAAGAAATAATAGTTTCTTTTTTTTCCGCTTCCTCTTTCGTTTCAACGGCAGGCACTTCCACAGTTCCACAAGCAAGTCCTGTCTCAACTTTCTTTCCTGTTTTTTCATGAGGTGGAGACGTCATCTTTTGTGGAAATCTGTCATTAGTCTTTAATTTTTCTGCCCGTGGAGATTTTGTTTTTTGTTGGGGTCTGTCATGATGTTTTGTTTGAATGGTCGGGTTTCTTTTATCATCGGCTATGGTGGTTAAAAACTCACCGCAAAAACGGCACTTAATTGCTTCGTCCTTGATCTCTTCCGCACAATAAGGACATCTCTTCATGATTTATTCCTCTTTGGTTTAAAAAAATATATACACAAAGCCGAAACTACGCAGAGCCAAACTTGTACAATCATGATGTAGTATACGAGACCACCGATAAGTTTGCCAATGTGCGATTTTTCCCATTTTTCAGTAATCTTCTTTAGAGGGTTTTGAAACAAGATCGAGCCTGTTTTCTTAAATGGCTTAAAGAGATGCTTATACGTAGGATCATTTTTACTAACTTTTATGTATGGATCTCTGTACTCCATATCAAGTTTTTTAGCAGGCTGAACTTCTAATAAGGATTTGGGGGGGCCTATTGGCCTTGTTTCACTCGGCTTGCTTTCTACAACCGGTGCCTTTTGCTCAGTAACGGAACGTTTCACCTCTTCCTGTTCCTGTGCCGGCGCTTGCGGCCTCACTACTACAGGTTTTTCTCTCTCCATTTCTATGGGTTTAGACTCGGAGTCCTTTTTCTCTGAGACAATTGTTTCCGGAGTTCTTGTTTCCGGTCGTTTAGACTCCTCAGGTTTTGGTTCTTCCTTTTGAGGAGGAGGGGATACAGGCTTCGCTACCTGGGGTGAAGCACCACCCATTGCCTGCATACGATCTTCTATCAGTTTTTTATATTTTATGAGTTCCTGCTCTGCCTTATCATTCATGCCTAATTTCTTGTACGCCAGCCAAAGCCGTTGATAAGCTTCAACATACTCTGGTTTAATACGGGTAACTTTTGTAAATGACTTAACTGCGTCATCGAACATATTTTGCCGGAAGTAAATACTTCCCATACCAAAATGTGCTTCGGCATGATCCGGATTAATCTCTATAACCTTTCTCAACATATCAAGAGATTGATCTAATTTACCCAACTTATACAAGTTGTATGCATCCAGATAATATTTATTACCATCATCCTGGGCAAAAAGTACCCGCACATGAAGTATTCCAACAAAGATAAAGAAAATCAGGATGAGATTTTTTTTCATGAAAAAATGCATAAATTGTCCTCATACTGCTATTTAAATTTACTTATAGATTCTTTCGTGATCTTCTAGCTTCTTTTACTATTAAATTTTAACAACTTCACACAAGCAATACAAAATAAATTTTATTCGCCCCTTTTGAGTTTTTCATAAGATTCCAAGGCACTTTTGGCTTCATTTTCCATACCCTTCTTCCTGTATATCAGATACATTTCCTGATAGATATCGATAAGTTCCGGATTAATGGATAAAGCAGTCTTTAGTTCTGATAACGCTTCATCAGGCAAATCCTTCTTGTGATAAATCATACCCAAGGCAGCGTGAGCCTCTGCAAAATATGGATTTTTTTTCAAGTTATCTTTTAAGAGGACTATGGCATCGTCATACTTGCCCTGCTGTACATACTGTCCTACAGTTTGAAAATAAGACCGAGAACGGTGCATGCGCTTCAAATATATAAAAAAGCTGAAAGAAATGAATAAGATCACAAGTGCAGCTCCAATAAGCATTAAGAGCATTTGTCGTTTCACGTAAGAGACTCCTTCATTTTACACAAATTAATTTATCGTAGTAAAGAACACAACAAATATTCACAAATTATTATGAATATCCTAATGAGTTTAAAGGTTTTTATAGTACTCAAGAGATGAAACCGAACAGTATTTTAGATGGGGCGGCACGGACAAACTCGTTTGTCCGTGATGGTTTAATCAAATCGTGGTTCATTTTGTTTTATTATGTGATGTTCGGTTTCATCTGTTGGATGCTATAACTTTGAACTTTAGACTGCTGGCTGGAGCAGAATACACTTACTAAGCTTCTTGAGTTTATTGAGTTCTTTGAGTCAATCCAAGAAATTCAAGAAAACCTTATGGACTCAACAAACAAAGTTTTGAACGCATCGGTGTTCATTCGTGGTCGATTACTGAATTCAGGTTACAGATATTATATCAACCGGATCCCCAAATCCTTCAACTGCTGTTCATCGACCTCTGATGGTGCGTTTGTCATGAGACATGTCGCCTTTTGCGTTTTAGGAAATGCAATAACCTCACGAATATCATCGAGCTGCAACAACAAGGTAACCATACGGTCCACTCCTAATGCAATCCCACCATGGGGAGGGGCACCGTACTTAAGTGCATCAAGTAAAAATCCAAACTTCTCATAAGCACTATCTTCAGGTATCCCAAGTAAATGGAAAACCCTTTTTTGTACTTCAGGTGTATGGATACGGATACTCCCACCCCCAAGCTCGACACCGTTGAGCACGAGATCGTATGCACGCGCTTTAGCCTCCAGAGGTTTCTCTTCTAATACCGGGAGGTCATCAGGATGGGGAGAGGTAAATGGATGATGAAGTGACTCATACCGTTTCAAATCTTCGTTATATTCAAATAACGGAAAATCTACAACCCATGAGAAATTAAATGCGCCGGTATCAATAAGTTTGTTTCTCTGTCCGAGGTGCAACCTGAGTTGGGCAAGTGATTGAGAAACTACTTTAGGCTTATCAGCAACAAAGAGAAGCAGATCCCCTTTTTTTGCATCCATACGTCGTTGTATATTCTCCTGGGTTTCACTTGAAAAGAACTTCGTTATTGAAGAGGCCAAACCATTCTCTTCAACCTTAAACCATGCAAGTCCCTTAGCCCCAAATTGACCCACGAAGGCGGTCAAATCATCGATATCCTTTCTGGAAAAATTCCCGCAACCAGTCGCATTGAGCCCCCGAACCTGACCACCGGATTTGACAATGTCTGCAAATACTTTGAAATTGGATACCTGAACTATATCTGATATATCCTTTATCTCCATACCGAAACGGAGATCAGGGGCATCACAGCCATAAGAGGTCATGGCCTCTTTGTAAGAAAGTCTTGGAAAAGGAACCACAACCTTCCTGCCAATAACTTTTTCGAATATTGCTGCAATAAGCCCTTCAATGATCAGGATAATATCATTCTCATCAACAAAAGACATCTCCATATCCATTTGGGTAAATTCAGGCTGTCGCTGGGCCCGGAGATCTTCATCACGGAAACAGCGTACAATTTGAAAGTAACGGTCGTATCCAGCTACCATGAGTATTTGTTTGAAAAGTTGCGGCGACTGAGGTAACGCATAAAATTTTCCAAGACTCACTCTGCTGGGCACTAAATAATCTCTAGCCCCTTCTGGTGTACTCTTTGTCAATACGGGCGTTTCGACATCAACAAAATTTAAACCGTCCAGGTATTCACGTATCGTTTGACATACTTTATGACGGAAAATCAATCGCTTCTGCACTACCGGTCGTCTCAGATCAAGATAACGGTACTTCAATCTCAGTTCTAAAGATACACTATTCTCATCCGTAATCTCAAATGGAGGGGTGTCCGACTTGTTTAAAACATGGAGGATATCGGCATATACCTCGATCTCTCCAGTGTCAAGATGAGGGTTTTGTGTACCAGGCGGCCGAGCACATACATTACCTTGTACGGCTACAACATATTCAGATTTTAATTGGCGGGCAGTCTCGTAGCATTCATTTCCCTTATCAGGACTAAAAACTACCTGAGTAACCCCATATCTGTCTCGCAGATCAATAAAGATCAACCCGCCGTGATCCCGAATACTACTTACCCAACCTGACAGGATTACCGTGGATTCTATATCTTTCTTGCGCAGTTGACCACAAGTATGCGTTCTTTTCAATATAGACATATATTAATTATCTCCTGAGAATTATCGTATTACTCCGGAAAAACTTCTTTTCCCATTCCCCGTTTTCATGAGGATAAGCTTCTGAAAATTTTTGTAACTACTTAGTGTCAGGTTCATGGTTCACGTTGGTTGTTTTCCTTTCTTCAAACCTTTCAATCTCCATCTCTCTCATGGTTGGTTCAATCTTGGAGATTGAACCATATGTTAAGCATTGGTCTGTACGTTTTTGATTGGTACTAGGCATAGGAAAACATGCCAAGCGTTTCGGTCCAGTCGTAAACGATTAAACCAACCGGCAGGTTCGCTTCGCCCTTCACAAACCCAAGGCAGGCTTAACCCATACTACACGAAAAAGATGCCTGAACCGCTATTGGCTGCGGTTTCACCTCACAACGAGGTTTTTTGCCTGTTCTGCAGCCACGTGAGGACCTCATTTTGTCTGAGCGTGATTTCTTCACCCGTTTCCATGATCTTAACCTTAACATCACCACGTGCTAACTCGTCCGGGCCAAGTACAATTACGTATCTTACCCCTAATTTATTTGCCATACGCATTTGTGCTTTAGGACTTCTTCCTTCGTAATCGAAATCAGCAGAAAAATTGGATTTTCTTAAAAGATTAAGAAGACAAAAACATTGTTTTCTGGTCTCTTCCCCAATGGAGACAATATACACAAGCGGAGATGGCCCACTCAGTTCTTGATAGACAGGTTTAGATTTCTTTGCCATAACATTTTCAAGGGCCAGGATAGTTGCCTCCATCCCAATAGCAAATCCAACAGAACCGATGGGAGGTCCCCCGATATCGGAGATTAAATTATCATACCGCCCGCCCGCACAAATGGCATCACGCGCACCCAAAGAAGAGTGAGTAATTTCATAAACAGTTTTGGTATAATAGTCCAATCCACGTACCAGATGGGCATCAACAATATAAGGGATCCCGATCTCTAAAAGGGCTTCTCTCACGATCTTTGCGTGAATCTGACATTCCACACACAGGTAATCATTAATAGAAGGCATGGTATGGCTAACTACCTTGCATTTTTCGTTTTTACAATCCAGGATACGAAATACATTCCGACTGAGACGTGATTGACAGAGTTCACATAATTCCTTCTCACGCTCAGAGAGTTTTTCTTTCAGGATAGTTCTAAAAACAGGCCTGCACTTCTCACATCCAATGGAATTAATTTTAACCTTGTATCCTTTAAGGTCAATGCGGTCAAATATCTGGGTAGCGACATGAATCGTTTCCACATCAATTAAAGGATCGTAGGAACCTACCGCTTCTATACCCATCTGATGAAATTGCCGAAGCCTGCCTGCTTGCGGACGTTCTTTCCTGAATTGAGGCCCAATATAGTAAAATTTTTGAAATTTTTTTACCTTATGTAATTCATATTCCAGATATGCCCGCATAACTGGAGCCGTACTTTCAGGACGTAAAGTTATGCTTGAGTCCTCGCTATCAGCAAAGGTATACATTTCTTTCTCAACAATATCTGTTGCTTCCCCGATACTCCTGACAAATAAGCGGGTATCCTCAAAAACAGGGGTACGTATCTCATAATAACCATAGAGTTCAAACACCTCTCTCCCAGAGTTTTCAAGCCTTCGCCATAAATCCCATTCCCATGGCAATATATCTTGTGTTCCCCTGGGAGCCTTAAAGACATACTCGGTTTTCTTTTCCGTATTTATTTTCATCACATGAGTCCTACTAATTTCTGTAAGGTTATATACAAAAGAATAAATTATATCAATCTCAATATAATATGCAAGGCTTATTAAGGGTATGATTTATAGCCTTTCATTGCCAAATATCTTTAAATGAGGCCTTCGGCAACTTTTAACAGTGTAGTGACAAGGCGCTCCTTGTCACTACATAGGCGGTTTGAAATTTCTATACGATTGAACTAAATCTTTAATACAATCTTTCCAAAATTTTCCCTACTGAGCATCCTCTGCTGGGCAGCGGCGGCCTCTTTCAAAGGAAATACTGTATCAACAACTGGTTTCAATCTTCCTAACTCTACAAGATTTAATACATCCAAAAGCTCCTTCTTGCTGCCCATGTAACAGCCCAGAATGGCATGCTGCTTCATAAATAGTAATCGGATATCTATCATTGCATTAGGACCGCTTGTCGCACCACAAACAACCATTCGTCCGCCTTTGGCAAGGCACTGGAGATTCTTTTCCCATGTATCAGGCCCAATATGTTCAAATATGAGATCTACCCCTTTACTATTTGTCAAAAGCCTTATTTTTTCTCCAAAGTCTTCTTTTGTGTAATCTATAACCTCTTCAGCACCGAGGTGTTTTGCCCTTTCCAGTTTTTCCTTCCCCCTGGCTGTTGTAATCACACGGGCACCAGCTAGACGGGCAATCTGAATAGCAGCACTGCCAATGCCGCTGCCAGCGGCATGGATCAATACGTTTTCCCCTGGCTTAAGTTGCCCTCGTGTAACAAGCATATGCCAGGATGTTAAAAACACCAGGGGAATAGCAGCCCATTCCTCAAAGGAAAGCTTATCGGAAATCGGGATAATATTGTCTACATGGGCCTTGGCATATTCGGCATATCCTCCCTGCACCTGAAAACCCATAATCTTAAAACTACTGCACATGCTATCACTACCCGAGATACAATATATACATTTTCGGCAGCGAACACCCGGGGCAATAAGAACTCTATCACCTACCCTGAATTTCTTTACCTCCATTCCTACCTCAGCCACCTCACCGCTAACATCACTGCCAGGAATATGCGGCATGGGAATTTCTACACCAGGCAATCCTTGCCTTACCCAGATATCCAAATGATTCAATGCACAAGCCTTTACCTTTACAAGTACTTCATACGGAGAAACCTTTGGTCTTTCAACCTCTGTATATGCCAATTTTTCTACTCCACCATATTCACAAAAAACAACGGCCTTCATAGTAAACCTCCTATACAAGTTTTTAAAATTTACATAAAATTGCGGTTATTGTACCGGGCGACCATGAAATTGCAAGGGAAGAGTATAATATGGAGTGTGGTATTTGAACCTGCTGCAACAAAAATACAGAAAAGCTGCACCCTCAATAAATCTCAATTTTTGGTTGTAACTACGCTATATATTTTATCGTTTTTTACCAATTGACGAAAAAACCCCATATGCTTTTATCCCTTTTTATATTTATCAAAACTGTGTCATGTCACACTTTTGTTTCTCGTCACATATTTGTGCCATGATACACTTTCTCATGTTTCACTTCTCATAATTCCACACATCACATACTCCATTACTATTGAATTTATAGAAATTTTATTACTAAAGATAAAATTTCATTATTTGTACCCATTGGCACAAATTTTTCGATGTCATATAAAATATAACAATTTAGTTTTTTGAAAAAATTCAGGGGATAATAAAAAACTGTAGCCTCAAGAAGAGCTAGCTGAAATATGCCCTTTCTGAAGAAAAACGAAAAAAAGGTAATTGGACATCAATCCATGATCGTACTGAATTTTAGGTCGCATGTCCTCCTTGGTTGTTTTTGACAGTACCTGATCCGGCATGGATATACAAATTATGATAAATTTTCAGTCGAAAATCACAAAATCTCAATCGAAAAGAATCCTCTTAGTAGAGGATAATCTAGACGATGTAGAACTCATCCTATGTGTTTTCAGGAAACATCACATAAAAAGTGATGTGGTGATAGCAAGAGATGGAGCGGAAGCGCTGGATTATCTCCTTTGCAGAGGTATCTTCGCTGGGCATGATATGAATAATTTACCGAAGGTTGTTCTTCTTGACTTAAAACTGCCAAAACTCAATGGTCTAGAAGTTTTACGACAACTCCGCGCTGATGACCGCACAAAGTTCCTTCCCATAGTTATTCTCAGCTCATCAGACGAGGAGCAGGATATGATTAACTGTTATCAGGCAGGTGCAAACAGCTATATTCAAAAACCGGTTGACTTTACCCGGTTTTCCGAAACAATACAACAACTAGGGATTTACTGGCTTCTCCTGAACCAATTTCCAGGAAGAAAAGCGTAGATAAATAAACCCTTCCGTTCTTTCACAGGCTTCCAGCCTGTGCTTTTCTCTCAAAATACCGTTTTGCGGTATTTTATCAACTGAGAGGCACTTTTTGCATGATAATTTCTTATTCAGCAGCATTATAGTGATTCTTTCTAAACCACATTTCATAAAGAGGAATGAAGATATATGCTCCAAAACTCAGAATGAGGAGAATGTTCGAAATGATAAAGATGACGACAAAATGATGGCAACCATACCTGATGAGCCACGGCGCTGACAGGTTTAATATAACGCCCGTAAAAGAAATACTATAAATAATGATCTTTAACCCTTCACGCACACGAGTCATTGAGAAGATGCGGGAAAGGATAAAGATTACAATAGGAATTGAGAAAATATGGGTGTGGGTTACCTCCAGGAGTTCCCGATAAGATTTCGGGAAAAACATCCCTTCTTCTAATTTTGATTCAACTTCTTCGGCCGACAGAGATACGTCAAACTCTTCTTCTTCATCACCACAATAATAACGTATGGTCTTTTGCGGAGAAACCCCGGTTCTCTCATAAGAATTTAAAAAGCCAATACCAATAGCTATCGCTATGATGGAAAGGAAAAAAGTAAAAAATATTTTATTGCTTATTGGAAGCGACCACATGCCACCTAACATTATCTTCTCCTTCTTTGTAAGTACTCTTGAACTTTTCTTTGAAACCCTCCGTCATATCTATGGTTATTGTACCATTCTCCCCTTCACGCACCATAAGGGCATTAGCACCAGGAACTCTTTTCAAGAGCTCAAAACCCTTTTCAGGACCCAGAACAAAGATGCTTGTAGATAATGCATCTACCTGAGTCCCTGTCGGGGCTGCAACGGTTACTGCAAAGATGCCGCTTACAGGTCCCCCTGTCCTTGGGTCTATAATATGGGAATAACGCTTCCCATGAATTTCAAAAAACCGTTCGTAATCTCCGGATGTAGCAGTAGCCTCATTCTTGAGTTCTAAATAACCCAGGATTTCATCATTTTTCCGTGGGTGTTGTACACCGACCTTCCATGCATTTTTGCCAGGTGGTGTACCAAGAACATAAATATTTCCCCCGAGATTTATGCAAGCATTGTCGACACCATGTTTTTTTATAACCTCCATTGCCTTATCTACCGCATATCCCTTCCCGATAGCACCTAAATCAATTTGTGTCTGGGTGTTCTTAAAAAATACCGTACTTGGTTTTTTCGGATCGCTGCTTTTATTTATTACTATATTTTTATAAGAAACGGCTGGCAAGAGTTTCGCTATTTCCTCTCTGGATGGAATATGCCCTTTCTCATGAAAAAATCCCCAAAGGGCAACAATGGGGGATACGGTAATATCGAAGGCACCCCCGCTCAACTCACTGTAATACTGCGATTGCGCAATCACATCGAGAAGTTCTCCGCCACAGGGAACAGGCGATTTTCCGGCAGTTCCGTTTAATTGAGAAAGCTGGCTGTCACCTTTGTAATTACTCATGATGCGATCCATACGTTCCATTTCATCCAACGCCTCTTCGATAGCCATGCCTGTTCTTTCTTCATCGTTGGAATATGCCGATATTTCTGCAAAGGTACCCATAATTAAGCGGGTTTGTTTCAGGTACTTTACATCCGGGAATGAACTACTTTCATCTTTATGAAATTTCTTGACCTGCCTGGGGGTTTGATTTCGCTTCTCAACAGTATTTTTCTGACTCTTTTTATCCTGAGTCTTATCCGTTCTCTCAGCGGATTTTTGTTTTTCCCCTGCAGTTACATCGTTATTTATCTTTTTGGAATTACTCACATCTCGTTTACCATTCAGGTAATATTCGTTAATAACCGAAAGCACCTTTCTTACACCTGTACACATACACTGTACCGACATCGTGGCCCCGGTGACATTAATTATATCCTTGTTTATCCTGATCGGATTTTTCAAGGATTTTCCCATAAATTGATACAGGAAGCGCTTCCTTGCTATTTCCCCGCCGCGACTCTCACGATAAACAAGGACGGCCGTTTCATAAATCTTCCCATCCGGTTTTACCCCTACAATAAAGGTAAAGGGATGAAATTTACCAATTTCTTCGGCAATCATGGCATACCCCTGAACGGAGCCTTTACTCTTCCCTATATAAACCTTGAACCCATCCTCGTACAGCCTCCTGCGAAGGAGTTTTTCGAGGTTGCGTTTTTCTTCCGGTGTCAGGACAAACTCGTCGGTTACAATCTCATCGCACTTGGGAAAGACGAGATTAAGCGCCTGCTCTTCTGTAAGGTACGTCTGCAATTGAAAATTATCGGCTGGTTCTGTTTCTGCTTGGGCATTTACCGTACTTGGAATAAACAAAACCGGGATAACCGGTAATAATAAAATATATCCAAAAAGGATTCGCATGATCGTTGCGTGAAATTTTATCGGTTGATGAAACATTTTTACTCCTTAAAATCTTTGGCCTTATTAGGTATAATGTGCGTGACTACAATTAAATTAGGCCTTGAGACAACTTTTAACAGTGTAGTGGCAAGGCACGCCTTGCCACTCATAAACGGTTTGAAATTCCTAAGCATTAAATTAGGCCTTCGGTCATTTTTTAATGTAGAGTGAAGGGGCTCTTCATTCTACAACCATAACTCCACGGTTGGTTCAATCTTGCAGATCGAACCATGTGTCAGTTAATTATTTTACTGGTTATTGATAATACTCTCCAGTTTTCTCAGAAAATTCTGTTCAATAGTGCCATCCGATGCAACGCGGCTCCACCGGTACGCCTGACTTCCACCAGGTGCCTTTTCTTCCATCAGGGTACCAATAGAAACGTACGTTTTATCCTGTTTATCATTCACCTCTATAAATAAGCGATAACGTTCCTGCCACCGCCCTTCCAAAAGCAAACCAGTTGTTTTCCTCGATGACCAACCCTGGACCCACCGGGTTCTTAAAACCCCCTTTTCTTTATCTGCAGTCTCAACAGGAATTCCTTCAACAGCATGAATTACAGCATTCCACACAGTGTCAGCATCCCTCTGAAAATAACGAGAGACTACTGCCATATTTCGCTGTGTAAAGCCAGAGGTAGCACACCCGGACAGGAAGGTAGTAAAAAAGACAATGCACACGAGAATAACAACCACCCCAATATTCAGCAATTTTTTTCTATTCATAAAGGTAAAAATAGTAACAGAAATAATCATTTTTTACAAATACTTTTAAATCAGACAGATCAATCATTTTATTCTCTTTTCTTATCCTTTATATTAACTTCCTTGAATGTAGTAATTCCTCATGACCCACAAAGGCAATATGGCTAATCTCCCTTGTGCCAAATTTATCGAGTGCTTCCGGAATAAGGTATCGAATATTCATAAAATGCTTAACTACGGTAGGGCATAACTGGCTCCCTACATGGAGATTAATTTCTTCAAAACATTCATCGTAACTTTTCGCTTTCCTGTATGGCCTATCAGAAGTTATCGCATCAAAGGCATCCACAACAGAAATAATCCTTGATTCAAGGGGAATACCTTCTCCCTTTATTCCTTCCGGATATCCTAAGCCATCAAATCGCTCATGATGATATAAAACGATCCGTGATGTTTCTTCAAGGATCGGCAGTCTCTCGATAATATTGTACCCAATTCTTGGATGTGCCTGCATTTGCAGTATCTCATCATGGCTTAATTTCCCGCTCTTATTTAAAATTCTGTCCGGAACGCCAATCTTGCCAATGTCATGTAAATGCGCTGCAATATGTATCTTCTCAACTCTCTCTTTTGGCAAATTCATATTTTCAGATATCAGAACAGATAATTCCGCAACCCTCCATGAATGAGTAAATGTACATGGGTCTCTCGCATCTAATATGTTTACTACAACATTTATCAAATCATGTATTTGTACTTTTTTATAGGTCACTTTTAATCCTTCCTCCACGGGGTTATATCTCGGGGAATCTACTCTTGGCAAAGCCAAAGGCATAGAATACTCCCTTGAAAAAGCAACACAATCTTTCAAAAATCGTTTATTATATCTCATACCGCAGAAATGATAGGGGTAGGGAAGGCTTTTGCCTCCCCTCCCTCCGAACCGTACAGGCGGATCTCCCGCATACGGCTCTCCAGTCAGTGGGTACCACATCGGGATTGACAGGCCAGCGCATGGGTTGTGGTTA
>JBDIVL010000067.1:0-14409 GCA_039794405.1 Candidatus Jinrextremum sp. | reverse complement strand
AAAAGAATACCTTACCGTTGTTATCCGGCTCTCCCGGAACACCATACACTTCATGTGGAACCCAATGGGTGATGATTTCTACGGCCTTTGCTTCCTTCTGCATCAGGCTGGCAACCACACCCATAGTGCTGCAGCCAATGAATGCCGACGCCAAAGTCCATTTCCAAAATTTACACATTATATCCTCCTTTCTCATATCTCTATAGCGGTGTAAAGTAACCAGCGCCCAACCATTCAATAATACTTCTATGAGACAAGATTTATTGTGAGCATATTAATCACCTTCCTTTCCTGACAAATTTTCATACAGCCATACATATTTTCTTCATAAAGAAGAAGAGAATTAAGAGTTGCAATGAGTTTTGTATCGAAAATAATATACTTTGTGGAGCAGATGCATTATTTTTCCCAAGCTGAGTGCGATGATGACGTAAAGAAAAGTTGGCAAAAGAAAAATTGCAAATGGTACCAGAAAGAGAACCGTAGATCTTTTCAATATATAGAGCACTGCTAGCATCTTTTTACCCCTTTCTCTGGCCACAAAGACACAATAACATGAAGTGTTTGTGTCTTTATAGCATAATCGTTTAAAGACCTAAAACCATAAACCTTGAATAAGCAACCTTATTTTCCCGATAGGAATGTATCGTCTTTGTCACCTGTTGCATCTCTGGATTTCAGGTTTTTTCTTACCAAACAAGTGTCCAGGTATTTCTTGCCATTGCTGAATTTGCTATATCGGGATTTAATCATGTCTCCAACGCTGACGTTGTCTGCCTTTATTTTCTGGTCATGGTTGAATTTTACGGCATGGAACACTCTTTCCATTGGTAGTGAAATATCCCCGCTAAAAAATTCTGTGTGCTCACAGAAAAATATTTGTTCATCTGTTCCTTTCACATGGAGTATCCCCTTATTGTGATCGATTGAAGTTATTTCACCCTCGATTAAGGCATATTGATAATCCTTTGGTTCGAAACCCCAATCACCTTTGTTCCCGTTAGCCGCGAAAACACCGGTTGATATAAATGCGATAAGAAACAGGGCTATGATTCCTAAAATAGAAGTCTTCATAGCGGTCCCTCCTGAAAAATGATTGTTTTTGTAACGGTACATTCTGTTACGGCCTTCTGACAATCTTGTAAGCCTTTCTCCACATCATTGCCTCCTTTCTCAATGACCGTGAAATATCGATGTTATATAAACCTCTTCTTGTTCTGTATTTTTAAAAGACAAATCATATGCCAATGCCTTCAAACAAAACTCAATAGCAATGTTATCAATGGGTTATGACTTACAAGGAACCAACAAGTATGCTTACGAGATTAGAAGAAGTAACGAAAATTTGGTTTTTGTTTACGATATTTCGTAACTAAGATAACGGTGAAATCCATTGGATTTCACGCTCCCAATGGGGCAATTATGAAGATTTTGTCAACAATTATGAGAAAAAAGAAAAGCCGGGGAATAAAGATCTTCGTTCTTCCTGAGGAGCCGTATCATCCATTAACGCTGCCAGGATCTCTCAGTATTCTTGTTGATATCCAATCAGAGGGAATTGGAGGTTCTTTTCGACCATTTTTTATCGATGCCGGTATGGGGATGATTACACAATCTTTGCTGGCCAGAGCTGTTGCCATTGAGAGGAAGACGATATTTCATATCGTGGTTCTGGCTGATTCATTTGAGTATTTCAAATCGGGATTATCGCAGGTTATTCAATCCACTGGGGGCTCTTTTAATTCATTACCTGTTATAAAATGTTTACTATGTATAGTAATGTTAAAACAAAATGTCACTTTTATAGTCTTCAGAAGCCCTATATTCCTGGCAAAATCTGCTATGCCATGTGACATTTTGTTTTGAGATCGCTATAATAAACGCGATTCTACCCAAACATCTTATGCTTGCATATCGAGCGATTAGTCGTTACAATACGGCATGGAATTAAATCATATTGGTATCACGAATAAGAGTGAAGAGCAAGCACTGCGGTTTTATCAGGATTTTTTAGGTCTTGAAAAGACGAAAGAAATTCTCCTGGCCCCGGAACTTTCAGAGCAATTGTTTTCCCTTTCTCAGCAGATCAAAGTACTCGTTTTTGAAAAGACAGGGATAAAGGTAGAGGTATTCATATCTGATTTTCATCACGCCAACCCTAATTTCACCCATTTCGGTATCATGCTGGATAATTTTTCAGAGGTCACAGAAAATGCCCGGCAGTCCAACGTGGACATTATCATGGGAAGGCACAAGGATAAGACCGTGTACTTCCTCAAGGATTTTTCCGGCAACCTGATTGAAATAAAACAAAAATCGTAAATCAGGTAGGGTGAATGAACGCACCATGTTTTTACTGATGGAGACATCTGACATAAAAGCAGCAGCCGGTGTCCGGGAGAAAGATGTAGTATAAAAAGATAACCCGCGAGAGTATTTCAGGATGTGATTTTTTGGCAAAAGCAGATCATTTTGTACTGCTGTTTAACAGTTCAGTGTTTCATTTCTCAAAATGTTCTGCTGTATCCTGCCGCTTTAATTTGTTTAATACGATTTCCACCGGGGTTAAATATTTTTTCTTATTATTACATGCCTTACAACACGGGACGACATTCCCTTTTGTACTTCTGCCTCCCCTCGATAAAGGAACCACATGGTCCATGGTAAGTTCGTCCGGGAGGAAAGTTGCCTGGCAGTAATAGCATATCCCCTGGGAAATCTTGTTCTTCCACCACTGAGATTTTCTCATCTCCTGGGCCTTCAGCTTTTCCCTGGCAATATGTTTCGGATTTTTCTCTATATGAATCCATTCAGACATGGATATTTTCCCCTTTTAAAAATATTTTTCTCTTGTCAACTACGGCTAATGATTGTTAGCGTGACGGAGCCTCAGACCAATGAAAAGTAAGATGCAAGATAAAAGGTATCGTGCATCCTGTATTTTACATCTAAAAGTTGACGCATTTGTGAAGATACATCACAGAGAAGACATTTACAACATTATAAGTTATTTTGCCTTGAAAGGGAAGACGACAAATATCAAATGTCAAAATCCAAAGTTCAAAATCTGAAATGGGACTGGATGATTGGGATTTCTCGTGTCTTTTTAGAAAATATTTCAAAAAAATGTGTTTTTTATTAAAATAAACCAAGTAGCCAGCATTTATACGTGTCGAAGAATATGAACGATATGTTTCCCGATAAAGAGTATCTTTTAAAACTCGTACGTACACATATGCCGTTTGGCAAATATAAGGGACGGTTATTGATCGATTTGCCTGAGGCTTATCTTGTGTGGTTTGCTCAAAAAGGGTTCCCGGAAGGGCAACTTGGCGACATGCTCAAGTGTGTCTATGAGATCAAATTGAATGGATTAGAACACTTATTGAAACCGCTACGGTAATTCATTAAGTTCAAACAAATCGAAAAACGAGGTCGATCATTATGGATGGATTTGGTGCTTTTGGTAAGGTTTTAATAATTCTGGGTATTATTTTGATTGCAATAGGGGGGCTATTTATGTTCGGGAATAAGATACCTTTCATTGGGAAACTTCCCGGTGATATCGTTGTTCACAAAAAAAATTTCCATTTTTACTTTCCTCTTACAACCAGTATCATTATCAGTATTATCCTTTCCTTAATTATGTGGTTATTAAGCAGAAGATAAAAGGCTATTCTACCACTAAACAGCCCTTTACACACTCTCCTACAACGGGGAACCAAACTTCAGATTTACCATGCAAAGATGTCTATTAAGGTTATGCCCATAAGACCCATGCTGATGATCCCGTTAACGGTAAAAAAGGCCATGTTGATTCTAGATAGGTCCCCGGGCGCTACGAGTGAATGTTCATAGAATAATAAGGCAGTGGTGATGAATACCCCGGTCAGGTAAATGATTCCCAAATCTGTGTATCTTGGCAGTGTTAACAGTACCAAAACCATGAGAAGGTGTAGAATGGTGGAAAGTATTAATGCCCCTTTGATGCCTAACTTTTTTGGAATAGAATGTAATCCTAACTTCCTGTCATGTTCCAGGTCCTGGCATGCATATATGATATCGAATCCTGCCGTCCATAAGATTACGGCAAATGCGAGCAGGAAGGGTGTGATAGATAATGTTCCCTGAATTCCTATCCACGCACCAATTGGTGAAAGCGCCAACGCAAGGCCAAGGAAAAAATGGGATAAATGTGTGAACCGCTTTGTGTATGAATACCCAAAAATAATGATAATGGCCAGCGGGGACATATAAAAGGCCAGCCGGTTTAACAACCAGGCGCAGGTAATGAAAAGTATGATACAGAATATGGTAAAGACCCACACATTTTTCCTGCCAATTTTCTCCTGTAATGCAACACGATAGGCGGTACGGGGATTATGGATATCGTAACTGGTATCAACCAGCCGATTAAAGGACATAGCGGCACTACGTGCCATTACGAGTGCACCAAGGATTAATAACAACTGTTTAGCGCCGGGCATAGTTCCGTTTGCCGCAAGAAAGGCGCTTATTATAGAGAAAGGCAGCGAGAATATCGTATGTGGGAATTTTATTAAGTCAAGTATTGAAAAAATCTTTTTGAATAAACGTGAGAAAATCATTTTCGACCTTTCGGATTCCTGATTGTCAAAATATGCCTTAACGAAAATAGTGATAACAGATTTTATTGTTTCGTAAGAATTTGTAGCGCCGATAATGTGGTGCTAACGGTGGAGGATAAATCCCGTATGTATCAATCCAGGTAGTATGTAGTATCAGGTAGTATGTAGTATAATGAATGAGGCGGACCTTATGGACGGCAAACTCCTTTCACCCTGTACAATATCGTTATGGTTATTTTTTCTCTTTTGACTCTTCGTTCTCCCTTTTGCGGCTGTTATTACGGTTTCTTTTATTAGACTTGTTGCGCGATTACTTAAAATCTGTTTCTAAGTATATACCGTATAATAAATTATGATATCACAGAGGGTATATCTAGCGCAGTAGCTGTAAGTCTTAACATTATAATAAGTTATGTCTGTTTTTAGAGTAATCACGCAACATATCTATTCTATGGGCTTAACGCTCCTGGCTATTATGCCTATTTTGATGTATTGGATTTACATTTTTCATTTTACACCTATTTTTGGTAAAGAGGTTTTATCTTGCTAGAGATTATATGAATCTGCTGTTTCTTAATCAAGAAGGTATTTATCATATATATCGTAATATATAGGGCGGTATTACCATAACCGATTCAAAAGGGTACACCTTGTAAAATTTCTGTTTGCTTCCAACTTCCAAATAATGTTTAAAGAAGAAGCATATCTGCCATAGTGACAGTGATAAATGTTTATGGGTATTTAAGGTGTCAAAATGGCAATATTATGTTAAATGGTAAATAATAACAGGGATAAAATTATTGATAAATAAAAAGAAAATCTGTAGAATAATTTTCAATTCAGCTTTGCCTTGATAAATAATAAACATAAATTATTATACAACTTATGACTATTATTGGAAATGATGAATTGATATATAAAATTACGATGGTTTATTGTTAATTTTTGAATAAGTTATAAAGATTTATTGGTATATGATTTGCTAATCTTAAAACCAGTAAAATTCATAAAGGATTCAACTATGATGTCATTATTAGATCCACATGCAGGACACTATTCACTTCTTATAACAGATGACGATGAAGGGTGTCGTGCTAGCTTAAGAGAATTATTTGAGCCTAAGGGCTATACTACGTATCTTGCCAGTTGTGGTCGAGAGGCGGTAAAGATAGCCAAAATGGTGGATGTGCATCTTCTGATTCTGGATGTACATCTTTCTGACTATAGTGGTCTTGAAACATTTCAGATTATTAAGAAAGAGATGCAACTGTACATTCCCTGCATTTTTATATCTGCGGAGATAACAAAGGAACTACAAATAGATCTTATCAGTGCAGATGCCTATACACTGATACCGAAACCGATCAACATTAATATATTACAAGACTCTGTTGAACAGGTTATTGCTAAGTACTATTGGAAGTAATGGAGTTATATTATTACAATGAAATATTGTAACTACTCAGGTTGTCAGATCCAAGATTCACGGTTGGTTGTTTTGCTTTCTTCAGATCTTTCCATCTTTGCCTCTCTCCAACTGCGAATAGTGAACCAGAACAATTACGAAATATTTCTTTAATCCTGTATAAGTTTGCTAAAATTATTGTCTCTTAGAATAACAGATAAAGATATGGGTTGATAAGGGATTTTTGTTGGATTAATAAGAGAAAGGAGTGGTTTTAAATCATGAGTGTAAGGCCATTAGGTGAAAAGTTATTGATAAAGAGGGTTGAGGTTGAGAGCAAGACACGAGGGGGCATTGTATTACCGGATACGGCTAAGGAAAAGCCAACAGAGGGTAAGGTTGTTGCCCTTGGAGATGGAAAATTATTGAAGAGTGGTGGACGGGCAAGTTTTCAGGTAAAAAAAGGTGATAGGGTGATATTTAACTCTTATGGGGGGACTGAGGTAAAGGTCGATGGTGAAGAGTATTTATTGATGTCTGAGGATGATATTCTCGCGGTAATTGAATAATATTTTAGGTTTAGGAGGTAATGATGGCTGCAAAAAAGATTCTTTATGGACACGAAGCCAGCGAGTCAGTGAAGAGAGGCATCAAAAAGTTGGCCCAGGCCGTTAAGGTTACTCTGGGACCAAAAGGGCGTAACGTCGTTATTGAAAAAAGTTTTGGTTCACCGGCTGTAGTTAACGACGGTGTTACTGTTGCAAAAGAGATTGAGCTCGAAGACCCATATGAAGATATGGGTGCAAAGATCGTTAAAGAGGTCGCCTCAAAGACAAACGATACCGTGGGTGATGGTACCTCTACAGCGACTCTCTTAGCAGAGGCCATATTTGAGGAGGGTATAAAAAATATTACCGCAGGGGCGAATCCTATGGCTATCAAATGCGGTATTGAAAAGGCTGTAGATGCTTTGACCAAAGAGCTTACGAGGATGAGTATCAAGATATCAGGGAAGAAAGAAATTGCACAAATTGCCACCATAGCTGCAAATAATGATGAAGAAATAGGCAACCAGATAGCGGATGCAATGGAAAAGGTAGGTAAAGACGGTGTTATTACCGTGGAAGAGGGAAAAAGTTTGCAGACTACGGTTGATTTAGTTGAAGGGATGCAATTTGATAAGGGTTATTCGTCTCCCTATTTTGTTACTTCCCCTGAGACAATGGAGGTTATATTTGAGAATCCCTATATCCTGGTTCACGAGAAGAAAATATCTTCGATTAAGGATTTTGTTCCATTGTTAGAAAAGGTTGCAAAATCAGGCAGACCGCTTGTTGTTATCTCTGAGGATATGGAGGGAGAGGCACTTAGTACCCTTGTGGTCAATAAGCTCCGGGGTACCTTACAATGTGCTGCCGTCAAAGCGCCGGGTTTTGGTGACCGAAGGAGGGCTATGCTCGATGATATTGCAGCACTTACAGGGGCAAGGGCGATATTTGAGGATTTAGGCATACAGGTCTCTCGTTTAGAGCTTAAAGATCTGGGCACGGCAAAGAAAGTTGTGATGAATAAAGATGCAACAACGATTATTGAAGGTGCCGGAGACCCAAAAGAAGTTCAGGGAAGGATATCCCAGATTAAAGCAGAGCTGGATACAACAACTTCTGATTATGACCGAGAAAAGTTACAAGAACGGCTTGCAAAGCTTTCCGGTGGGATCGCGCGAATTAATGTCGGTGCTGCCACAGAGGCGGAAATGAAGGAAAGAAAACTCCGCGTTGAGGATGCTGTCCATGCGACAAGGGCCGCTGTTGAAGAGGGTATTCTGCCTGGTGGCGGGGTTGCTTTGATAAGGGCATCGAAGGTTCTGGATTCAATACCAGCCAAGGATGATGAGAAGACCGGAGTATATATTGTTAGAAAGGCTGTCGAAAGACCTATCCAGCAAATTGCAGAAAATGCCGGTCTTGAAGGTGTTGTCGTGTTGGAAAAGGTAAAAGAGGGTACAGGTAACTTTGGTTACGATGCTTTTCGCGAACAATATGTAGATATGGTTGCGGCAGGCATTGTTGATCCGGCGAAAGTGGTAAAAGTAGCGCTGCAGAATGGTACCAGCATTGCGGGTTTACTGCTTACAACGAATGCTATTATTGGAGAAATACCAGAAGAAAAAGAAGAGTCAGGGCCTCTTCCACACGCACATAGACATTAATCGGAATCATGCAAAAATTTTCTTATAAAGAGGGCGTTGTACTTTACAAGTACGACGCCTTTTTTTATTAAAGGTTGATTTTTACACTTTTGTTATTAAAATACTTTCTTAAATTACTTATTACAGAGGGGAAAAATTAAGTTCTATTAATTTATGTCATGTAATAATCGTTACAACCAATATCAATCTCCATTCTCGGAACGGTATGCCAGTACGGAAATGTGTTTTATCTTTTCTGACCAGCATAAATTTAGTACCTGGAGGAGGCTTTGGATTGCACTTGCAGAGGCCCAGCGGGAACTTGGATTGCAGGCTGTTACCGGTGAGCAGATCGAAGAAATGCGGCGCTTTCAGGATACAATTAACTTTGATGCTGCAAAAGAGTATGAAAAAAAATTCAGACATGACGTTATGTCGCATATTCATGCTTATGGTGAACAATGCCCAAAGGCAAGATCGATTATTCATTTAGGTGCGACGAGTGCTTATGTACAAGACAATACGGACATCATACAGATGAAGGAAGGATTACAGATTCTCTTTGCAAAATTGATAAACGTATTAAGTCTTTTTTCAAATCTGGCAATGAAATATAAAGACCTTGCGACCTTAAGTTTTACCCATTTTCAGCCAGCCCAGCCAACAACGTTAGGCAAGCGGGTTTCCTTATGGATGCAGGATTTTGCTTTTGATGTTGAAGAGATTGAAATGAGAATCAAGGGATTGCGGTTTCAGGGTGTAAAAGGCACGACGGGTACGCAAGCGAGTTTTATGGCGCTTTTTCAGAACGATACCGGTAAAGTAAAAAAGCTGGATGAACTTGTTACAGAGAAGATGGGATTTGACAAATATTACTCAGTGACAGGGCAGACTTACAGTCGAAAAATCGATAGCCAGATTGTATTTTCCCTTGCTGGGGTTGCACAATCTTCATATAAGTTTTCCAATGATATGCGGCTACTTCAACATTTAAAAGAAGTAGAAGAGCCATTTGAGGAGGAACAAATTGGATCTTCTGCCATGGCTTATAAAAGAAACCCTATGCGTTGTGAGCGTGTGGCTGCCATTGCACGCTATGTACTCTGTAATTGTTTGAACCCAGCATTTACTGCTGCCTCTCAGTGGTTTGAAAGAACACTGGACGATTCTGCTAATAAAAGAATTTCTATTCCTGAGGCATTCCTCGCTGTTGATAGTATATTAAACATTGTATTAAACGTTATTTCAGGAATAAAGGTTTATCCCTCCGTTATCAACCGCCACCTTGCGGATGAATTACCCTTTATGGTAACTGAGAATATCCTCATGGAGGCCGTGAATGCAGGTGGTGATCGTCAGGAACTTCACGAAAGGATTCGAAGGCATACCATGGACGTTGTCCACAGGATGAAAGAAAAAGGGGATAGAAACGACCTGATTGATCTGATTGCACAGGATTCGTCATTTTCCCGGATTCAATCAAGATTGAAAGAAATTTGTGATCCAGCAAGGCTGGTTGGTAGGGCACCGCAGCAAGTGAAAGAATTTATGGATCAGATTACCGGTTCTATTTTGGAACGCTATAGCCATCTTATCGACAAAAAATCCATACCCGTATTGTCTGTGTAATACACACATGAGGTGTTACGTTGCTCGCTGCCTTTCGATTTATTCGATTGGAGGTATCGTCGAGATATAACAGTTTGTTATGCAGGATAAGCAGATCATTGATAATCTTTTCTTAACGCTCATTACAGACAGAAACCTTTGCAAGCAGCCATTTTTGAATACAATAAAATTAGCGCTTAAGGGCGGTGTAAAAACAGTGCAGTTAAGGGAAAAGGGGCTGACGACATATGAACTTTATTCTTTGGCATGTGAACTAAGAAAGATGACCTTAGATTTCAAAGCAAGTTTTATCATTAACGACAGGATTGATGTCGCCCTTGCAGTCGAGGCGGATGGAGTCCACCTTGGCTGGCAATCATTGCCGTTTCCTCTGGCAAGAAGATTCCTTGGTTTTGAAAAACTGATTGGAATATCTACCCATAATCGTCAAGAGGTGCTGCAAGCCCAGAACTATAAAGCCGATTATATTACTTTCGGCCCGATTTTTCCGACACCTTCAAAGGCTGGACTTCTAGAACCGGTTGGACCTGAAGAAATCCGGAAGATAAAAAATGAGGTTAAGATGCCGGTGATTGCATTAGGTGGAATTCATGGAGGAAATGTAGAAACAGTTTTGGATAAAGGGGCAGATGGTATTGCAGTTATCTCAAGTATTATGCATGCTGATAACCCGGAAGATGCTGCGAGACTTTTATACAGGAGAATTACAGCATTTAAAAAGTATTCATAAATCTAGCGAGGCGAAGCCTCAGACCGATAAAGTAGATCATGATCTGTCAACAGTCAGTTTATAGTTCATGGATGGGCGAGTGGATGTATTGGTGAGTAAATGAATATACATCCATTCACTCATCTACTCGTTTATCCATTGTTAGCAATTAGGCAGAAGTTACCGGCTAACCGCTGATAGCTAACTGCTTATATAATATCGGTTACTTTTAAAACTTGACTCATTGGTAAAGATAAACAGTTCATAAAGTATTTGAAGGAGATACCTTATGCAGTTATTGGAAAAATTGCACTTCGATGAGAAAGGTCTCATCCCATCAGTAATTGTTGATGCACAGGATAGAAAAGTACTTACTCTTTGCTATATGAACAGAGATGCTGTTGTAAAAACAATCGAAACAGGTAAGATTCATGTATTTCGCCGTTCTCAAAATCGATTAATGATTAAAGGAGAGACTTCCGGCCATATTCAGATTGTAAAAAGGATATTTTTCGATTGCGAGGGGAATTCGCTGGTTTTTATGGTGGAACAACATGTCGCGGCATGCCATGCCGGTTACAAGACATGCTTTTACCGGGAATATATACCAAAAACAAATAATATCCAGATTGCAGAGAGCAAGGTTTTTGACCCTGATAGGGTTTATAAATAAATAGAAATCTACATAAGAAGTACTTATCATTTCTTTCGCAGAAAAGCTTTATATACAATGAAACGTTAAAAATAAAATTCATAGAAAAAACCCTTGAAAACAAGTATCTTAGATGTTATAGTCTATACTTTATTAACAGGTAATTAGGTGTTGGTGATATGGTATGTAAATTTTTATTCTGTCTTACACCCGCTGGAGGAAAAAAATGTTGCGATATAGTAAATATGTAAAGTTTTTCCTTTTGATAGTATTTATAGGAATGTCGGGTTGTGCTGAGTTAAATGAACTCAGAAGTTTAAATAGAAGGCAGGCGATTACAATAAGGGATCAATCAGAGGAACTAACAAATCTTAAAAGACAACTTTCTTCCCTATCGGACAGGCTTAAGGCAAGTGAAGAGGAGATGAATAAACTCAGAAAGCTTGCGAAGTCGATTGGTGAGGGCGTAACAGTCAGGGATACCGTTGAAGGTCCGGTGCTCCTTTTTCCAGAGAAGATACTGTTTGACTCCGGTATGGCAGCAATAAAACCTAATGGAGAGAAGGCATTAAGTAAGATCGCAGTATTTCTTAAGGAAAACCCTTCAATTTCAATCAGGATCGACGGTCATACTGATACTGATCCTATTTTGCGAACAAAACATCTATGGGATTCTAACCATCACTTATCGGCAGCTCGGTCGCTTAGTGTGTTTCACTTTTTAACAAAAACTGAGAATATACCGGAAAAAAGAATCCACGTCGCTGGCTTCGGTCCTAACCGGCCGATAGCATCTAACGCCACTTCTAGCGGAAAGAAAGAAAACAGGAGGGTGGAATTTTTAATATTGTCAACAGTCACTTCATTGCCTCCTAAGGATACCTCTTTAAACGAACAAGAATATCAAATAGAAGAGATTGAAGAAGAGGTGGAGGACATTGAAGAAAAATAAGTTGTTTGCGGGAATAGCTGTTTCCCGATGGTTGAAAACCATTCAAAAGAAACGTTGGTTTATAAATTGGATTAGATACGACCGATCTTCTTTGTCCACAATTCACAAACCAAATTTCAAAACAACCCCTAGTATTACCTAAAAATTTCGGCACTTCAGTGATACTAAAAGCAAGATTCTGTTGTTTGTAAATATTGTAAGTGTAATGTATAGTTGTTAACTATGTAATTTTATTTGTCGTTACTAATATTGATATGGATTCTGTTAATGTGAAAAATGTAAAAGACCAACCTCGTATGAAAATAGAGGGAAAAGACAGTATTAAGCAGGGAAATAAGGTAAGGCATCCTAGCCAAATCAACAAAGATGATTCGAACAAAATTTGGCAGTTTTTATGTTCGGTTAAGCTTGCTGTAGTAATTATTCTCGTTATGGTAGTGGCCTGTATTTTGGGAACAGTAATTCTTCAGCAGAGGACACTGGACGAATACATTGCAAAGTATGGCTATGGGCTGGCAACCTTTTTTCGGGTAACTCAACTTAGTAATGTTTTTTACTCTTATTGGTTCTCATTCCTTTTATTGCTATTGTGTGCTAACCTTATTTGCTGTACCATTAAAAGATGGAAAAATACTTTTCTGCAGACTGGTTTTGTCCTTACGCACTTAAGCCTTGTTTTAATTTTAGTCGGCGGTGTTATAAAGTTTCAGTTAGGTGTGAAAGGTGGTGTGAATGTTTATGAAGGAAAATCGGTAAATTATTACCTTACACAAATGATCAATCGGCAAGGAAAAGTAGATTATGTTAAGAAGGATTTGCCATTTGCTATTGCATTGGATGACTTTATCCTTGAAAAAAATGAGCCAAAATTTCAACTGGTATCTTATGTAAAAAGTAAAGACCGTCAAAAAGTGTTGGAAGTGAAACCCGGAAAAAGGTATCGGGTTCCCGGTTCTGATTATAAAGTAACGATCAAGGATTACATTCCGGATGCAGAGTTAAGACAAGAACCGATAAATGTGACGGATAAGCCGGACAACCCTGCTGTTTTTGTAAAATTATTTGGCTCTGAACAAGTTGCTGCTGAAGGCTGGTTATTGGCACATGAGCGGAATTCCTATGATGACAAGAAACAAAATCTGCGTATTGAGTACCTCTGGTTGCCTTCTCAGGAGGAGTTGGACAAAACTATTAGTTCAACCGAAACGACTATCCCAAAACTATCCGTTTCGATACCTGATAAAGGATTGTTCCAAGAATATCCGATGAATTTAAATAAGACCTTTAAATTGGAGGGAACTGGCTGTACGGTGACTATGTTGCAATACGTGCTTAACTATGGAGATAAACGGCCTTTAAATGAACAACCACCTGACAATCCTGCCGTCCAGGTGGAGATTAATGGCCCTGAAGGTGCAGAAACCCGTTGGATATTTGAAAAATTTCCAGACTGGGACAAAATGCATCCTTCGAAATATAAAAATCTAAAATTAACCTGTAGTGGCATTGGTAGTACTTATATGGCTAAAAACACTATACGGGTTTTACAGTCATCCGAGGGGAAACAGGTGATTGTCTACATTAAAGATAAGCGTGTCATTGGTACTGTACCATGGGAGTTAGGTAAGAAATATACGGTTCCTGATACAGATCACCAAATTATGGTAACCGACTATTTTCCATCGTTTGATTTCAAGCAGGAGGTAATGAAGAAATCAGATCAAGTAGGGGTACCTGCAACTCTTGTTGAAATTGAAGGGCCAAGAGGAAAAATGGAGAGTTGGATATTTTCCAATAACCCGTATGCAACCTGGTATACTGATAACAATTTTGCGCTTCTCTATGAGTCTACTGGTGAATCGATTAAACATTTTACGAGTAAACTAAGAATTGAGGATAATGGGCAAACAGTTGCAGAAAAAACTATCAGGGTGAACGACCCATTAGAGTATAAAGGATACGTTATATATCAGTCGAGTTACGATCCTGAAGCTGGGGCTTATTCTGGTTTACAAATTGTTAAAGACCCTGGTATTCCTGTGGTTTATTCAGGCTTTGGGGCATTATGCTTCGGGGTTATATTTATTTTTTATGTGAAGCCATTTCTACGGAAAAGACAAAAAAGAGAGGTGGAGGTGAACAATTAGATGAGTTTAATAAACATCACGTTGATTGTATATGTGATAGCGTCAGTTGCATACATAGTGAGAGAAATCTGGAGATCATCAGGGACAAAATGGGCATCTATCGGGCTTCTCATTCTG
>JBDIVL010000066.1:0-14554 GCA_039794405.1 Candidatus Jinrextremum sp. | reverse complement strand
ATTTTCAGTGTAAAATAAAAAATAAAGGTCTGTAGCTCTAATTGGTAGAGCACCGGACTCCAAATCCGGCTGTTGGGGGTTCGAGTCCCTCCAGACCTGCCATATTTAAGAGATATTTGGAATGTCATCACTAGAGATTTATAAAAAAGGGCAGGGTATTTATAGTAGAGTTGTTGTTGGTATAGCGCTCGGCGTTCTTGATCTGTTTGCTTCTGTTTCATTGTACGGTGTTTTGGTAGACTTGCCAAATGTCGCGGGAAACGCTAAAATCCCATTAGTCGATATTGATTTAACCTGGGGGTTGATTAGTGCTGTTGTGCTTTTTGTTTTTCTGGGTTTTTTGATCGGCGTTTTCGTTGTTGGCTTTGAGACAGGAATTAAGTGGCTAGATAAGAGCGGTAAAGGAGTGGTAGAATTCTTAATCGATACTCAAGGTGAACTTCAAAAGGTTTCGTGGCCTACTAAGTACGAACTTGTCGGTTCTACCGCGGTAGTGATTGTTTCTGTCGTAGTGATAGGGGTATTTATTTTGGGTGTTGATTGGTTTGTGTCTATGATCATGGGGTACATTGGAGTGCTTTAAGATTGTGCCAGGCCTGGATAGAATATGAACAGTAGGGTCTCCATGCAAAATTAAGTTTGGATTAAGAAATTCCTCAGAACTATCAAGTCTTTTGATTCCTTCCGGTGACTGAGTAAGTTCAAGATTTTTATGTGCTATGCTTAGCTTTATGAAGTTTTTAGGTTTTTTTTACAGGTCTAATTGAATGCCTAAGGAATGGTTTGTTTTACGTGTTCAGAGTAATAAAGAAGATAAGGTTAGGAATGGTATATTAGAACTTGCTAAGGCGAGGGGTTTAGAAAATTTGATTTCGAAAGTTTTGGTTCCTAGTGAAAGGGTATCTGAAATTAAGGGTGGGAAAAAAAAGATAACAGAGAGAAAGATATATCCAGGTTACGTGATGGCAGAGGTTGAGGTTGATGAGCACGGACAGATACCTAAGGAGGTTTGGTTCTTAATTCGAGAAACGCCGGGGGCTGGCGATTTTATTGGTGGAAAAAACAAACCGGTACCAATGGCAAATTATGAAGTGGAAAAATTATTGTCAGATGTGGAGCAAAAAGAAGAAAAGCCTCGTGCAAAAATTGAATTTCATGAAGGTGAAAAAGTAAGGGTTAAGGAAGGACCATTTGAAAATTATGATGGTATTGTTGAGGAAGTATTACCTGCTAGTGGCCGTATAAAAGTTATGCTTACAGTATTCGGTAGAGCAACGCCTGTTGAATTGGAATATTGGCAAGTTGAGCCAATTTGATAGATTAATAGTGGGGAGTGTAAAATGGCAAAAGAAGTTTTAACTAAGATCAAGTTACAATGTCCAGGAGGACAGGCAACTCCTGCGCCACCTGTAGGTCCAGCGCTTGGTCAGCACGGAGTGAATATAGGACAATTTGTAAAACAGTTTAATGATAAAACAAAAGATTTGCAAGGTATTGTGACTCCTGTAGAGATTACTGTCTTTAAAGATAAATCGTTTACATTTATTTTAAAATCACCTCCTGCCTCTGTTTTGCTGAAACAATTGGCTGGTGTTGCGAAGGGATCCTCGGAACCAAATAAACAAAGGGTCGGCCAAGTGAGTAAAGAGCAATTAAAAGAAATTGCAAGTAAAAAATTGGCAGATTTAAATGCCGGTAGTTTGGAGGCTGCAATTAGAATTATCGAGGGTACTGCCCGCAATATGGGGATTAAAGTAATAGATTAGTATGTTGTATTTATATAAAGAAAAAAATGCGCCATAGTCATTTGAAAGGATGTATTCGGATGGCAAAAAAAAGTAAAAGATATTTAGAATCAAAGAAAATTGTTGATCCAAGGAAAAAGTATGAGTTAAAAGAGGCTATTAAGTTGCTTAAATCTTTTAGCCCAGCAAAATTTGATGAAAGTATTGAAGTTGCAATGAAATTAGGTATAGATCCGAAACAATCTGATCAGCTTATTAGGGGTTCGGTTTCTTTGCCAAAGGGTATTGGTAAAAGCCTTAAAGTGATAGTTTTTGCGAGCGGTGAAAAAGCGACGATAGCTAAAAAAGCAGGTGCTGATGAAGTTGGCGCAGAGGAGTTGGTGAAAAAGGTAGAAGGTGGATGGACAGATTTTGATGTGGCAATTGCGGCTTCTGATATGATGAGATTGGTTGGTAAGCTTGGTAGAGTACTTGGCCCTCAGGGCAAAATGCCTTCCCCTAAATCTGGTACAGTAACCGATGATATTGAAACGGCAGTTAAGGAATTTAAAGCAGGTAAAATAGAGTATAGAACGGATGCGGGTGGTAATGTGCATGCTATTGTTGGAAAGCTCTCTTTTTCAGAGGCGGATTTAGAGGAAAATATCAGCATGTTTATCAGGCATATTACAAACTCACGCCCCGCATCGTCAAAAGGGATATTTTTAGAAAAAGTTTCGGTAACATCAACGATGAGTCCTGGGATAATGTTACAAGTTTAGATGAAAAATTTGAAGGGAAGTAAATAAAACAATGGCAAACGAATTAAAGCAACTTATTGTAAAAGAGATGGTTTCCAGGTATCGTAATACTCATAATTATTTGGTAGTTAATTACCAAGGGATAAAATCTTTAGAATTTGATCAGCTTAGGAAGGATATGCATAAAAAGAATATCTACCTGGAGATAGTTAAGAATTCGCTTGCAGCGATAGCATTTAGGGAAATGGGTATGCCAGAGATTGCAAATATACTAACTGGACCCTCTGCTATTGTAACTGGAGAGGATGATCCTGTAGTGCTGGCAAAAGAAGTTGCAGAATGGTCGAAAAAGATATCTTTGTTGAGTCTGCGTGGTGGGTTTGTTGATAATGCTATGCTTTCAACAGACGATATTGAAAGTTTGGCAAAGCTTCCAACATTACCGGTTCTTCATACTCAAATTGTTACAAGTATTAATACTCCAATTGTCGGAGTTGTAAGTGCTTTTAATTCTGTTTTGCGTAGTATAGCAACTGTATTACAGGCAGTTAAAGATCAGAAAGAGAAAAACAAAGGATAGTTTTGTAAGGTTTCTGAAAGGTAGGAGGATTAAAATGACTCAAGTAGTTGAAGAAAAGATGGTTGAGCCTTCTGGTAAAATTGCACAGGTGCTTGACTTGGTGGCAGGAATGACATTGTTAGAGGCTGCTCAGCTCGTTAAAGCATTTGAGCAAAAATTTGGCGTTTCTGCAGCAGCAGTTGCAGCGGCACCAATAAGTGCGGCTGTTGCGGGGGAAGGTAAGGCTGCTGTAGCAGAGGAAAAGACTTCTTTTGATGTGATACTGAAGGATGCTGGTGCAAATAAAATACAGGTAATTAAAGCTGTTCGTGCTGAAACAAACTTAGGTCTCAAGGAAGCTAAAGATCTTGTTGAGGCTGCTCCAAAGCCTGTTAAAGAAGGTGTAACAAAAGAAGATGCAGATAAAATAAAGAAGTCGCTTGAGGCTGCTGGTGCTAAAGTAGAAGTTAAATAGTAGTTTATTCTTTTAACATAAAAATAGGAAAACCTATGGGAATTCGTAATTACAGTAAGGTTGTGGATGTTTTAGAAATTCAGAACCTTGTGCAGATCCAAACAAAAGCATACCGTGACTTTTTACAAATAGACGTACCAGCATCAAAAAGAAAGAATCAAGGGATAGAGGCAATATTGAGAGAAATATTTCCAATACAGAATTACGACGGCACAATGTCCCTGGATTATATCAAGTACGAGCTTGGTAAACCACGATATACTCAGGATGAATGCAGGCAATTGCGGTTGACGTATGGTTGTCCATTCAGGATTTGGTTGAGATTAAATAAAGCAGAACCCATCGAAGAAGAGGTCTATTTAGGTGAAATACCGTTTATGATCGGTGGGGGGGAATTTATTATAAATGGTACAGAAAGAGTAATTGTAACGCAGTTGCATCGTTCTCCCGGAATAGATTTTATTGAGGAGTTTCACGCTGAAAAGAGATTACAATCATGCAGGATTATTCCGGAGAGAGGAAGTTGGATAGAACTTGAGGTTGGAAAAAAGGATATACTCACAGTAAGAATAGATCAGAGTGGAAAGTTACCAGCTACATGTTTTCTAAGGGCATTATCAGAAGAGTATTCAAATGACGAAGATATAATTAGGCTATTTTATGAGACAGAAGTGGTAAAGGTTGCTGACTATGCTTCGGCTGTAAAACTTAGAGGGAGGCATACTGTTGATAAGATAGTAAATCCTCAAACTGGAGAGATTATCCTAGAAGTAGGCCGCCAGATTTCTGATACAACGATAAAAGCCATTACGGATTTGGAAATTAAGAAAATTGAGGTAATTAAGAAGGTTGAAGATCCATTAATATTGAATTCGTTAGAATCGGACTTTACAAAATCACACGAAGATGCATTGTTAAAGATTTATGCGAGATTCCGTCCTGGAAATCCGCAGCAGGTAGAAAAGGCTAAACAGTTGTTTTACGATAAATTCTTTGATGTAAAACGATATAGGTTAGGGCCTGTTGGGAGGTTTAGATTAAATAGGAAATTAGGCCACAACATTAATGAAGCCGAGATGACTTTGCAGAAAGAAGATTATGTAGAAGCTGTTCGTTATATAATGAAGTTACGTAAGGGAGAACCGGGCGTTTCTATTGATGATATCGATAATTTAGGTAATCGAAGGCTTCGGACAATAGATGAGTTGGCCGGTGAGGAGTTGCGTAAAGGCTTTCTAAAATTAAGGAGAACAGTACAGGAAAGATTAAGTGTAAAGGATACTGACCAATTAACTCCTCGTTCTCTCGTAAATTCTAAGACTATTTTCTCGGCAATTGATTATTTCTTTAGTAGAAGTGAACTTTCGCAAGTTTTAGACCAGACGAATCCACTGGCGCAGTTAACTCATGAGAGAAGATTAAGTGCCTTAGGTCCTGGTGGGTTAAATAGAAAGCGTGCAGGATTTGAAGTTCGAGATGTTCATGTTTCACACTATGGTAGGGTCTGTCCAATCGAGACTCCAGAAGGTACAAATATTGGATTAATTGCTTCTCTAAGTATATACGCTACAACAGATGAATATGGTTTTTTGATTACTCCATACCGTATAATTGATAAAGGGAAAATTACCGATAAGATAACATATCTTCGTGCAGATGAAGAAGAGAACAAGTTAATAGCTCCTGCTGATGTGTTAATTAAGGAAACAGAAAAGGTAGAAAAAGAAAGCACGCTGTGCAGACACAACGGTGACTTTCATCAGGTTAGTTTTAAAGATGTGAATTATATGGATGTGTCACCGAAACAGTTAGTAGGGGTGTCTGCCAGTTTAATCCCATTTCTAGAACACAGTGATGCGAATAGGGCATTAATGGGTTCTAATATGCAAAGGCAGGCTGTTCCGCTATTAAAGACCGAACCACCTATTGTAGGTACGGGAATGGAAAAAGTTGTTGCTCAGAATTCGAGTATGGCAGTTCTGGCAGAGAGTTCAGGGTCTGTAACAAGGGTAACTGCTGAAGAGATCGTAATTGATGAAAGAGATGTTTATAAACTAAGAAAATTTGTAGGATTGAATGAAGGCACATGTTTAAATCAAAAACCAATAGTGTTTGAAGGTCAAAAGGTAAAAAAGGGTGAAGTTGTCGCGGATGGTGCTGCAACTTGCAATGGAGAGCTTAGTTTAGGTAAAAACGTATTAGTCGCCTTTATGACATGGGATGGGTATAATTTCGAAGATGCAATAGTAATTAGTGAAGCACTATTAAAGGATGATCGGTTTACTTCGATACATAGGGATGAGTTTGAGGTAGAGATCAGAGAAACAAAATTAGGAAGAGAAGAATTTACTCGTGACATACCTAATGTTTCTGAAAAGGCGTTAAGAAATCTTGACGAGAATGGTGTTATTAGAATAGGAACGAAAGTGAAACCGGGAGACATACTCGTTGGAAAAATAGCTCCAAAAAGTAGGAGCGAGTTATCTCCTGAGGAAAAACTGTTGCATGCTATCTTTGGTCGGGCAGGAGAGGACGTTAAAAACGAATCATTAGAAGTACCGTCTGGTATGGAAGGCATTGTCATAAATACTCAGGTATTTTCAAGAAAATCCTATCTCACCGATGATAAAAGACAAAAGATTTTACAAGAAATAAATGAGATTGAGGCAAAATATGATGAAAATATTGCTAAAGAATTTAGCAAAATGTTGAGGGCAATAGATGAAGAAATTAACGAACCCTTGGTAGATATACAGACAGGTCAAACATACACGGTTGAACGTGGAATGCCCGTAAAGTCGATTCTTGTAATAGAAGATCTTTTTGATATAGAAAATATAGAATTTAGTAATAAAAAGAAGAAGGAAAAGGCAATAGAAATTAGTAAAGAATACTCTGAAAAAATAGATTACTTAAAAGATGAAAGAGATAGGAAGGTTAATCATTTAAAACGGGGAGACGAGTTACCTACAGGCGTGTTGGAACTTGCAAAGATATCAATCGCTACAAAGAGAAAGCTATCTGTAGGCGATAAAATGGCAGGTAGGCATGGCAATAAAGGGGTCATTTCTAAAATTCTCCCTGAAGAGGATATGCCTTTTTTAGCAGATGGGACACGAGTGGAGATGCTCTTGAATCCATTGGGAGTTCCTTCGAGAATGAATGTAGGACAGATTCTAGAGACCCATTTGGGATGGGCAGCGCATAAGCTTGGATTGCGAGTAGTCACGCCAATTTTTGAAGGAGCAACAGAGGAAGAGATCAGAGGAACGTTGAAAGAAGCTGATTTACCTACAGACGGAAAAACTGTTTTGTATGATGGACGTACCGGTGAGCCTTTTGAACAAAAGGTTACTGCAGGCTATATGTACATGTTAAAGCTCCATCATTTAGTGGATGAGAAGGTTCATGCAAGAGCAACGGGACCATACTCGTTGATAACACAACAACCACTGGGAGGAAAGGCTAGATTTGGTGGGCAAAGGTTTGGTGAAATGGAGGTATGGGCGCTAGAGGGGTACGGTGCGGCTCACAATTTACAGGAACTGCTTACCGTGAAAAGCGATGATGTAGAAGGTAGGACAAAGATTTACGAGTCTATGGTAAAAGGGGAAAATACGCTAGAAGCTGGTACACCTGCATCATTTGAAGTACTTATGAATGAAATTGCCGGATTAGGTTTAAGTTTGAAATTAGAAAAGAAAAAAATGAAAGTTTTAAAAGAGTAGTGCAGTAAGGAATAACTTTAATAATGATATAGAACTATCCATTTTATATAGAGGTTTTAAAAATGGCTGATATAGTATATGACAAAATTAACGAGTATAGCGCGGTAAAAATTTCTCTTGCATCACCAGAAGATATACGGAGTTGGTCTTATGGAGAAGTAAAAAAACCAGAAACGATAAATTATCGCACATATCGAGCGGAAAAAGATGGTTTGTTTTGCGAACGGATTTTTGGGCCAGAACGCAATTGGGAGTGTTTTTGCGGTAAATATAAGGGAATAAAGCATAAAGGTATTATATGTGACCGTTGTGGTGTGAAGATTACTCATTCGCGTGTGAGACGAAAGCGGATGGGGCACATTAATTTAGCTGCACCCATTGTTCACATATGGTTTTTTAAAGCAATGCCCTCACGTTTGGGAACGCTTTTAGGTATGAAAACTACTTCTCTGGAAAGAGTCATTTATTTCCAAGACTACGTAGTAATTGATCCTGGAGGTGCTCCACTTAAAGAATATCAGATACTCAGTGAAGAGGAATACAAAGTAAACAGAGAAAAGTATGGAGAACAATCTTTCAAGGCTGGAATGGGTGCTGAAGCAATACGATCCCTCTTGCAAAGACTTGATTTAGTAGCACTCTCTAAAGAATTGCGAGAAGAGCTAAATCAAACAAAATCTAAACAGCGTGCTAAGGAGATAATTAAAAGGTTAGAGATTGTAGAGGCATTTAGGGACTCTGGAAATAAGCCAGAATGGATGGTTCTGAGTGTTGTTCCTGTTATTCCACCAGATCTAAGACCATTAGTTTTATTGGAAAGCGGAAACTTCGCTACATCGGATCTAAATGACCTTTACAGAAGGATTATTAATAGAAATAACCGGTTAAAAAAGCTAATAGATTTGAATGCTCCAGAAGTAATCATAAGAAATGAGAAGCGAATGTTGCAGCAAGCCATTGATGCTCTGTTCGACAACACAAGAGGAAAACGGCCTGTTTTAGGCAGTAATAACAGACCTTTAAAATCCTTAACTGATATGATCAAAGGCAAACAAGGTCGTTTTAGAGAAAATTTACTAGGGAAAAGAGTTGACTATTCTGCACGCTCTGTAATTGTGGTAGGTCCGGAGTTGAAGCTGTATCAATGTGGTTTGCCAAAAAAAATAGCTCTGGAGCTATTCCAGCCTTTTATTATCAGAAGATTAAAAGAATTAGGACTTGCTGATACAATTAAAAGTGCAAAAAAGATGTTAAGCCGTAAGGATAAGGAAGTTTGGGATATTCTTGATGAAGTAGTAAAACGGCATCCTGTACTCCTTAACAGGGCACCGACATTACACAGGATGGGTATACAGGCCTTTGAGCCAATTCTTGTAGAAGGTAATGCTATTAAATTGCACCCATTAGTTTGTCGCGGCTTTAATGCTGATTTTGATGGTGATCAAATGGCTGTGCATCTTCCGCTTTCAATTGAGGCCCAATCTGAGGCTATCACCCTTATGTTATCTACGAATAATATATTTTCTCCAGCTTCTGGAGAACCTATTATAACTCCTACACAGGATATCGTTTTGGGTTGTTTTTATCTCACAACAAGTATAACGGATGAGTCTGAGGAAAAGCTGAAAATATTCAGTGGACCTGAAGAAGTTATCTATGCTTTGAACGCAAAAAGGGTGCACTTACATACAAAAATTGAGGTAAGGTTAAAGCAGACAAAAATCATTAAAGACCGCCTCGGTAAAGAGGAACCAAAAAATGGTTTTTGTAAAACAACTGTTGGTCGTATTGTCTTTAACAGCATACTGCCTGAAGGGATGCCTTTCTACAATTATACTTTAGATTTGAAAGGTATTAGCAGGATAATCCAAGATTGTTATAAATTTCTTGGAAGGGAAAAAACGATTGTTTTATTGGATGATATTAAAGAAATAGGTTTCAAGGAATGCACAAAGGCAGGGCTTTCGTTTGCTATAATAGATGTGAAAATGCCTGCAAAGAAGCAAGAGATTATAGATAAAACACAAGAAGAAATCGAAAGAATACAAAAATTATACCGAAAAGGTATAATTACAGAAGGTGAGCGATATAACCAGATTATAGATACCTGGACCTATGCTGGTGAAAGAGTTGCTGAGGAGATGTTGAGTGAGCTAAAAAATGATACAAGAGATGGAAAACCATACTTGAATCCGGTATACCTTATGTCTGCATCGGGTGCAAGGGGTAGCTCACAACAATTAAGACAGCTGGCAGGTATGCGAGGTTTGATGGCAAAACCTTCAGGAAAGATTATTGAGACCCCTATAAAGGCTAATTTCAGAGAGGGACTTGGTGTACTAGAGTATTTTAGTTCCACTCATGGTGCAAGAAAAGGGTTGGCAGACACCGCATTAAAGACGGCAGACTCTGGTTATTTAACACGAAAGTTGGCGGACGTAGCTCAGAATGTGGTGATAACTGCTCAGGATTGTGGCACAACAAATGGTATTACCAAGAGTATTGTTTACCGAGGGGAAAAGGTTGAGGTGCCATTAAGCAAAATAATAACCGGGCGAGTTGCGAGGAATAATATAGTAGACTTGGTAAAGGATGAAGTGATTATAAGAGAAAATGAGCTAATTACCGAAGAAAAAGCGAAAAGGATAGAAGCTTTAGGCTATGAAAAAATTAAAGTTCGGTCACCACTGACATGTGAAATGTCTTTGGGGTTATGTGTGAAGTGTTATGGGATGGATTTATCAAGGGGAAAATTTGTTGAAGAAGGTATGGCTGTGGGGATTATTGCAGCGCAATCAATCGGAGAACCCGGTACGCAGCTCACCATGAAAACATTCCATATTGGTGGTACGGCAACCCGCTCAGTAGAAGAATCAGAAGCAAAAGCAAAGCGGGCAGGAATTGTAAAATACAGCAACTTGAATGTAGTAAAAAATCCACAGGGAAAGAATGTCGCTATTAATGCAAATGGGGAAATTTTACTGCTAGACTCAAAAGGAAGACAGATTGACAAGCATACTGTAGTACTTGGAGCTGAAGTGTTGGTTAAAGAGAACGAAAATGTTACTGCTTACCAGGTATTAACCAGATGGGACCCTCATATGATTCCTATACTGACCGAGATGTCTGGTAAGATTCGCTTTGAGGATATTGTAGTTGGTAAGACCGTAAGGCATGAATCAGACCCGACAACGGGAGTTAAACGAAAAGTGATTATGGAGCATAAGGGCGATTTGCATCCACAAATCATTATTGAAGACGAAACCGGAAAGATATTAGGATTATATCCAATTCCGGAAAAGGCACACGTTGAAGTTGAAGAAGGTGAGTTTGTTACTGCAGGTACGCTGCTTGCGAAAACACCAAGAGAAATATCAAGAACTGAAGACATTACTGGTGGATTACCCAGAGTAGCTGAAATTTTTGAATCAAGAAAACCTAAAGATCCAGCAGTTATGAGTGAAATTGATGGTATTGTAGAAGTAGGTGAAAAACGCCGAGGAAAACGGACTATACTGGTTAGGAGTGAAACAGGTATGGAGATAGAGCACCTGGTACCAAGAGGTAAGCATTTAAAGGTGCATAGGGCGGATCGTATAAAGGCCGGTAGTCCGCTTGTGGAAGGACCTCTTATTTTACAGGATATTTTGAGGATAAGTGGCGAGGAAGAGCTGCAGACGTATATGTTAAAAGAGGTTCAGAATGTATATCGTTCCCAGAATGTACCTATAGATGATAAACATATTGAGATTATTATTGCTCAAATGCTAAAAAAAGTCAAAGTGGACGATGTAGGTGATACTAACTTTTTACCAGGGCAGATTGTAGATAAGTTTAAGTTTAAAGAAGAGAACAAAAGGATAATTGAAAAAGGTGGAAAACCTGCAACAGCGAAACCTTTATTGTTGGGGATAACCAAGGCTTCCTTACAGTCTGACAGCTTTATATCTGCTGCTTCGTTTCAAGAGACTACAAAGGTTTTAACCAGGGCGGCGCTTGAAGGTAAAACTGATCCTTTGGTTGGATTGAAAGAGAATGTTATTCTTGGGCATTTGGTACCAGCTGGTACTGGGTATAAGACCTATTGTTCTCTTTCTGCAATACCGACAGAAATTGCTACTTTAAAAGAACTGGAAGAACAAAAAGATAAAGAGCTTATCACATCAACCCAATAAGGAGTAAGAAGAGATATGCCAACGATAAATCAGTTGATCAGAAAAGGCAGAAGGAAAGTTAAAAATAAGGGTAAGAGCCCTGACCTAGAAAAATGTGCGCAAAAGAAGGGTGTTTGTCTTCAGGTTATGACAAGAACCCCTAAGAAACCAAATTCTGCTTTGAGAAAGGTGGCAAGAGTAAGGTTGTCTAATGGCAGAGAAATAACTGCTTATATTCCGGGAGAAGGTCATAATTTACAAGAACACTCGATTGTGCTTGTTAGAGGTGGCCGTGTAAGAGACCTTCCTGGTATTAAATATCATATTGTTCGTGGGACGTTAGATTGCGCGGGTGTTGATGGTAGGAGGCGTTCTCGCTCTAAATATGGGACAAAGACCCCAAAATAGATTTTTACGAAGGAGAATGTAGTTTATGGCACTTGCATATAGGAGTACAGAGGTATTTTTACAGCCAGATGCGAAATATAAAAGTAAATTGGTATCAAGATTTATTAATAATCTTATGAGAAAAGGTAAGAAAACTGTTGCTGAGAAAGTATTTTATAGTGCAATGGTAGCAGTAGAAAACAAGATAGCAGATGTTGCTCCTCTCGAGGTATTTGAAACTGCTGTGAATAATGTTAAACCATTAGTGGAGGTGCGGTCAAAACGTGTGGGTGGAGCGACGTATCAGGTACCAGTAGAAGTTCCAAAACAAAGGCAAACTTCATTGGCAATTCGATGGATAATAGAGGCGGCCAAAGGAAAAAAAGGACGTCCCATGTTTCAACGCTTGGCCGACGAATTTATTGATGCGTATAAGAAGCAGGGAATAGCAATAACACAGCGAGAAAATACACATAAGATGGCTGAAGCTAATAAAGCTTTTGCACACTTTGCATGGTCAAAATTTTAGTGTAGGAAGTTAATAATATGGGTACAGAAATGGAAAAAATGAGAAATATTGGTATTGCGGCACATATTGATGCCGGTAAAACAACCACTACCGAACGCATCCTTTATTATACTGGGAAATCATATAAAATGGGTGAAGTTCATGAAGGAACAGCTGTAATGGATTGGATGGAGGAGGAACAAAAGCGTGGAATTACTATTACAGCAGCTGCGACAACATGTTCCTGGAATGATTATCAAATTAATTTGATTGACACACCAGGCCATGTAGATTTTACCGTGGAGGTAGAACGATCGCTCCGTGTGCTTGATGGTGCGATTTGCGTTTTTTGTGGTGTAGGTGGTGTTGAAGCACAGTCAGAAACGGTATGGCGTCAAGCTGACAGGTACGGTGTACCTAGGGTCTGTTTTGTAAATAAGATGGATCGTGTCGGGGCTGATTTCTTAAAGGTTGTTGATGAAATTAACGAAAGACTAGGTTTTAAAGCAATACCTATACAACTGCCTATCGGTAAAGAACAAGAATTTAGAGGCGTTATTGACCTTGTAAAGATGAAAGCTTTAGTATATTCAGATGATGTCGATAAATTAGGAGTTAATTTCACTATAGAAGAAATTCCGGAAGACTATAAAAAAGAAGCTAAGACATATCGCGAGAAAATGATTGAGGGGTTGGCGGAGGAAATTGATTGGTTAACGGAAAAATATCTTAGTGGCGAATCTGTGTCAACTGATGAAATAATGAGGGCTATACGAGAAGGAACTATTAATCTTAAGCTAGTGCCAGTTTTATGTGGTTCTGCGTTTAAGAAAAAAGGGGTACAACCTCTTCTCGATGCAGTATGTGATTATTTACCTTCACCGCTTGATAAGAAAGCAATTGTGGGTATTAATCCTGATACTGATGAGGAATCAACGAGGAAGCCTCTTCCTACAGAACCTTTTAGTGCCTTGGCTTTCAAAATAGCGTCGGATAAGCATGGAGATCTGACTTTTATAAGGGTTTACTCTGGGAAAATAAACTCCGGTGAAAGAGTTGTAAATTCTGGAAAAGATAAAAAAGAGTTAATCAGTCGTATTTATAAGATGCATGCTAATACAAGAGAGCAAATTAATGAACTTTCAGCTGGCGATATTGGAGCTGTAATTGGTTTAAAATACACTGTTACTGGAGATACCTTATCTGATCCTGATAATCTTGTAGTTTTAGAGAAGATGGAATTCCCGGAAACAGTAATATCGATGGCAATCGAACCGAAGACAGAAGCCGAAAAAGAAAAGCTGGGAATTGCCTTGGCAAAATTAGCAAAAGAAGATCCTACATTCAAAACCCACATGGATCAAGAGACTGGACAGTTGATTATCTCTGGTATGGGTGAGCTTCATTTAGAAGTAATTAAAAATAGAATGTTGAGCGAATATAAAGTAGATGCTAATGTAGGGGCACCAAAAGTATCGTATAGGGAAACCATAGGTAAAAAGGTCGAAGTTGAAGGTAAATTTATTCAACAGACTGGTGGCCACGGCCAATATGGACACGTATGGATTACATTAGAACCATGTAAGGGTGAAGAACCGGTAACTTTTGTTGATGATATTGTTGGAGGAAAAATTCCTAAACAGTATATAAGGTCTGTAGAAAAAGGAATTAGGGAAACAGCGACTACCGGTGTAGCCGGAGGTTATCCTCTTATTGATATAAAAGTTACTTTAACAGATGGTTCCACCCATCCTGTAGATTCGTCTGATTTAGCCTTTTATACCGCAGCAAGTATTGCCTTGAGAAAGGGCGTGGAAATGGCAAAATCAATATTATTAGAACCAATAATGTCCTTGGAGATTGCTATCCCAGAACAATATATGGGTGATGTAATTAGTGAGATCCATAGCCGTAGAGCGAATATTAATGAGATAATTACTAGAGGAAATATTAGGATTATTAAAGGTGATGTACCTCTTGCAGAAATGTTTGGGTATGCAACGGTATTACGGTCCATAACTCAGGGCAGAGGAACTTATACCATGGAACCATTAGAATATAGACCTGCACCGGCTAAAGTGCTTAGTAGTGTCGCATAGAAATTTCAAGACAAATATCGGAGGTTTAAGCAATGGGTAAAGAGGTATTTAAGCGGACGAAGCCGCATGTGAATGTAGGGACGATAGGGCATGTGGATCATGGTAAGACGACGTTGACGGCGGTGATAACGCATATGTTGGCGAAGCAGGGGTTGGCGA
>JBDIVL010000065.1:0-14998 GCA_039794405.1 Candidatus Jinrextremum sp. | reverse complement strand
TAGGGCGAAGTACTATTTGATTCATTGAAATAGCCAGGACACCTGTAATAAAAGAAATAGAAATAATCGCCGTGATAAACGCATGTTGCCGCTGCTTGGCAAGGAGCCTGTCAAATTCTTTACGGGAGTTTTTTAATTTAATTAAACCAAAAATAGTATCGTTAAAATGAACCGGGGCAATAACATTTATATAATTCACATTGTCTATCTTTTCTAAACTCAGTAAAATTTGATCTTTTTTTATTTGATCGATATCTTTTTGGGTTAACTTGATCTGATCGATAGAGAGTATCTTTTTAGAAATGAGGGGTTTTAGTGTACCATCATCCCGAAAAGAAAACAAATCAATACGAACGATACTTGGTCGAACAACCATCAATTCTTTCAAATTCTCATCTATGATATTTACATTTGCAATCCTTTTGGCCGTTACGATACTTAAGTCCAACTGTTTCACAATCTTACCAACTTCATCTTTGAGATCGGCTTCTGCTTTTTTTTCAATGGTTTTCTGGGAGTAATACGTAGAAGCAGAAAGGGCCAGAAGAAGGCTCACGATAATAATGGAAAGGATTTTTACTTTAATTCTCATATTATCTCATGCACTATGAACACGATAATCCCTCAATCTGTTCCATAATTCTCCTTGTAATTTTTTCAATCCCTTTTTTATTCTTGATGTCCTGTATATTTTCAAATACCATTGGCTTACCAAAGATTATCTCAATTTTTGAAATCCCCGGTACTATTTTGCCCTTTGGTAATGCCTCATAGGTACCGGAAATAAAAGCAGGAATAACCGGCGCACTGCTCTTTTTAACAAGAAAACCAATGCCTAAATTTCCTTCCTGGAGGCGGCCTTCTTTACTCACACCTCCTTCCGGGAAAATGCCGATAACTCCATTCCGCCTTAGTACTTCGACCGCATCCCTCAACGCTGCAATATTTGCCCCTTTCTCTTTTACATTGATACAACGCATAAACTTAAAAAACCACTTTCCACGTCCTTCATAATACCGTTCCGTCATCATAAAAGAAATACGTCTCGGAAACATCGCTTGAAGTACAATGGGGTCCATATAGCTAAAATGGTTCGCTGCTACAATAAGTGGTCCCTTACGTGGTATTTGTTCTCTATTTTCAGCCTGGATGCGGTATAATCCCTTTAATAAGATAATACCTATCATCTTAAGCAAATAGAAAAGACAATCGTTCAAGAAATCCAGGATACAAGATATACTTCGGCTATTCTGGAAACGGTATATTTTCCTTTGCATGTTCATCTTACCATATTACTTAGTAATGGTTCGCTTTATAAGAAGCTAGAAATCTAACCTTCAACTTCCAATTTCCATCCTCCAATACCTAACCCAAACGATTCGGAGGAGACAAAATCAAAATTATGGTTAGTGGTTAGATAAATTTTATGGTTGAATGGTTGAATGGCTGAATGTTATAGTATTCAAGCGATGAAACCGAACAGTATTTTAGATCGGGTGGCACGGACAAACTTGTTTGTCCGTGATGGTGTAATCAAATCCTGGTTCATTTTATTTGGCTTCATTATATTCTGTTCGGTTTCATCTCTTGGATGCTATAGATGGTTATTATGGGAGAAAAGTCTTCAACGTAAAATGGTATTTAGACATATAAAAAAACTCATATAACCATCCAGCTATTTAACTATCAGATCATCTGGCGTTTAGTCATTCAACCACATATTCTTGCCAAAAATATCAAAAGTTAAGACGAAAGATACTACGAGGGTATTTAATCTCATGCTCTTCCAGGCCACAAAAATACCTATCAAAAGAATTCCAATACCCAGATAAAATACCAGTTCCCTGATGGGGATGAAGGTCGTCAATTTCCCTATTATCAGCACCGGTGCTACCATGGCGGCATTCACAAAGATATCCTTACAGGCAAAAGTCCTGCCTCTTAACTCATCGGGTACAATCCTTTGAATATCGGCATTGATGGGTGCAAGAAATGCACCGCCGGCAATCCCGATAAAAAAGGTGATACTAAAAATAACAGTATACGACCGGTGCGCCAAAGGAAAGGCCATGATACCAAAAGCCAGAACCCAGAGGCTCCATGGATAAAGAATACTCCTTTTCATCCTGTTACCATACTTACCTATGAGGAGTGATCCGATAAAAAGACCACCGCCGAGAAATGTAAAAAGCAGCCCGATAGGAGTTAACGAAGTAAAACCCCAAACCTTCCTGGTAAAGTCCGAAACCACGATATAAAAGCTGATACCTACAAACCAGAAGATTGCACCAAAAGAGATCAGTACCATCAACCTTCCATCCTGATAAATGTATTTCATACCCTGCTTTATATCTGATAATACCACCATAACACCTTTGATTTTAGCACGTTCTTTTTCTTTTATTGTTAACATCCATATCATACCTGCAGAGAAAAAGTAGGTAAAGGCATCGACATACATGGACGTCCTGAACCCCATAAAATCAAACACAACGCTGCCAACAGCAGTACCGGCCAGGACACTTAACAGCGCTGAAGAGGCAATGAGGGAGTTTCCGGCTAAAAGATAACGATCCTCAATAATATTGGGGATGATTGAAAATTTCGCCGGTGAAAAAAGACACGTAAAAATACCGATAATAAAGATCACAGGGTACACAGATGCTAACTGGTTTACATCACGAATAATCCATGGAATAGCACAGACTAAAAGTACACGTGCCATATCCGACCCTACCAGTATCCATTTCCGTGACCACCGATCCGAGAGTACACCGGAAAAAAGGCTGAACAGAAAGAAGGGAAGTATGCTCCAAAAGGTAATTTTTGATAACTCTTCCCCTACATTTCCTCCTTGTTTTATAATTAGCCCTAACAATGCCATTTGATGAAATCTATCACCCAGGGCAGATATAATTTGCCCGATCCAGAGCTTCAAAAAATTATGGTTTCTCAAAACTTCGGTTATTTTTACTGTATGTCTCATAAATTTATCATAGAAGAGAACCGAATTTCCTTTTCGGCATTCATACTATCAATTTATTTTCAATATAGCAATATATATAGTATTACCGTGTAAAAACCTCTTTTTCGGATGCTTTTTGAACTATTATCAAATTCCAATCACCCAATCTCATTTCGGATTTTGGATTTCGGATTTGACATTCTTTGTATACTTTAATTCCTGTTTAGTTGCTTTCATCGCTGCTTCGCTGTGCCAGGTATCTGTAGACTATTTTGTCTTGAAATTTCCTTGCCAGACAAATCTGTTTTTGATAGCATAAAGTACCCTTTGATACGTGCTCTTATATATACTTTAAGCATAGACAGCAGTAAAAAATACCGTCCATTTCATTCGCGTTTTAAAATACTATATTGTTGAAAGGAGTAGTTTGGATGTCACCTAAGTATGTCTATTTTTTTGGTAATGGGTCTGCGGAGGGGAGGGCAGACATGAAACACCTCCTGGGTGGTAAGGGAGCGAATCTTGCAGAAATGACCAATCTCGGTATACCGGTCCCTCCTGGATTTACGATAACAACTGAGGTTTGTGATGCATATTATAAGAATAATCAGCAGTATCCTGATGGTCTTGCCAAAGAAATAGAGCAGAACCTTTCCCGTTTAGAGAAACTTATGGGAGCAAAATTAGGTGACGGAGACAATCCTTTACTGGTTTCTGTCCGCAGTGGTGCAGCAGCATCCATGCCTGGCATGATGGACACAGTTTTAAATTTAGGGTTAACCACAGACGCTGTTAAAGGTCTGATTAAGAAGACAAATAATGAGCGCTTTGTATGGGATGCATACCGGCGTTTTATCACCATATTTGGCGATGTCGTTATGGGTGTGGACCGCCACTCTTTCGAAGAAATCCTCGATAAGTACAAGAAAAAGGCACGAGTGAAAAATGACACAGAACTCAATTCAGAACAGTTGAAAAACATTGTCGAAGAGTTTAAAGTCATTTACCAAAAGAAAACCCGCGAGCCTTTTCCAAATGATCCAAAAGTGCAACTCAATAAGGCGATTCATGCCGTATTTGCCTCATGGAACAATCCCCGTGCAATAAAATATCGACAACTATATGAGATTAAGGGGCTCCTCGGAACAGCAGTAAATATTCAGGCAATGGTCTTTGGAAATATGGGAAATCATTCGGCCACAGGGGTATGTTTTACGAGGAATCCGTCAACAGGTGAAAATGAATTCTATGGAGAATTCCTCATTAACGCCCAAGGTGAGGATGTCGTAGCAGGTATCCGCACACCGGAACCCATCACCAACCTTAAAAAAGAGATGCCGGACGTCTATGAGCAGCTTGTTAAATATAAGAACACCCTGGAAAATCACTTCAAGGACGTTCAGGATATTGAATTTACGATCCAGGAAAATCGATTGTTCATGCTCCAGACAAGGACCGGTAAACGGACAGCCAGGGCGGCTGTGAGGTTTGCGGTCGATATGGCTAAAGAGGGACTGATCGACAAAAAAACCTCAATTTTGCGCATTGACCCTAACCAGATAGACCAATTACTACACCCCATGTTTGATCCAAAAGCAAAAAGAGAGATACTTGCTGTCGGACTTCCAGCTTCTCCTGGTGCAGCCACCGGCAAGGTAGTTTTTAGTGCCGAAGACGCAGAAAAATTAGTCACAAAGCATGAAAAGGTTATCCTGGTAAGAAAGGAAACTTCTCCTGAAGATATTGGAGGAATGCATGTTTCCCAGGGCATCCTTACAACCCGTGGCGGTATGACGTCCCATGCAGCCGTAGTAGCAAGAGGGATGGGAAAGTGCTGTGTAGCCGGCTGCGGTTCATTAAACGTGGATTACAAAAATCAAACCTTTAAGGTAAATGGCAGGGTAGTAAAAAAGGGTGACTACATCTCATTAGATGGCAGTAGCGGTGAAGTGATGCTTGGTCAAGTCGCTACCATTGAACCGAGGCTTAGCGGAGACTTTGCCACACTTATGGCGTGGGCGGATGAGTTCCGTGGACTTAAAGTACGAACCAATGCAGACACCCCGGAAGATGCAAAAAGGGCACGTGAATTAGGCGCAGAGGGTATCGGGCTTTGCAGAACGGAACATATGTTTTTTGGAGAAAACAGGATTGATTCCGTACGTCAGATGATTCTCTCAGCCCCGGATGTAAAAACCTTAAAGAACAAGATCGCCCTTCTTGAAAAAGAACTGTCAAAGGCGACAAACGATAAAACGAGCATCCTTAAGAAGGAACTACTACAGGCAAAAAAAGAACTCAAAGAACCACTTAATTCATATACATCAGCCCTCAAAAAATTACTCCCCATGCAGCGTCGTGATTTTGAACAAATATTTAAAGCTATGGATGGGTTTCCCGTTACGATACGTCTTCTTGATCCGCCTCTTCATGAATTTTTGCCACAGGAAGAACACAACCAGAAGGAAATCGCGAAAAAAATGAAGATAAGCCTTAAAGAAGTACAGGAAAAGGTATCCGTACTTCATGAATTGAACCCTATGCTGGGTCATCGCGGCTGCCGCCTGGGAATCACGTATCCAGAAATATATGAAATGCAGGTACAAGCCATTATAGAAGCGGCAAGCAATATGAAGAAAAAGGGTATCGTTGTTTATCCTGAGATCATGTTGCCCATCATCAGTACGGAACAGGAATTTACCATACTAAGAGATAACATCCACGGAATTGCAAAAGATATCATGAAGAAAAAGGATGTCCAAATTAACTACATGGTAGGTACTATGATTGAGCTACCGCGGGCCGCCCTTATTGCCGATAAAATCGCAAAACACGCCGAATTCTTTTCCTTTGGAACCAACGATCTCACCCAAATGACCTTTGGTTTCAGCCGTGACGATGTAGGATCTTTTGTTATAGATTATATCGAAAAAGGCATCCTCGAAAAGGACCCATTTCAGGTATTAGATCAGGAAGGAACTGGTCAGCTCGTAGAGATCGGGATTCAGAAAGGAAGAAGCACACGTCCTAAATTAAAGGTGGGCATCTGCGGTGAACATGGCGGAAATCCACAAACAATAACCTTTTGCCACAAGGCCGGAATGAACTATGTAAGTTGTTCTCCATTTAGAGTACCCATTGCCCGGCTGGCTGCGGCACAAGCATCATTACAACAGCCAGTGTCACAAGCAACCGTTTAAGAAAAATTAAATTATATTTTTAAAATACGATTTTAAAAAGGCATCCAAGACCAAATACTATTTCGAGGATGCCTTTTGTGTTATTGTGATTGAGATATATAAAAAACTGCCAAAAACCAACTGTGGTAAATGCGGCGTACCTACCTGCATAGCCTTTGCTGTCAGGGTAAAAAATGCACAGCTTACGTTATGGGATTGTCCCTGCATCGAAAAAGAAGGTAAAGAATTATCCGTCGGGAAACCCATTACCACTATGGAAGATAATTATGAACGCGTAAGTAACGAATTAGAAGCCGAGGCTAAACGTACAGACTTCAGAGAAGCGGCGGCTGCTATCGGTGCACACTTTAAAGTTAAGAACGGATGTGAGATTATAAAGCTGAAAATGATGAACAGGCTTTACGAAATGCGCAAAGAGGGTCTGTTCGAAGATGATATATATTGCCATGATTCATGGTCAAAGATCATAATCTATGATTATATTCGCAGAAAGGGAAATAAGCCCTTAACAGGAAATTGGATAACCCTGGGGCACTTCCCGAATACTGCTTCCCATGTAAAGGCATTTCAAAAAAGCGCAGAGGAGAAAGTTGCTGCGGCTTTCAATAAAGATGTAGAACAACTTAAGGAACGTTGTAATAAGCTTGGTGGAAGTGAAGTTCCAGGCAAAATGAAGGCGGATTATATCTGCCGTCTTGACCTATTACCATGCGTACCTTTATATATATGTTTCTGGGCTGCCGATGAAGAATTTCATGCCAGTTGTAAACTATTTCTGGACAGTAGTGCAGAAGCATACATCGATATAGAGTACCTTGCCTATCTTGTAGAGAGATTTATAGAATTACTGGTAAGATAAAACGGTTTCGTTCTCCCTTTACAAAGGAAATATACCATGGCCAATTGCTGGAAATGCGGTCGCTATCTTGGAGAGAAAGATGAATGGAAAAAGATGACTACAAAGAAAGGGGATATTTGTATCCTTTGTTATAATAAGGCAAAAGAGACCGATGAACCCCGCATAAAGGCAGATATGGATGCCTTTTTAAGAGACAGGAAATAACGATATATTTTTATTGATTTCACGGATATTCTGTTATACATTCATAATTAAGGCATTTATCCCCTAGGTTACATCTTTTTAGCAAAGGAGGACTATCATGTTAGAATACAGCATGCCCTTTCTATCGGTATTAGCTATGATACCTTTTGCAGCAGTTGTTCTTTCTGATGTCAAAAAAGATACATCTGCCATCTCATGGGAAACCACCTTCGAAAATGCAGTCTCAAAATCAGAGGCAACAAAGAAACCGATCCTTCTGGACTTTTTCTCCCCTACATGAGGGGGCTGCAAGACATTGGGTACCGTGACGTACCCCAATCAATCAGTAACCGATTATATTAGAAAAAACTTTATCCCTTTACGTATCAATACCCAGAGCAAATCAGAACTCCTCAGCAAATACCGTGTATTCTGGACACCGACAATCCTTATCCTCGACTCTACTGGTAATGAATACTACCGCTTTAACGGCTTTTTACCGCCTGACGAATTCATTCCCCAGTTAGAACTCGGCCTGGGCATGATGGCACTGGAAAGACAGGAATATAAATCAGCCAGTGCACAACTAAAGCTCGTAGTAGACAAATATCCGCGAAGTGCCGTTGCCCCTGAAGCGCAGTACTGGTTCGGTGTTTCAGAATACAAAGCGACTCATAACGCAGATGCATTATTAAATGCATGGAGAAATATCTTGAAGGAGTATCCTGAAAGTATCTGGGCCGAAAAAGTATCCTTTATAAAGTGATAATTTCCCGAAATCGCTTCAGCCATCCTGCACGGCTGTCATGTACTTAACCCTGAAGGGGTGAAATGATTATAGCAAAAGAATAAACCACAGACTAATAACCCCGAAGGGGTGACATTATGAGGCTGTATTTTGGCGACACCGTTCCGGGTTAGTTGTTATTTTAATTTTTTATTTACAATTATGTCACCCCTTCGGGGTTTAAAATTCTTCTTAGGTCTTTTGCTATAATCATGACATCCCTTCGGGATTAAAAACAATTGAACATAAAGAATCACTATTACATCATATTACCATCATTAACCTTATAACAACACCTCCCCGCAAACTGCTAGTACACTGTCAACATAATTGTCAATAATAGATTATACAGTATCTGTCATTGCGAGGGCGTTTTTCCCCGAAGCAATCCCTTTTGAAGCACCCGGGAGATTGCTTCGGAAAAGACCCTCGCAATGACATGCCGTACCTCTTTTGGTTATTCACATACCGTTACAAATAATGTTGACAGTGTACTACTTCCTGACCGTTACAGCTACTATTTCTTCTATTCCTTCACAGGCAAAGGTCACCGACGTATTTCCTTTCCTTTTCCTGGCTTTAATCCTAAAACTTGCCTGACCATTAGCATCCGTGGCTGCTTCTTTTGGTGAAACTGATACATACCTGCGATTAAATCCACCCTCTTTTACTGTTACTTCAGCACCTTCCACAAAACAACCATCACTGCCTTTCACCGTCACGGTTATCCATTTACTTCTCCTTTTTTTGAGATACAAATTGTACGATGAAAGCAATATTGACTCAGCGGTACATTCAGTAAATATCGGTGATGCTGTAGGGGCCGGTGTTGGTATCGGTGTGATAGGTGGCTGTGTTGGTGGCGGCGGCTGCAAGGTAGGCACAATTGTTATATTTGGCGTAGGTATTGGATACCGCGTCGGTTCCGGCGTCAGTATCGGCGTTGGCTCCGGTGTCTGCGCAGCAGTTGGAGTTGGTGCTGGCGTGGATGCAGGCGTAACGGCGGGGGTTGTCGTTGCAACAGGTGCCGGTGAAGGCGTAGCCGCCGGGGTTGTCGTTACAACAGGTGTCGGTGAAGATGATGACACAGGACCTGGTGTAACGGCAGTTAGACTCTCGGTGGTAAAGCTCCACGTATAATCAGATTCCATCGTTGTACCTGCCCAGTTCGCTGCCTGTAGTTTTTTGGTTACCGTTGCCGTATATTCCGTACCGTACGAAAGGATTCCGGAAGGGATAAAGGTGATCTCATTGCCGTTCGTTGCCACAAAACCGCCTACTTCTCCGCTTCCACTGCCCAGTCTGAAGGTTTCTGTAGTAACTGTAGAGCCGTTTACGTACATATTAAATGTGGCATACACGGATGTAGTAACGTCCACTCCGGTTGCGCCATTTGAAGGGCTTGTGGAACTTATGGTAAGCTTCTCTATTACAGGATCTCCACCGCCGCCGCCTCCTGTGCTTGAAGTGGTAAATGATGCCTCGTCTCCATAGACGATATTGGTATAATGCTTATTTGCCAGCCGGTAGTAATATGTCGTTGAGGTATCTAAGCCGCTCAATTCAGCGCTTATCGCCGTATCGCTCGTGCCGCTTACTGCCTGAGCAGAAGAGGTGCCTGTGTATGAACCGCTTACAGTGCCGTATTGGAAATAGGCCGTTGTATTAAGCCCTGTAGCATTTGCAGTGCCGCCGAGGGTAGCACCGCTTGTGGTAATACCCGATGCCGCCCCGGTAGTCGCTGTATGGGTAGGGTTGACGGCGTATTTGAGACTGCCGTTTGAAACATCATAATAACTGATATACACTGCCCCTGACGTGCCCACCTCTATGGAGGTATACTGCCCTGTATCACCTGCACTATCCACCGTGGTCGATACCCATGCGCCGCTTACGTTCGTGGCGTACTTGAGATCGTCGTTTGTATCATCATAATAACTGATATATACGGCACCTGACGTACCTACCGCTATGGAGGTATGCTTCCCTGTATCACCCGTGCTATCCACCGTGGCGGTTCCCCATGCGCCGCTTATGTTCGTGGCGTACTTGAGATCGTCGTTTGTATCATCATAATAACTGATATATACGGCACCTGACGTACCTACCGCTATGGAGCTATACTCCCCTGCCCTATAAGACCTAAACACACCATCCACCGTTGTAGTTTCCCATGCGCCGCTTACGTTTGTGGCGTACTTGAGATAGCCGTTTGTATCATCATAATAACTGATATATACGGCACCTGACGTACCTACCGCTATGGAGCTATACTCCCCTGTACTCGTCGGACCCCCATTATCCACTGTGGTGGTTCCCCATGCGCCGCTTACATTCGTGGCGTAATTGAGTCCATCAGCATTAAAAAAATAACTGATATATACAGCCCCTGATGTACCTACCGCTATGGAGGTATGCTTCCCTGTAGCAACACCCGTGCTATCCACCGTGGCGGTTCCCCATGCGCCGCTTACGTTCGTGACGTACTCGAGATCATCGCTTGTATCATCAAAATAACTGATATATACGGCACCTGACGTACCTACCGCTATGGAGCTATACTTCCCTATATCATCCGTGCTGTCCACCGTGGTGGTTTCCCATGCGCCGCTTACGTTCGTGGCGTACTTGAGATCATTGTTTGGATTACCATCATAATAACTGATATATGCCGCACCTGACGTGCCCACCGCTATGGAGGTATACTCCCCTGTATTACCCACACTATCCACCGTGGTAGTTTCCCATGCGCCAAATGAGCTATTTGTAATAAAGGATAGTTTAACGAATAAAATAAAAACTACCGCCAGGTATTTTTTATATCCCATCTTTCCCCCTTTCCACATAACAATAAATTAGGCTGCCTTTGACAGCGGCCAAGGTTGGTTCAACCTTGTAGATTGAACCATTCGTTTAGCATTGGCCTGTACGTTTTGGTTTGTTCCAGGCGTATGAGACATGCAAAACGTTTCGGTTCAATCGTGGACGATTGAACCAACTCCTAAAACCAACTCTGAAACTTTGAATTTCCTAAACATTAAATTAGTCCTTCGGCAACTTAAAACGTAAATTTTCCCTCTCTTGATGGGATGGATTAAGAGAGGGAGACTAGCTTGCTTTTCCACCCCCACCTATTTTATGTTATCAATTTCGTCATTGATCACCCACAGCGCCGCTATCCACATAAACACACAGGGGGCTGTCTAAAAGTCCGCAAACCATACAAAAGGTTAGGGGCTGAAGATTTTCAGCCCCTACATATTGTACGTTTATAAAATTTTTTGGACAGCCCCCTCACCTGAGATTGTTGTGTAATGGAGTTTTTCACAACAATAATCCAATACTTCATTACTCCACTACTCCATCTACATCTCTGGTAACCCTTGATTTGAAGAAATATTTACCTCCCTTGATTGGGTAACCTTCACGATAAGCGCCCCTTCATTATCCTTAAACCCTCTGCCATAAAGACCAAGGATGTCGTCATTCATAGTTAAGTATAAAAATTCACCATCTTCACTGGGAAGGATGCGAATAGATCCGGATGTTCCCATGGAGAACATTCTGCCGCTGTCACCAATCCTGCCTATGAGCATGCCAATACATTGGCCCGGATACACGTAACCTTTTAAGGCTTCAACAGGAATACCGTCGGCAGTATGCCCGTCGGGAAATATTTTACGATTAAAGCACCACAGATTATTCTTATCTACCTCCCAGCTTAATTTCATATTCTCCTGTACCACAACATCCGTCATCTCCCATGCAGCATTTGCATGAACAATCACCGTTTCTGCCCCTAAAGAATTAATCGATGTTAACAAGGGACCTATGGTAAACAAGATACTGATACATGTTTTCCACTTTAATAGAAAAGGTATATGAATCATTTTAAGTCCCTTACCACAAACATACCTTCCGGTGGATTCATAAGTATCACCTTGATCCTCTCGTGCCATAATTCTCCAAATTCCTTTATTTCTGCATCAGTTCCTTTACCTGTTACAGCCAATGGCATCAGATCACCCATTTTAGGGTTGGCAGGGAGCATATAATTGCTATAACTAATTTCAATTTTCTTATGATTATCCATTCTTTCAAAAATAACAGTGCAGACCGCATCTTCATCGGCATCCTGTGTTTCATCGAATGACAGTAGGTTTTGTCTGTTATATCTGCCTCCGCCCAATCCCTTAAAACCGCTCTCCCCTGCTGCACCTGTAATCAGAGTAACAACCTGTGATATAGGACCATTTACCTTATAATCTATCCCCCCTTTAAACGTCACTTTGACTTGTCCGCGTATGGGAGTCTCACTACCATATAATCTTTTCAATGCCAGTTGTGTCAATTTATATGCACCGGAAACGGCAGGACACGAATGTCCGGCGAGTTTTACAGCATCAGGATATGTAAAGACAAATGCTTCATTTCTATCCATTGCACCTAGTGCTGTGGCAAGCGGATCTTTTATCCTGATAGGTTCTACGTTATCAAAAAATGGTTTATTAAATTTTGTCTGTTCCATTATCGTATACTTCTCCTAAAAAATGGTTTAAACATTTTAATCTTCAAGTGTTGAAATATCTCCGGTAGGCAATCCCAAATCTCTTGCCTTCAGCAAACGGCGCATAATTTTACCGCTGCGCGTTTTCGGCAAGTTTGCACAAAACTCTATCTCTCTCGGATACGCATGAGCTGCTAGCCGATGCCTGATAAATTTCTTCAACTCCTCTTCCAATTCCAGTGAGGGTTGAAACCCTTCCCGGAGGACCACAAACGCCTTGATAATCTCTCCCCGTTCTGCATCAGGCTTACCGATCACCCCGGCTTCAGCCACCGCCCTGTGTTCAAGCAGGGCGCTCTCCACCTCAAACGGGCCTACCCTATGGCCGGATGTATTAATCACATCATCAGCCCTGCCTACAAACCAGAAATAGCCGTCCTCATCCTTATAAGCAGTATCACCAGTAGCATACCACCCGTCTACAATAAAGTATTCTTTAAACCGCTTTTCATCACCCCATACTTTTCTTAGTATAGATGGCCATCCGGGTTTCAGGGCCAAAAGCCCGTGCTGCCCGGCCGATAGTTCATTACCCCTGGAATCAATAATCGATGCCTGTATGCCCGGAAAGGGCTTGCCCATTGAACCGGGCTTTATCGGTAAACAGGGATAATTCGCGATCATAATAGAACCTGTCTCCGTCTGCCACCAATTATCATGGATAGGTAAATTATAAACCTTAGAACCCCACCGGATTACCTCAGGGTTCAGAGGTTCTCCTACACTGCAGATATACCGCAGGCTGCTTAGGTCATATTTTTTGACAAGATCATCCCCGGCCTTCATCAACATACGTAAGGCCGTCGGAGCAGTATACCACACGGTAATCTGGTAGTTTTGAATAATCTCATACCATTTGGCAGCATCAAACCTTCCATCAAAAACATAATGGGAAGTCCCGTTTAGCCATGGTCCCCACAACCCGTAAACAGTCCCGGTTACCCATCCCGGATCGGCTGTACACCAGTAAATATCATCGTCTCTAAGGTCCAACACCCATTTCGTAGTGATATAATGTGAAACCATATCATTATGGACATGTGTTATCCCCTTAGGTCTTCCTGTCGTACCAGAAGTATATAGAATGTACAGTGGATCTTCCAGTCCCATCCATTCCATCTCAAACCTATCCGGGGCTTCGTCCATTAATGCATTATAATATACATTTCCTTCTTCAAACTCGTAATCCTCTTTATTATTAACCAGCACGATATGCTCTAACTTCGGCAACTCCCATAATACCGTATCAACGCGCTCCTTCAGTTCCGGGGTTGTAATCAATACCCTGGCTTCGCTGTTCTGTAAACGGTCACGCACTGCCTCAGGCCCGAAGGCTGAAAACATAGGACCGGCAATAGCACCAAGTTTTGCAATTGCTATCATACTTATGTAAAGTTCCGGTAGACGCGGCAGGAATATAAAAACACGATCCCCCTTCTTCACCCCCAAACTCCGGAGCATGTTGGCGCATTTATCAGAAAGTTTTTTTATTTCCAGAAATGTATATTTTTTACAGGTGCCATCCGCACCTTCCCAGTACAACGCTATCTTATTCTTCCGCCATGCTTGGGCATGTTTGTCAATGGCCTCATAAGCAATATTCACCTTATTGTCCGTTATACAAAGTTCTTTTTTAACTGCTTCCCACGAAAATTCCCTACAGGTCTTTTCGTAATCCATAAGAGATGCAGTTGCAGGTTTTTTATTGATTATTTCTACATTTTTCATAAATATCTACTCAAATGATTAATAGCCCGGCGGAGCAAGACCTCCAACCGATAAAAGAGTACGGAACTACAGACTGCAAAGATAAAAAAACAATCTTATATCACTTACACTAATAAGTCAACCAGAAAGGTATAATGGAAATCAAGTTAGGTTGGATTTTAAAAAGCAAAATCCAACTATTTTTACCCACCCCTAAATCCCCTCCCGAGAGGGGACTTGTTGATTCCTCTGGGGAGGGGATTTAGGGGTGTGTTAATGGCATAATGAAAAACTTTGAAATTCCTAAACGTTTAATTAGGCCTGCAGCAACTTAAAACGTAAATTTTCCCTCCCTTGATGGGAGGGATTAAGGGAGGGTGACTAGCCTCTTTCTCTCACCCCCACCTAACCTCCCCCATCAAGGGGGAGGAACACTTAGAACTTATCCGCAAATAAATAGATATATTTCAGGAGATATGGTATATTTCACACCATGTATAACTTTAGAGTATATGGAGGTGGATATGTCAAAAATACGACATGGGAAGTATCAGATGCATTTTGGGAGAGGGTAAAGCCACTCATTCCGGTTTTGCCAAAGAAAAACGCAGAGAAAGAATATAAAAGAAAGGCAGGTGGTGGACGTAAGCCTATGGAAGCACGAAAGGTTTTTGAAGGAATCGTGTATGTACTAAGAACGGGTTGTCAGTGGAAGGCATTACCGAAAGAA
>JBDIVL010000064.1:0-17339 GCA_039794405.1 Candidatus Jinrextremum sp. | reverse complement strand
AGCAGGCTTTTACCAAACACTGCCTGTTATTGCCGGGTAAGGCATTTTTTCCTTTTTCCGTAAAAGCATATTTCATCATGCCTCCTTGTTGTAAGATCAAGAATGAAGGAAGGTTATAGTGCGGGAATAGGGAATAAACCTTTTCAATGGATGAAGAAAAGTTGCCATATCACAAAAACATGTCATTATAAAAAGCGTAACATATCTGTTCTGCAAAAAGATTCCTTTGTAATGCATATCACAAGTAACTATCTGTGATAGATGGTATTTTGGATAGATGTGGATTGAGTATCAGACAAGGAAGCTCTTTGTTCCGTATCCCTTTGAAAACATTTCGATCCCATGGAGAATACCTAAGGTGCACTTTACTGAAAACAAGTTTTCCTGAATGTAGCCCTTGTACGATTTTCCGGTCCAGGCCTAAACTATTCTGGTAGGCAAGTCATATCCATTTTTCAAGTTGTCAAAGAACTAATTAAACATATAGGAAGTTCAAACTGGCCATATGGGGACGTCTTGCATGCGTTCCTGCGTCTGTGAAAAATAATAGTAAAGACGTAACCTCTTGCGCCTGTATCCGGGGTTGGTTCAATCTTGTCGGTTGAACCATACATTTGAATTGGCAGAAAAGCTCCAGATTGGTGACAGAGACAGAAAATGGGCCGAAACGTTTCGGTTCAATCGTGGACGATTGAACCAACAAAAAAGTACAGGCAATACATTGCCTGCTTACTATCAACAACCCTTCCCAGGCTGAAAAAGCTGTGAGTAGGATAATCTTGACGGGGAGATCAGGTGGGGGTGAAGGGAAAAAGTTAATCACCCGCTCTCCGGCCTTTTTCATCAAGGGTAATTACTCAAAATTCTGTTGGATTTTGATAACCATCCCATTCCCCTCTTCACAAGGAGGGGATACAGGGAGGTCTTCGGCAATATCCAACATCATTAAATAAAAATTGCCGAAGGTCTAATTAAAAGGGAGTAATCGAGAATGAGAATTTTAAAAAAACCGGTATTTTATCTCGTTGTAAATGTCATCTTCTGTAGTTTACTTGCAAATACAGTACTTGCATGGTCTGGTGGTCCGCCAGCGTACCGAACTGGTGCACCAAATGATAGTGGTACGTGTAATGCAGATGATTGTCATAATTCATATAGTCTCGATTCAGGAAATGCAATATTTTCAATTAATGCACCAAACACATATACGAAAGGTAAGACAGTTAAAATAAAAGTTTCTTTCGCAAATTCCATCGGAAAACTCCATGGGTTTGAGATGACCGCAGTTGATGCCAACGGTAAGAGAGTTGGTGCATTTAAAAAAATAGGAAACACGAACCAGGTTATTCCAGCAAACGACTATCGAGGGTTACAGAACTCAGATAAGAAAAAATACATTCAACATACTTTCAAAGGCACGAAGAAAAAGAGGTGGAAATTTTCATGGAAGGCCCCCATGAATGCTGCTGATCCAATAACATTTTATGCCGCGGGAAGTGAAGCAAACGGGGACAGTACCGCTAACAATGATTATATCTATACAACTACTAAGGAGATCAACGTTAAACCTTAGCATTGTAGTCCAATTTTCAAGAAAGGAGGTTGGGAGATGTATTAGAATGGAATTTTTACGGCGGTATCATTTGCAGTGGTTATAACAAGTACATGTCTAAAAGAAAACCAGGACTCTTTCTGGTTTATGGGTAAGTTACTATCAAAGGAGGGTTATACACAAGCATTTCGTAGTCTTTCTCCATTAGCTTATTTAACCTCGGGATTTACATTTTTAGGAGAGTGTAAATGAAAAGATTTTTGAGTATTCTCTATTGCTTTTTCATTGGATGTGGTACTTTAAGTTGGTATTCAAATTCAACATTTGCATCTACATTTGGTCCCCCTGACGGGTATACCGGATCTCCTGCAGATAATTACAAGACATGCATAGAATGCCACGATACCTATACCTTGAATAGCGGAACAGCAACATTTTCAATAAATGTACCCGGTAGCTATACCCCAGGTGAGGTGCTGAACATAACTGTTTCCTTGCTCAATGCTACGACTTCAAAATACGGCTTCGAGCTTTCTGCATTAGACGCAAATGGCAACAGCGCAGGTACATTTAGTGCCGTTGATGATACCACTCAAACCTCCAATGGAAACTATATAAAACACACCCAGGAGGGCAGCAGTCAGTCTAGCTGGAATGTGGAATGGACTGCACCATCTTCTGATGTCCCGTATCCGGTGACATTCTATGCAGCGGGCAATGAAGCGGATGGTGATAATTCAGACGATAATGATTATATTTATACGGCACAGGCTGAAATTACCGGGACATCGGCGGTAACGCCGACACCTGCAATGAGCCCCACACCAGTACCAACGGATTCTCCAATCACTACTCCTGCGGTAACACCTACGCCTGTTCCAACGGATTCTCCAACTGCTACTCCTGTGGTAACTCCTACACTTGCGCCGGCAGTCATCTCGGCGGATGTTGAAATAAAACCAGAGGTCATCAATCCTGACAGTAACGGTAAGTTTGTAGCTTTTATTCGACTTCCCTCACCTTATAGTGTTTATGATATTGAGACAAATACCGTTGAATGTGAAGGGATAAAAGCTGTTAGAGGAAAGGCCCATAAAAATCGATTTATCGCGGTATTCAAGGTAAGAGATTTCGTGTCTAAAATGAAAACTAAGAAGGATCACAGGGCTAAGAAAAAATTTAAGAAAGTTGAATATACTGTATCCGGTGAACTTGATGATGGTACAAGATTCGAAGGGAGTGATACGGTAAGGATAAGAGTAAAAAAACATGATGATGATGACGATGATGACGATGACGATGAGGATGATGAGGATGATGATTAATAGTTAAAAGAAATTTCGACAGATAAATACTTTAAAAGGGGAGGCTGTAAAAGCCTCCCCTTTTTTATTTTTGTCCTTCCGTATATTAAATGCATAAGAATTTAAATGTGTGTTGTAGGGGTAACAAACAGAGTCGCTATAGGTCTAATTTAATGTTAAGAAATTTCAAACTAAGTGTTCCTCCCCCTTGATGGGGGAGGTTAGGTGGGGGTGGAAAAGCAAGCTAATCACCTTCCCTTATTTAACGTATAGGAATTTCAATGTTCCTTTGTAGGGGGTTGTCCAAAAAGTTATTTGCGATGCCATATTTGTAGGGGCGTATTGCAATACGCCCTCATATGTTGTATGAAAAAAACGGATTTTGCACCTTTTTGGATAACCCCAACTTTAGCTTTATGCATATAGAGCTGATACCATCCCAAAATCCATATCCAGAAAAAGATCCCTTTCTCTTATATCGAAACGTCAAACCCAAAGTTCAAAACCCGAAATGCGATCCGGTAATACGGTAATAACATCATATGCACATCCCACCACAAAAAGAAGAATATAAAAACAGACAGTGAAGAAGAGCGCATTCTAATACTTGTTTTGCATGTCCTCTTCCATTAAAATTAATAGTTCAAATTATATGAAAGACTTTATTACCCTATTACAAAAAAATAAACAATACAAGGAGATCGTTCGCCGTCTCCAGGCTGGTACCAATTGTTCCGTTCATGGGTTGTGGGGATCATCTGCAAATTTCTTCATTTCGGCTGTTGTCAATGAACGGTTAACGAACAGGGCAAGACCTAAATTGCTCCTCGTTGTATCGAACGTTGAAGAGGCCGAGAATGACCTGGAAGATCTGAATACCTTTATGCCCGGCCGTGCAAGCCCGTTTCCAGCCGTTGAAGACATTTTTTCAGAAGATTTTTCAAATGAAGGTGATGTCCTTGCACAAAGGCTTTGCGTTATCAATCAGATCCTTCACGGCGATGATCACGTTAACGGCATGTTTGATATCCTCGTTGTACCCGTCCAGGCGCTTTTACAGCCAGTACCTTCTCAAAAATCCATTTCAAACAATGTCATGGGTATTCGAAGAAATCAGGAATATCCACGTGAGGAACTTGTTGCGTGGCTGCAAGACCATCATTATCAATTGGCATCCCAGGTCGAGAATCCGGGAGAGTACGCCTTACGGGGCGGCATCATTGATATTTTCCCTTATGCCTCGGATACCCCGTACCGCATTGAATATTTTGGAGATGAAATCGAGTCTATCCGCAAGTTCAATATCGAATCTCAATTATCTGAACAAGACCTTAACACGTGCCAGATACTTTCTGTGGACAAAATTTATGATACGGATACTGCCCGGTTAGAATCAAAAAAAACTTCACTCCTGACGTATCTCAATAAAGACACATGGGTTGTTTTAAAAGAACCTGCAAGTATAGAAGATTGGGCGAAAAAGATGTTGGCCAATATTGATGATAACAGTGGATTAACCGGTTCTTACGAGGGAAATACGGATGACCGGATTTATCCACACCAGCCTTCTGGTAATGGGGTGTTGTTTCCATTCCATGAGATTTCTCGTCAGTTGAGTACCTTCGTAACGATAACCGTATCGAAGCTGCCTTTGCTTCCGGACAAGAACAATTATACCTTTCTTGTGAAATCGGTGGATAATTTTTCTCAAAATATTAAAGAAATCGTATCTGAACTCGAAAAGGTCATTGAAACGAATAACAAAACAATTATTTTCTGTAACAACAGTGCCGAGAAGCAGCGTTTTGAGGAAATTATCATTGATGTACCACCGGAAGGAAATAAACAATTAGAGCTCCGTCTGGGACATCTCCACAAAGGGTTTCAATTCTCTGATATCGGGATTGCCGTCCTTGCACACCATGAAATATTCCATCGCTACCAGCAGCGCCGTGATATAAAAAAGCCCATCCAGGCAAGGGCAATTGATTCCTTCCTTGAGCTGAAAAAAGGTGACTATGTAGTACACATCGCTCATGGTATCGGACGTTTTCTGGGGATGGAAACACTGGAGGAGGAAGGGGGGAAAAGGGAATATCTCATCCTCGAATTTGACGAAGGTACAAAGGTATATGTACCGGCCACGAAGATTGAGTTGGTGCAAAAGTATATTGGTAGTTCAGATCATAGACCCAGACTGGATAAGATTGGTTCAAAGTATTGGGAAGTACGAAAAAAACGGACGGAGAATGCCATCGTTGATATTGCCAGTGATTTGCTCCATGTCCAGGCATTACGGAATGCAAAAGAGGGTATCGCATACCCGGAAGATACGGAATGGCAGAAGGAATTTGAAGCGGCATTCCTCTATGAAGAAACGCCTGACCAGCTTCAGGTTATAAAGGATATAAAGTGTGATATGGAATCGAAGACACCCATGGACCGGCTCATCTGCGGGGATGTAGGGTACGGGAAGACAGAACTTGCCATGCGTGCGGCATTCAAGGCTGTCATGTTTGGGAAGCAGGTGGCCGTCCTTGTGCCTACGACCATCCTTGCGCAGCAGCACTACAGCACCTTTTCAGAACGCATGGCCGATTATCCGATCAGGATTGAGGTATTAAGCCGGTTTAAGGCCCGAAAGGACCAGAAGGAGACCTTAGAAAAAACGTCGGCAGGTCTTGTTGATATCCTGATTGGCACCCACAGGCTTTTACAGAAAGACGTCTATTTTAAAGACCTGGGCCTCATTATTATCGATGAAGAACAGCGTTTCGGCGTCGAACATAAGGAACGTCTGAAAAGATTTCGGCAGATGGTAGACGTACTTACCCTGACCGCCACGCCGATCCCGAGGACACTTCACATGTCATTGATGGGGATTAAAGATATTTCTTCACTGAATACTCCTCCATTGGGAAGGCAGTCTATCCATACACAGATCATCCGGTACGATCCGGAAAAAATCAGGCAGGCAATCAGGCTCGAAATGAACCGGAAAGGGCAGGTGTATTTTGTTCATAACCGTGTATATAACATTGAACGGATTGCCCGCACTTTATCCGGGATTGTGCCTGAGGCCAGGATCATGACCGTTCACGGACAGATGGACGAAAAACTCATGGAATACAGGATGCGCGAGTTTGTTCACGGCCAGGCCGATGTCCTGGTGTCTACAACGATCATCGAATCAGGGCTCGATATTCCGAATGTCAATACGATATTAATCAATTGTGCCGATACCTTCGGGCTTGCCGACCTGCACCAACTGCGGGGCAGAGTAGGCCGGTACAAACACCGTGCCTTTGCCTACCTGATATTGCCTGTTGACCGCCCCGTTACTCCCGAGGCAGAGAGGCGTATAAAGGCCATAGAAGAATTTGCAGAACTGGGGGCCGGGTTCAAAATTGCCATGCGTGACCTCGAAATCCGGGGTGCCGGAAATATCCTTGGCATGGAGCAGCACGGCCATATTGCAGCAGTGGGTTACGAGATGTATTGCAGGTTACTGGAGTTAGCAGTGCGAAAGGCACGGCATGAGCCCATACATGAACCCCTGGATGTTTCAATGAGTTTAAACTTAGAATCCTTTATCCCGAAGGGTTATATCCCGGAAGACAATTTGAAAATGGACGTTTACCGGAGACTGAACCGTTCCACCTCTTTTGGTGAAATAAGGGCCATTGCCGGGGAAATGACAGACCGTTTTGGTGACATTCCCCGTCCGGTAAGGAACCTCCTTTCTGAGTGTGAATTAAGGGTTATTGCCCAGCAGTCGGGGATCCGTTCCATGATGCGGGTGGATAATATCCTGGTTATCAGGGTAGCCGATGTAAAAAAGGCGGAGATGGGTCTGCATAATTTGAGAAAATATATAAGGGTCATTAACGAAACTACACTCCATGCAAGATTGCCGAAAAGGGAAATGCTGCCGGAAGACCTCCTGGAGTTTCTCAAAAAAGCAATGAAGGGATAGCGAGGAGAAAGGCCTTGGACCGATAAAAGAGTCTGAGATCGCAGATTGGTAGAGGTTGGGTGAATGACTTATATGGCTACTATGGTTAAATGGCTATTAACCATCGAACCTATGCCTGGTATCAGTCAAAATCCGTACATCAATTCCAAACGTAGGGTTCCTGCTACAAGATTAAACCGACCTGGGGAGTGAAGGGTTCGAATGGCATTTTTATAAGTTTTCGTTCGGTCACTACCTGGAGGTCATCCCAAAACCTCAGTTTAGTATCTGCAATCATTTGAGATATAATATTTGTACGTAGAGAAATTTTTATCCTAAGTAAGCCAGTTCCGGGGGTGGCACTGACAAACTCTGTTTGTCAGTGTGTTATATTCCATATCCATGTGCGTATTTAAACAAGCACGGACAAACCAGTTTGTCCGTGCCACCCGGTCCGGAGTTATCCAAAATCTCAGATTAGTATCTATAATCATTTGAAGATATAGATAGGTATCCAATATAGAAATAGGTTTTGGAATAACTTCTAGAGTTTTTTATTGCATTTCCCAATCGGTATGCTTATATTACTGACCTGTTGTTCTTTAAGGAGTGTATTCCAGTGGTTTAAACCAATTCAGCGAGATTTCCCATGCTCGAAAAATTTCGGGTGGCAGAATTCAAAATTCCCATTTTTCACTAAATTATTTGCTGAAAATGAAAGACATTCTCATTTGCCTGGCTGGTGTCACTCCGCAGATTATTACAGAAACAATTTATGCCCTGTCCAGAAACATCCCACCGGTATTTGTTAAGGAACTGTATATCATAACCACCTCTTATGGCAAACAATCGCTTACCGATTCACTCATCAAACACGGCATTCTCAAACAGCTTATAAAAGAATACAGACTTCCCGATATATACTTTACCGAGGAGTGCCTTATAGTAATAAAAAACCAAGAAGGTGCTCCATTGCAAGATATAAGGGATAAAGAAGAGAACGAGGCTGCCGGGGATCTCATAACAGGATTTATCAGAGAAAAGACAAAAGACGCAACAACACGGCTTCATTGCTCTATAGCCGGAGGCCGCAAGACCATGGGATTCTATCTTGGCGGCGCCTTGCAGCTCTTTGGCAGGCCGTGGGACAAGCTGTATCATGTTCTTGTAAATCCGGAATTCGAGAGTAATCCCGACTTCTTTTATCCTCCTAAGAAATCAAAACAGATACCATGCAGGATGCCCGATGGAACCAAAGCCACGGTGAATACCGATCATGCATGCATTCAACTGGCAGAACTGCCGTTTATCAGGCTGAAGGGAAAACTACATCTGGGCAGTAATAATTTCAGGGAACTTGTCCGTCAGGGGCAGGAAGAGATAGATACGGCGGTGGTGCAGGAACCTCTAAGGGTAAATCTGCATGACAGGACGCTTGAGATCGGCGATAGGACTATTGATCTTACGCCGATGGAACTATCCCTTTATCTGATACTTATGGAGCAAAAGCTGTGTCAATGCAGGCATCCGGAAAAAAGACACTGCCAGGAATGTACCGGTTGTTATACCACGATGGGGTATCTAATGGGAAGGGAAGGATTGAATGCCTTTGTTGGATGTTATAAAAGGATATTTGGGAAGGACTCTTTGAAAAGTAGGGAACTTTATGAAAAGTACGGGAAACGTGGAGGAATACCGCCAAAAATACTCAGGCAGGTTATTAGTAAGGTAAGGAGAAAAATAGAAGATGGCATTAGGGACAAAAACCTTACCCAGTTTTACACTATAGCATCTACCGGCGGTTATGGTAGTACACAGTATGGAGTGAGCCTGGAGAAGAGCAGGATGGTTATAGAATAAAATCTGGCAGGAAATATTTCTGAAATGTTTCTTGTGTTGAATTTTAACATGATATGGTGAAAAATATTTAAGGAAAACATGAAGGGCAGGAAATGCGGAAAATATCTGGAAAAGTCATGTAGGGTGGGCATTGCCCACCGAAAAATAATTATTCCTGCTATTTCTGTTTTTCCTTAGCAGAGTAGAGTCAATCTTCCCTGAAGATTTTATCGATGGAGAAATGTTATGTTTTTATAGCCATTGACATCGTCACTATACATTGGCATTAATTGCGTTTTACTGACTACTCTTCAATACGGAGAAAAATATGGATGAAACAGTCTACAAAGTTGCTATTGCAGGATATTTGCATGATATTGGAAAATTTGCAGAACGTGCAAAAGGACATTTCCATGTTGATCCGGAGTTTATAAATAATCATGCAAATTTGTATCAACCTTTTTTCAATGGCAGGCATACGCATCAACATGCTATTTATACTGCCGCATTCATTGACCGTATAGAGAAATTTCTTCCTAAAGAGTTTAACAAAGGCAATTGGGGGCATGCCGACTCATTTATTAACCTTGCTGCCGGCCATCATAAGCCAGAGAATCCTTTGCAATGGATAATTGCTATGGCTGACAGGGTCAGCAGCGGTTTTGACCGTAATGAGTTTGATAATTACAACAATGAGATAGGAATAAAGGATTATCGAAAAACACGGTTGTTCACTCTCTTTGAGGGAATTAATACTGATGGAAAATGGAAAGACGATAGTCCCAACTCATACAAATTTCGATATCCACTTAAAGAACTCTCTCCAAAGGATATATTTCCTATCACACACGAATCAATGGATAATGAGTATGCCTCAAAAGAATATGATACCCTTTTTTTCAATTTTGTGGATGCATTAGAAAAGCTAAGTCACAAACAATACATTCCACTCTGGCTGGAGCATTTTGATAGCTTATTTACGATTTACACATCTCACATACCTGCTGCGACAGTAGGTAATGTCGTTCCGGACGTGTCTCTTTATGATCACTCGAAAACAACTGCTGCCCTGGCATCTGCTATTTACTTGTATCATCTTCAAAATGGAAGCATCGGGGAGGTTGAAAGGATTAAGGACTATGATGATAAAAAATTTCTGATCGTTACGGGTGATTTTTATGGAATCCAGGACTTTATCTTTACAGAAGGTGGAAGTACAAACAAGGCCGCTGCGAAGCTTTTAAGGGGACGATCGTTTGCAGTATCGCTTATTTCTGAGTTAGCATCCGATATGCTTTGCCGGGAAATTGGATTAACTTCCTGTTCCATCATATTAAATGCCGCAGGAAAATTTACCTTACTTGCGCCAAACACAAAAGAGGCAAAAGATAAAATTAAATCAACTGAAGAGAAAATCAACGATTGGCTTATCAAGCTGTTTTTTGGTGAATCAGCTATAGGCATATCTTTTATAGAGGCATCATGCAACGATTTTGTATCGAAGAAATTTAGGGGACTGTGGGACTCTTTATCCCGGGAGACAGAAAAAAGGAAATATAACAAAATCAACCTGGAAAAACATGGTGGTGTGGTTGGAGATTATCTTGACCAATTTCGGAATGATTTAAACAAAAAGCTGTGTCCTTTTTGTGGTAAGAGACCATCGAATCAAGAAGTTGAAAACGACAGGCTTCTCGGCGATGAAAAATCTGCTTGCAAGATATGCAGAGATCATATTTATATTGGCACAAAACTCGTAAAGGAATCAAGAATTGCAATTACAACAAAGGATGCTGAAGTTTACGGAGATAAACTCAAAATACCGATATTTGATTTTTATCAAATATCTTTTGATGTTACAGAGAAATTAAACGAGCTTGCAAATAACGGTACGCTCCTTAAATATTGGGATATTTTCATTTCAAAAGAAGGAAGCATTGCAAAAGATATAACCGCAAAATTCATAAATGGGTATGTGCCTGTTTACGATGAATCAGATTTACAAGATGACCGTTATTTAGTTGGCAAGAAAAGTGAACAAAAAAAACTGGAATTAATTGAGCAAATAACAATAGATAAAGATAATAAGGTGCCAAAAACCTTCTCTCATATTTCATTAAAGGCGCTTGAGAAAGATACACATTTGGGGACAGAAGCCCTTGGTATTTTAAAAGCAGATGTCGATAACCTGGGTCTCATTTTCTCCTGTGGACTCAAACGCTACAGCTTATCGCGACTTGCCACCCTGAGCAGACAGATGAATTACTATTTCTCAATCTATGTACCGTATGTATTAAGCACACAAGAGGCATTTAAAGATATCTACACCGTATTTGCGGGTGGCGATGACCTTTTCCTGATAGGTCCATGGAATAGAATTGTTGAATTTGCTTTATTTCTCAGTGAATCTTTTAAAAACTATGTATGTGGTAACGCACAAATTACCCTGTCGGCTGGCATAAGCGTTCACAAACCGGGAGAGCCGATTCCCTCTATTTCCGAAAGGGCAGAAACAGCGCTTAAAAAATCTAAGGCAAACGAGAGGAATTCCATTACAGTTTTTGACGAAACCGTAAAATGGAAGGAATTTGGGGAGCTGAACACTATCAAAAAAGAGATTGAAACATGGATGGATAAATCATTCATCAATAATGCTATGTTGTTCAGATTAAATACCTTTTCACACATGGCAAAACAGGAGAAGGAACTTTTAGAAGAAAAGGGAGAAATTGATGTGGAAGATTGGGATTGCCTGAAATGGAAGTCCAATTTTAAGTATAATCTTGTGAGAAATATTGGTAAAAAATTAAAAGGAGACGAAAAAGACAAGGCAATAAAGGATGTGGAAAAAGCTGTTATATGGCTTGTTCAATATGGTGGTGCTATGAAGATTCCGGTGTGGCAGATTATTTATAACCAAAGATAAAACGGGGGAAAATATTTATGGAAGTGCAATTTTGGAAAGACAAAGATAAAAAACAGATTGATCCAGAATTGTTTTCTGCAAAAGCGGAAGCATTTGCCAATCAAATTTCAAAAGAAAGCGATGAAAGGACAAACAATCCTACACAAATCAGAAAGTTTTATGATGAAGTATTGCGATTTGATAGTATGTTAAAAGGCATTCCGGAAGAAAAGCAAAAAGAAGAATTCGAGAAAATGCTACCTTACATCAAGATGCTTAATGCTAAAGCAGCGTATGCATTGGGTAGAAACGAACTAATATCTAAGGGATTTAAAGACTTTATTGCTGCTGCTGTTAAACAAACACACGATAAAGATGATTTTGATGCCTTTGCAGGTTTGTTTGAAGCATTTATGGGATTTTATAAGTATGCATATAAGAGCAAGAAAGATCAAAATAGATCAGGAGGGAGAAGATGAGACTCTCGGCAATCAAAAAACTTGAAGGTACGATTACCTTGAAAAGTGGTTTACATATAGGGTCAGGCGATATGGAAATGCACATCGGCGGTACCGATAGCCCAGTGATAAAACATCCCCACACTTTAGAACCCTACATTCCAGGTTCTTCACTAAAAGGGAAAGTCAGATCCCTCTTGGAAATGGAGAGCGGATTGATGATTTATACAGAAGGAAATGTTATATCAAGCGATACACTGACTAAGGTTAAGAATAATCAGGATTTGAAAGCTAAAGGTGTGGCAATTCTGAAGATCTTCGGTTCAAGCGGTGCTGACAAGGAAGACGAACAGGTATTTGGACCTACAAGAGTCTCTTTTGCCGACTGTTTTCTTGATGACGAATGGAATAAAAAGGCAAGAGATAAACGGTGGCTCTTAACAGAAGAAAAATCAGAAAATGTTATTGATAGAATTAAAGGTACCGCTAGAGATCCACGGTTTATTGAACGTGTGCCAGAAGGAGCAAAATTTAAATTTCTTGTTACTTTTAAGATATTGCAGGATGGAGATGATAATCTATTTGATACGGTACTCCTAAAAGGGCTTAAACTGCTCGAAATGGATGCACTTGGGGGGAGTGGAAGCAGAGGATATGGAAGAATCGCCTTTGAGTTTAGTGATAAGACAATGAATGATAAGTTTAAGTCATTGAGTCCATTTTAGGAGGACAAAAACCTTGCTGGTTTATGAAATAGTTATTAAACCTTTAGCTGGATTTGGAACTCACTTAAAAGGTGATACCATTTTCGGACACTTCTGCTGGCAAATAGTATACGATGAAGAGTTAGTCGGTAAAACTCTTGATAATCTCCTGTTAAATTACCAAACAAAACCCTTTGCCGTTTTTTCATCAGCATATCCCAGATTTTGCGTGGGGGACAGTTGCTACTATGCCCTAAAAAGACCTGATCTGCCAATGAATATGGTGTTCCGCTTGCCAGATGACAAGAAACAGAATATCGAAATACGAAAGGACCTAAAAGCAAAGAGGTGGATAATACTCCAGAAGGACAAGAAAATTTCTTCTTTGAAAAATCAATTGAAATATTCAACTAGTGAATTATTCGAAAAAGACATAAAAGCCTACATAAGTTATAAAACAGGAAGGGATATAAAAGAAATAGTCTCAAAGAATTTTATTACCTCCTTCTCACAATCTCACAACAAGATAAACAGACTTACCAGCGCTACCAGTACAGAAGGCTTTGCTCCCTTCACTGTTGATCAATGGGTTTTTTATCCGGAAACAGAATTGGCAATATTTATTGGAATTGATGATGCTTTTATAAACATACAACAAGTAAAGGAAGGACTCGAAAGAATTGGGAAATGGGGCTTTGGGAAAGATGCATCAACGGGACTTGGCAAATTTGAGGTACTTAAGGAAAGTGAAATAGACCTCACAAAAATGGGCAGCGACTCGCCAAACGCTTGTTATACCCTTGCCCCATGCGTTCCTGAAAGGGATACCTTTTCAGATATGTTCTTTAACCCCTTCACACGGTTTGGAAGACATGGAGATATTTTTGCCAAATCACCAAACCCATTTAAAAATCCTGTGATCATGGCGGACGAAGGCGGCATATTTAAACCAAAAGACATAGAGGTATTCAATAAACCATACATAGGAAGCGCAGTACTAAATATTTCAAAAACAGAGCCAAAATCTGTAGCTCAGGGCTATTCCCTCTATATTCCTGTAAAGGTGGAGGTATAATTGATGGAAAAACCTTTAAAAGTCAGACTTCATATAATCTCACCTGTGCATATCGGTTGTGATGGTGTGTATGAACCGACCAGCTTTGTAATTGATGAGAGAAAGAACAAGTTAATAGAATTCGATCCCATGAATTTTATTAAAACGCTTCCACCCCAAGATAAGCAAAAATATACTGATATATGTATGCAGGGTAACATTTCATCACTTATAAGTATCTATAAATTTATTTCCAACAGGCAGATTAAAGGGAGAGAGGTTGAGATTGCCAGTGGCTTACTATCCCACTATAAAATAGTAAGAGATATGTCTACCACTGATGAAAGAAGAATCAGGCAAGAGCTTAACCAATTTGCCATAAGTAGGACGGCATATAATCCGCATAACAACTTACCCTATATTCCAGGGTCATCCTTAAAAGGTTCTCTGAGAACGGCCTATCTAAGTAAACTGGCTAAAGACATGGGGATAAAAGGTCGTAAAGATAAAGCAAGGGAACTAGAAAAAGATTTGCTTGGGGGTAGTTTTGCAACTGATCCCTTAAGGATGGTCAAACCTGCTGATTTCCTGCCCGTTGGCGATGTTAAGACTAAAATCATATATGCAGTCAACAAAAAGAAGAAGACATCAGGATTTGAAGCACGAGGACCATTTCAAATCGTTGAAACAATCCGTGAAGGGTCTGTGTTTGAAGGAGCAATAAATATTAAACAACCCGAACAAAAAGCTGGAATTCCAAAACCAGTTACGTTAAAAGATTTTCTAAAGTCAATTAATGCTTTTTATATTCCAGTATTTAATGAAGAAAACAAGGTTACTAAAGAAATTAATGCGGGAGCCGTTATTGGCAATAGAATCAATGAGAAATTCAAAGACAGGTTAGGAGCGACTGCATTCTTACTCCGCATAGGCAGACACTCTGGCGCTGAAGCCGTAACAATTGAAGGCAACAGAGATATAAAAATAATGCAAGGGAAAGGACGACCGCCTAAATTTCTTGATCATGCGACTACCATATGGCTTGCCTCTGAATCAAGTAAACCAACCTCAAATAATGGACTTGTTCCTTTTGGATGGGTAGTGATGGAGATTTTGTAGTGAATGTAAAAAAACATATTGAATACTGGCTCAAATCTGCTGCTCATGACCTGGAAGTGGCAGATACCCTTTTTCAGAACGAGAAATATGACTGGTGTCTATTCATCGGACATCTGGTCATTGAAAAAGTCCTGAAAGCCTTTTATGTGCAAGACAAAAAAGAAATCCCGCCCAAAATTCATAATTTGATTAGGCTCGCAGAGAACACAGGAATTCCCTTTACATATGAGCAATTAGCACTTCTTGCTGATATCAACGATTTTAATATAGAAACCCGATATCCTGATTTAAAATTTAGCTTTTGTCAGACGTGTACTAAGGAATTCACAGAAAGATACTTTTTAAAGATAAAGGAGACATACAAATGGTTGCTGTCTCAGATGAAATATTAAAAAAGCTTAAAAAATTTCTCAGTATGATTTCAGCCAGTGGAATACAACTAGAAAGGGCCATACTTTTCGGTTCTTATGCAAAGGGAACGGCAAACAAGTGGAGTGATATTGACGTTGCCCTGGTTTCAAAGGATTTTACCGGTATAGGATTCTATGACAGGAAACGGGTTAATCCATTTTTAATAAAGGTTGACTCAAGGATTGAACCTCATCCATTCAGACCAGAAGATTTTACCAGAGATAATCCTTTTCTTGACCAGATATTAAAAGATGCCATTGAGATTCCATTAAGCTCGGATATGAAAGCAAAAGAAAATGAATTGACGCAACTAAAAGAAACCCTTCAGGAATTCAGAAAACAAAATAAAATCCTCGTTGCACTCCTCTATGGCTCATTTGCAAAAGGAACATTCCACTCAAGGTCTGATATCGACCTTGCAGTGTTCATAGGTGCAGAGGATATGAAAGAAGAAATTGAAATAATTGACAAAATCCTTATGTCTGCTGAGCGAGAAGTATCCATCCTGAGACTCGATGATGAGGATGAGTCGCCTTTTGTTGTTCAGGAAGCGTTGAAAGGAATACACCTGGTAGAACCTGATTACAATACACTCTATGAAATTGCACGCAGAGTGCTTCATGAGACAGAAGAGATTCGTTTCAGGAGGATGTTAAAAGGATAGTAATTTACCACCAAGGTCACAAAGAGTACGGAGAAACAATGAAAAGAAATTTAGAGAATTTATTCTATGGCTGATAACAAAACAGATCGCCTCTTTACTTTTATAAATGAAACCATCGATTATTTCCTTTCCAGATTAGAAGGTGTCGATAGAGATGTATATTTTGCTGATAGAGACAAGAGAAATATCCTCGACAAGAGCATCAACGACATTATCCTCTGCCTTATAGACATCACCGAGGAATGTTTAAAGAAAAATAAAAGAAATGTGCCCGATACGTACAAAGATACTATTCTTGCCTGTCATGAGTTTGCAGGAGACATCGTCCTAAAAATCGCGCCATTAGTGAAACACCGCAATGAGACAATACATCAGTATTTAAAGGTAAACTGGCAAAACATTATAGTTGTAAAGAACAGAATTGACGAGATAAGAGAATTTGTGGACAAGATGAAAAGACTTTTAATTGACTAAAGGTGGCGCGGACAAACTTCGTTCGTCCGTGCCACCCTCTATAAAGCAGGTAAAATAATAGCGGGAAATTTAGTTATGAAAAGGATACTTGTCTCACTTATCAGCGAACAGACTATTACAAATATTGAAAAAGAAATGTTGAATAGACATGGTTTTGAGATAAAAGACAGGTTTATCAGTAAAGACTTAACAAAAGACGATATTGCCTATTTGACGGGTGGCTGGTTCGAAGAGTATGTTTATAGCGAGGTTTGCAGCCTTGTGAATGACGGGATGCTGGACGATGCCATGATGAATATCACTATTGAAAGTTTAAGCGGTGTTCCAAACGAATTAGACATTGCATTTGTGAAGGATAACATTTTTTACTATATAGAATGCAAAACCCTTTCTGAAGAGGAAAAAGATATAGTCAGAGATGAAGTTTATAAAAAAGGCGCAATATCTACCTTACTTGGTAAAGGTGAGAAACGGGCTATGATTTGTACTACCCAGAGTCAAATACATGAATCATTGACAAAAAGAGCAAAAGACTATGGTATTGAAATCCTCACTCTTGAGCAGGTAAGGGATTTAAAGAACAGATTAAAGGAAGGTTTCGGTAAATCCGGCACGCTCCTTTCCGGTCTTAAATTATCCGTGTAATCCGTGTTCCTGTGGTCTCAAAAATGATAAGTGTTTATCCGCTCAAATAAGTTTTGAAACTTAGCAAGATGCTAAAATAGTTGGTCATTGAAAAAGACGGACAGTGGCTTCGTGATGTAAATCATTTTAGTTGTGGTGGAGCTACTTAATGAAACATTTCAGAAATATTTCCGGGCTAACTTTTAAAATGCCGAATATGTTAAAAAGTCGATTTTGTAAGTACTTGTTAATACAAGAGAAAGGAAAGGGGTGCAG
>JBDIVL010000063.1:0-20899 GCA_039794405.1 Candidatus Jinrextremum sp. | reverse complement strand
GATGTTGTACTCCAATGATACCGTTGCACCTGTGGGGATCAATGATTGGATGGCAACGTCCGCAGTCCTTCCCTCTTGTATGAAGGGCTGAAAGGCTGTCCTTGTTGTAAAACCACCGACTAACTGGTTGTTAATGGGGGTTTCATCGTTGTTGATGTTACCTTCAAGTCTCACGGTGGGGTCAAAATTCGCCTTTTCTATCGTAATATCATAATCACTCATCTTTGTGCTTAATTTTGAAATCTCAATATCAAAATTGTTGCGCAGCGCATAGATTATGCTGTCCTTCAGGCTCAAACTCACGAACTTCAGGTTTGATGGCATCTCTACCTTTTCGGACGGTACCGCAAGAGTCGTTTCTACCATTGATTCGTTTTCATTGCCAAAAGAGATACCAGTAAAACTGAAAATAAAGCAAAAGGCAGCAAAGAGGGCTGCGGGGTTTATTCTGCATTTACCATTGACAACCATACCAGTAAAAAATCCTCAAAATAATAAATAACTTTCGGGGTATAACCACCCATCTTTTCCCCCTTCGCAAAGAAGGATAAAGGAGAGGTTTTCTATCAGGTGTTTTTGTATGCCGCAAGCTACCTTGAAAATCCACTTATATAAGTCGAAATGACAAAGGCATACGTTTCCATTCAGACACTCAATAAAACCGGGATAATGTAAGTACTTACTTCGGCATTATATCTTATACAATATCTGATTGTCAATAGCCTTGTGTATAGGGTGCAGAATCAGAATATATTTAAGACTGGAAGGCATTTTATGCTATCGTATGGTTTGATTTAGTCTGAACATGTGTGTCACAACCACATGATTCTCTGTTGTATCATTGCATGGAATGTTTGAAAATCAGCTCTTTCATTTCAGCAACAGCCTTCTGGATTCCCACAAAAACTGCCCTCGATACGATGCTATGTCCAATATGTAATTCCTCTACATCCAGAGATTCTACAATAGGTCCGGTATTGTGATATGTTAAGCCATGCCCGGCGTTTACCCGTAAACCCAGCTTTTGAGCAAATGCAACTCCCATCCGGAGTTTTTCAATCATTTTACTCCGTGTCATGTCATTTTTTGCAAGGGCATAACTTCCTGTATGCAGTTCGACGTATTGTGCATCAACATCTTTTGATGCAGATATCTGATTCTCCTCGGCATCGATAAAAAGACTCACAAGTATACCGGCTTCCCGAAATTTCCTGATAATCTCTAAGAGCACTTTTTTGTGGGATACAACGTCCAACCCGCCTTCTGTTGTAACCTCCTGTCTCCTTTCAGGAACAAGGGTAACCTGTTCTGGTTTTATTTCCATTGCAACATCTACGATCTCTTTTGCTATAGACATCTCGAGATTGAGCTTAATAAATACCGTTTCTCTCAACAGCTTCACGTCACGGTCCTGTATATGTCTCCGGTCTTCTCTCAGATGTACCGTAATAACATCTGCACCTCCAAGCGTTGCTAAAGCTGCTGCCGTCACAGGATCAGGCTCGAAGGTCTTTCTCGCTTGTCGTATTGTAGCAACATGGTCTATATTTACCCCTAATTTTATCATTTTCCCCCCATCAAATGAGATGTCTCTCTAATATCTACATGTATCTCAGGCAGCTTATCTATGAGTTCGATATTTTTGGGCAAGTTACATTTTATTGGTTGTTTATATGGCCCTGGTGGTTTTAATGATGTAACATCGATGTATAAAACCACATCTTCTATACTCAGTTTATCCAGAAGAAGTTTAGGACCCTTTATCTTGACATCAGCAAATTCGTCCTGGAGTTTAATCTCATAGGGATATTCTGATGGTCTCATAACCTTAATTTTTATCTTTTCAAAAACCTTTGTATCCTGCTGTTCCACTACTTGCAGCCATACCCGCACATCCGCTTTGCATACAACAGGCACTGAAATATTTTTGTCACCACGCTTGACCATTACTTTCTGATCGATTTCGATTCTCCATGGGAATGTACGATTTTGTTCTGCAGTGATTCCATCAATATCTATTGGTATCGTATTAATAGAAGAAATCTCCTTTAATACATTCAGGGGACCGGTTACCTCTACTTCACTTGGAAACATAAACTCATTTGCAACAATGTATCCAACAGCCGGTTCTCCTTTCTTTTGTAAGCTAACCTTTAATCGTTTCTTTTGTAATTTGCCAAGCAAAAGGTCTACTTTATCGGGGTATATGGATATCAATTTGACACCATTTGGAAGATTTAAATGTTCTCGCGATATAAGAATCGTTCGTTTCTCTTCTGTTTCGATTTTATTCTCGGACTCCCGTATCATATATGTTGCCTGGGTTTTTCCTTCCTTTATCATATCCTTAAGATTATCGATAATATTTTGTGGGCCCCGGATATGTATGGTTATTTTTTCAGTACCCTGCTCAAGTATTGCGATACCATCAGGAACGGAAACAGTCAGATTAACTATTTCCACAAGATCCCCCGTGTGCCGGTTGATTGCATAAAACCAAAGAGCAATCGCCATAACTAACGCCATAAGCTTTGTAAGGATATTACCGGTAAATATCTCTTTGATCACACCTGGTTGCTCCTTGCAATACTCAGCCTCTCTCTCGATAATTCGTCAAGAATCTTCTTGAGTTGTTTTATATCCACATCCCGGTTGAGTACTCCCTTAAATCCGGTTGAGATAGTGCCTGTTTCTTCTGATATGACAATGACAATTGCATCTGTTTCTTCTGTGATACCGATAGCAGCTCTATGGCGGGTACCGAGGCTCTTCGATAGTTCTGCGTTTTCAGTAAGCGGAAGCAGACAGCCTGCGGCGCTTATTTTTTGCTCTTGAACAATAACTGCCCCGTCATGCAGAGGAGAACCGTACCAGAATATAGTACATATCAATTCACTTGAGATATCTGCATTTAATTTTGTTCCTGTTTCAATAAAGCTGTTCAAACCAACTTCTTTTTCAATGGCAATTAACGCACCGATCTTGTTTTTGGATAAAAGCTCAACAGCCTTTATAATTTCATTCATTACCTGGTATTCAGGCTTTAAAAATACCTTAAAGACAGGATTTTGGCCAAGTTTTAACAATGCCCGCCGGAATTCCGGCTGAAAAAGAATGATAATAGGAATGATAAATACCGGTACAAATTCCGTCACCAGCCAGTTAATTGTGTAGAGTTGTAATTTTCTTATAAAGAATAACACACCGACAGAAATCATAACAATGATGAATGCCAATCCCCTTAAAATACTCGTCCCTCTGGTACCCTGCATGATCCTTAACACAACGTATACAACCATATAGATGAGAAATATCTCACCCAGGGACCTGCTTATCATCCAGATATTTATGTTTTCAAACAATTCAATTATTCTTTCGGACATCGGATATTCCTGATTGCATCACAAATCGTTACAATTTGGACCGTCTCACGCACGTCGTGTACCCGTACAATGTTGGCACCATTCATAGCTGCAACAGCAACAGTTGCAAGCGATCCGTATAGGCGTTCCTCAACGGGGAGATCTAAAATAACACCAATAAAATTTTTTCGCGATGTGCCAATAAGTATGGGAAATCCCAAACTCTTAAATTCCTTTAACCTTTTCAGGATTGCCAAATTATGCTGCAGGGTTTTACCAAAACCAACACCCGGATCGAGGATAATTTTATTTTCGCCTATCCCTGCATTCATTGCAAGAGAAATAGATTTCCCTAAGTAAGAGATAATCTCTGATATTAAATTCTTCCGGACTGGATATCTCTGCATTGTTTTGGGTGTACCTTTTTTATGCATGATAACGATAGGCACATTCGCCTCAGCAGCAACCTTTGCCATCCTTTTATCCACCTGCAAGCCACCAATGTCATTGATTATTGATGCCCCTGCATGGATTGCTTTTTCCGCTACATTTGCTTTGTATGTATCAATTGAAATAGGTTTCTTGATTCGTTTCGCTAACATTTTTATCACGGGAATCACCCTCGCTATTTCTTCTGCTTCTGAAACAGGGTGAGCTCCGGGTCTTGTAGATTCTCCTCCTACATCAATGATATCCGCTCCTCCTTCTACCATTTTCAAAGCGTGATTCACGATATCTTCGCTTGTATTATTTCGTTTCCCGTCATAAAATGAATCCGGGGTTACATTCAAAATTCCCATAACATGGGTTTTCCTGCCAAGTTGGAGTTTACCGCCAGGATGGATTAGATCAAATGAATCCCTTTTGAAGTTATCAATCGTATCCTTTATATGGTTTCTGATTACTTTACCCACTCTTGAACTGTTTACAGCAACTAATTCCTGCATTATTACCAGTCCTCTTCCATTACTTCAACGATACCCTGGGCAACCTTTACGAATGCCTCGTCACTCCCGGAGCTCAATGTTTCACTCCTCCTGATAATAAACTCTGCCGGTCTTCTGATATTTTTCCGTTCGAGAATTGTCCTTCCTGTCCGCTTATCAACCCACCGGATCTCTATGACAACAAAAATACGGCTTTCAACGATGTTATCTCTCCTGTCCTCAATTAACACATTCTCATCAACATTGGTGATCTTTCCAAGCAGGATAGAATCTGCTTCATCCTTATTTACAATATGAAGGCGTGTTCTGAGCATTATTTGGTCCTGCACGGCTTTCGTAAGGTCAAACTCAAAACCCCTGCGAAAGGTATCATTATCGAAGACAGGTATGTATACACTCCGAACGTTTGAGCGAAGTAATGACTTTGAACTATAGCCGCAGCTTCCAAAAAAGGTGCAGAAGAGCAATAATAAAACAAGACAGGCGTAAGAAGTAAGGTATTTACCGTTCAGAATGCCGGTTGATCTGCACTTTTGTTGCCGTACAAACGACAAGTATTGAAAGAAAAGTCTTAGCATGGTTGTTTTTCTCTTTTACTTTATAGCCTCAATCATTTTTAGGAATTCTATCCTTTCCTTAGCCCTTTCTGCCCAACTGGTATCAGGAAAATTTGCCATCACCGTATTAAAATACATGGCAGCAGAATAAGGTTTCTTTACCCTGAGATAAAACTCCCCGATATTAAATTCCCGCTCTGCTTCAATAGTTCTTATTTCTTCAATCATCCGCTTTGCATCTTCAGCATGTATACCATGTGGATTTGAGATCAAATACTCCTCAAAACCTTCCCTTGCGGAGATCAGGAGACCATAATTCCGGTCTTGTTGTTTTTCATGATATAATTTTGAAAGAGGAATACGATATTGTACATAAGGAATCCATTCATTTTTTGGATAATTCTCTAAAAATTTTTCATAAGCGTCAAGCGCTTCTTGATATTGGAGAAGATTAAAATAACAGTCAGCTATCTTAACCTGTGCATCAGGCGCTATAGGCCCCAGAGGATGTTTTTCTATAATACTTTCAAAAACCCTTATAGCTGCTGTTTCATTGGTATCCATTTGTGCAAGACCGACCTGATATTCCTTTTCCAGTATCTCTAATGTCCTTTTTGTACCCGGGTATTTTTGTAAGGTATTCTCATAGGCCTTCAGTGCCCTTTTATAATCACCATTGAGGAAGTATGCCCATCCGATGTTTATTTGGGAAACCTCAGCATATTCGGAGGTAGGATCAGTATCAATAATTGATTCAAACTCCTTTACTGCATTTCTATACTTTTGCTCCACAATAAGAGAAAGGGCGTACTTGTAACGTTGTTCCAGGGTAGTGATTGCAGTAACAGGCGGTTCCATCCAGCCCGTTTCCTTATTCCATACCCATTTTCCGTAGGATGGTCTTGCTATTGTAAAAAATGCAATAATGAGTAAAAGAAGCCCTGTCTTTAATCTCATAGTATTATCATGACCTAAAATAAGAATCTCAAGTGCCTAACCTGAACAAGCGCCTGACACCAATCAAAAACGTACAGGAGGCCGATGCCAAACGTATGATTCTATCTACGATATCGAACCGACACTGCAGTAGAAAACCCTTTAGGGAGCCTATCCTGTGCACGTATTCAGCCGGATGCAGTTATCTGCGGCGAATAGTTACCAGGATTATTATATTTCCAGGAATTTAGCTCTTTATCCAGGATAAAGGTGATATAATATCTCAGCATCTTTTCTATTTCAACACAAATAGATAATTGTATTTTAACACGCTCTAATGTTTGCGGGTTAAGGTCTGCTAGCCGCCGTGCTATAAGGGTAGCTCCGGCTGGTACAACAATTCCGTTTTTCGATTTTTCTTGACACCTTTTACACAACACACCTCCCTCTTTTGCATTGAAATACACTTCAGGAGTCTGCTGAATACTATTTTTACAATTTACGCAATGTCTCCACTCTGGCAGATACCCTAAAATCTTCAATATTTTTATCTCAAAAGTCAGCAACCGCACAGTAACATCTGCATCTGTTGATACACCGGTCAATGTATTTAAGAAGATATCAAAGAGTTGATCGCTGGGGTCATTTTCTTCTGTAAATTCATGTATGAGTTCAGCCACATATGAGGCCTGATAGTATTTATCCAGATCGTTTCGGAGTGACGGATAGTTGTCCTGTAAAACGGCCTCTGTAAGGATATGAAGGGATGTATGCTCTTTCTTGATAAAGAGGATTTGATAATACGTTAAAAGATCAATTGCTTTCGAATTATATTTTCCTGATGCGCGCTTAAACCCCTTGGCGATAGTTTGTATCTTTCCATAGTCACGGGTATAGAAAGTAATTATTTGACTGGAGTTACTATAATCTGTCCTTCTCAGGGCAATTGCTTCTGTTCTGACGATGGACATATCTTATTGTTCCGTAAGATTACGTTGTAGGAGTTCAATTGCTATGAGCTGACAGCTATCAGCTATTTGCTTTCGCTTTTGATTCATTCGGAATAGGGACGTTGTTATAGCCAAAACTCAACAATAATTCTCCTTCTCTTTGATGCATCTTTCTTGCATCTTTTTTGTGTTTGTCATTGTATCCCAGCAGGTGTAATAGTCCATGGGCCAGGTAGAGGGCAATTTCACCTTCAACTGGATACTTGTGTTTTTTTGCTAATTTCAAAGCCATCTCAGCCGAAATGATGATTTCACCAATAATGCTGCCTTTACAGGCAGGCTCATGGTAAGAAAAACTCAGCACGTCGGTAGCATAATTGTGACCCAGAAATGTTTTATTCATCTCTTTTATTTTTTTATTATCGGTAAATACAATGTTGAGTTCCGCATCTTTTTTTTCGGCTTTTAGGATATTTTTCACAAGGTTTTTTATCTTCTTCGTATTAACACGGTAAAGTTTTTGAAGATTTGTAATTTCTAATTTCATGGAAATTTCCGGCATTGTCAAAACAAAACTATGGAGAATATGTGGTAGAAGAGAACGTAGTACCCATTACTTATACCTCATACGCATCGACAATGTCCTGAACCAGTCTATGACGGATAATATCTGCTTTGGTCAGGTATACAAAAGAAATATTATCAATATGCATTAACCGTTCCTGGACATCTATTAAACCAGACATCTCTCCTGCCGGTAAATCAACCTGGGTAATATCCCCCGTTACGACGACTTTCGATTTTGTACCGAGTCTTGTTAAAAAAGTTTTCATTTGTTTTATGGTACAGTTTTGTGCCTCATCAAGAATAATAAAGGCATCGTTTAACGTCCTTCCGCGCATATAAGCAAGGGGAAGAATCTCAATGAGATCACTCTCCAGATATTTTTTTACATGCCCGACATCCATCATATCTGCTATGGCATCATAGAGCGGACGCAAATAAGGATTTACCTTTGCCTTGATGTCACCTGGCAGATATCCGAGTTTTTCTCCTGCTTCAACGGCCGGCCGGGCAAGTACGATCCTCTTCATACGTCCACTCTTCAAATAAGAGAGAGCCATTGCTACGGCTAAATACGTCTTTCCTGTTCCTGCCGGGCCTATACAGAAAACGAGGTCATTGTTTTTTATCGCTTCTATATACTTTGCCTGACCATGTGTCTTCGGCTTTATAAAGATACCTTTCTGGAATACATCAATCGATTGAACAGAATCTCCTCTTGTCTCCCTTTTTGCATCGACAATGGCCTGTTCTACATCTTCTAAATCTAATCTCCCTGTTGAACGGACAATTTCAAGCAATCTGTCTAATACTTCTTTGCTTGTATTTACCCGTTCTTTTTCTCCTTCAAGTTTCAATAATCCGTGACGGGCAACCAGTTGGACATGAAAGGCATCCCTGACAAGGCGTAAGTGCCTGTCGTGGCTTCCGTATAAGATGGACGCCTCTGTATCGTTTTCAACGACCACAGTGTTTTGATATGTTAATGGTTCCTGCGTAAATTCCTTATCATGAACAGGATACTTTTGCAATTTGACTTTTTGATTCATATTAAACTAACTTAAAAAAAATTAAAAAATAATATGCAGCCGGCATGCTGACCAGTAAACAGTCGATGATATCAAGTACCCCACCAAAGGCAGGTACTAATCGGCTGGAGTCTTTTACGTGAACATCCCTTTTTAAAAGTGATTCTGCCAAATCGCCCAGCATCGATGAAAAACCCACGGTTATTCCAAATGCAATTGACCATGGTAAACTCATTATTTTGGTTTGAGGGATCAGATTAAAGATTACACCAACGGTGACGCTTGATACCAGGGAAAAACAGGCACCCTCTATCGTTTTATTCGGGCTTATAAATTCTATGAGCTTGTGCTTACCGTATTTTCGGCCAAATAAATAACCTCCTATATCACCAAACTTAGATATTAACAAAACCATGAGGAATATGCAAATACCGTGAGGAAGATATCGTAAGGCAAAGGCAAAACTGAGAAGAAAAAATACGTAAAGAATACCAAATATGGTTACTGAAATATTTTTTACCGCATCTTTTGTCCCATGGATAAAGGATTGTATCAACAGGAGCCAAAAGATCAGGACCAGAAAGATCTCTTGGTTGAGAAAACGATAATGGATATTCTTCCGGACGGATAGCCAGTACGTTATGAACAGCCATACACCTATACCAATACCGGATATCCTGAAAGGCGAGGCGCCGTGTTTGTTTACGATAGTGTAAAATTCATATGAGCCGATTACCCCCGCCAGAATGGCCATACACCCAAAACCAATATCGGTGCAAAACAGGTAATCGAGGAAAAGAATACCTGAGAATACCGCAACCATAATAACGCCGAATAGGATTCTCGTTTGAAGGGTACTCACTCTCTTAATCCACCAAAACGGCGTTCTCTTTTTGCATAATCTCTCATCGCTTCTTCGAGATGAACTTTTTTGAAATCCGGCCAGCAGACCGGGGTAACCCAAATCTCCGCATACGAAATTTCCCATAAGAGGAAATTACTTACACGCATATCACCACCGGTTCTTATCAGCAAGTCGGGGTCTGGCATGTCACGCATATACAGATATTTTTTAAAGTTCTCCTCCGTAATCTCTTCTAAATTCATCTTTCCGGTTTTAATATCTTTTGCAATTTCTTTTGCTGCATCTACAATCTCAGCACGTCCCCCATAATTGAGCGCAAGGCAAAGAACCATTCCCGTATTGCTTTTGCTTTCCTCCATAGAAATGGCAAGTTCTCTTCGTACATCATCCGGAAGCCCATCTATTCTGCCAATTGCTGTTAACCGGATATTATTTTCCCGGATTTCTTCCCGTTCCCCGATAAGGAAATCCTTAAGAAGTTTCATTAACAAATTAATCTCACGACGTGGCCTTTTCCAATTTTCCTGGGAAAATGCATAAAGGGTAAGCTGTTTCAGGTGCTTTTTTGCACATTCACGTGTTATTTCACGAACAGATTCAGCCCCCTGCTCATGCCCCCGAAACCTTACGAGTCCCTTTTGTTTTGCCCATCGTCCATTCCCATCCATAATAATAGCAATATGGGAAGGCACATGTTCAACTTTACTCATACAAGACTCACAACTTGGCCCCGGTCTGGACCAACAGAAAGCATTTCAATCCTGATGCCTAAAATCTTTTCAAGGGCATCGATGTAACCCTTTGCATGGGAAGGAATGTCATTTCTGTCACGCATTTTCGATGTATCTTTTTGCCAGCCCGGCATTTCTTTGTATATCGGCTGGCATTCGGGCCACGCTGCTAAATCTGTAGGAAATACATCATACACTTTGTTGTCAAATTTATAACCTACGCATATCTTTATCGTCTTTTGTTCATCTAAGACATCAAGCTTTGTTAGAACAGCACTCTCTGCACCATTTATCATAATTGCATGTTTTACTGCAACGGCATCAAACCAGCCGCAGCGTCTCGGCCTCCCTGTCGTAGCGCCATACTCACCCCCCTTTTCCCTTAAATGATTACCCAATTCATCGTTGAGTTCCGAAGGGAAAGGGCCACTGCCAACCCGTGTCGTGTAGGATTTCATTACGCCAAGTATCTTGTGAATCTGTTTGGGACAAATTCCCACACCAACGGCCGCACCACCTGCAGTAACAGATGACGATGTAATAAAAGGATAGGTACCAAAATCCACATCAAGCATAGAACCCTGTGCACCTTCAAAGAGGATTTTTTTCCGGGCTTTTACGGCACTATCCATGAAAGCTACCGTATTACAAACGAAAGGTTTTATCTGTTCTGCGTACCCGCAGTATTCATCGTAAATCTCATTCCATGATAACGCATCGGCATCGAAGAGACGCACGAAAATCTTATTTTTTTCCTCTACGACTTTCTTAAGTCTTTGTTTAAAGTGTTCCGGGTGGAAAAGATCGGATACCCGTATACCATTGCGGGCCATTTTATCGGCATAACATGGGCCAATTCCCTTGCGTGTTGTACCGATTTTTTCATCCCCCTTTTCAGATTCGGAAAGTTCATCCAGCTTCTTATGATAAGGGAATACAAGATGTGCTATTTCACTGACACGGAAATTATCACTCCTGATTTCAACATTCTTTTCTCTTAACCCGGCAATCTCTTCTAATAATTGGCGGGGATCCAGGACCACCCCGCTGCCGATAACACACATTTTATTTTTTCTGAGGATTCCGGAAGGAATGAGATGTAATACGAATTTCTCATTATTTACAACTACCGTATGGCCAGCATTGCTGCCTCCCTGGTATCTTACAATGATATCAAACGACTCTGTAAGAATATCAACAATTTTACCTTTACCTTCATCACCCCACTGGAGTCCAACAAGGCAGGTGTTCAAACCACTATTTGATCTGTCCATAAATTTGGCCAAAACCCTCCGAATTCATTGAGAAATAAGCTTTTACAAGATTATAAAGAAGGGTATATTGAATGTCAAGGGAATACACTTTTTGAGGAAAGGTGAGATAAAAATATAGAGTTAACTGGAAAAATTTTATAAATTTATGAAGCAAAGATAACTTGGTTGATATGGTATCTAGAGGGTCTTTTTAAGATGGTCAACTTATTCAATGAGGCCTTCGGCAACTTTTAACAGCGGTGGGGTTGGCGTTGCCCACCAAAACGCCGCTCACCATTTCACATTGCTTATTTTTCGGTAGGCAATGCCCACCCTTAATATGACCGGGATCTCTGGTCGCTTATTGATTGGAACTTAATTCGTCGATAAATCTTTTAGCTTCGGTAAGCCCAAACCTGTAATGTTCCCTTACCAAGCGGACCGCATCGATTCTCCTGCCTGTAGCCACAAGTTCCAGGATGCTATCTTCAATGAACCGCTTGTGGTCTCTGCCCAAGGCACCATCGATCAATTCCGCGATGGATTCTAGTTCCTTCTTATACCGTTCACCCGCCTTAAAATAGCGGGTCATCGGAATGTTGCCGTCATTCGTCGTGACTGCAAGGCGATAGGTCGTTGTGGACACTCGGCTGTGTTCGCTGCTTGTCTCGATCACGACCTTCCGAATATCGGCGAAAAGAACGGTTCCGCCCTTCCTGCCGAATAATCCCGTGCGCTTCCAGGAAAGCGTTCTCTCCCCGATATTGAAATGGAATCTCACGAACTCATTCATGAGACCGACGCCGATCAATGGGATGACGGCTGCCGCCAGGATCCCGAATAACTCCTTGTCCGGGTCCATGCTGCTGCTCAGACGCTCAGCCAGCTTATAGAATGCAAACACGCTCACGGGCAACCATACGATACCCGGATAGAGCGGAGCATCTTTGATGATCAGATTGCTCGAATCTACCCTGCCGATTTTCATGTGTATAAGTATAGGGGAGAAACCAGTCGTTACAAGATGAAAATCGGGCAACGATAGGCTCGCCTCACCCGCGTAGCCGTTCATAGCCGAGTGGGTTGGGTTGAGCAAGCAGACTGGGTCAAATGCACAAATTTACGCTATTTTGAGATATTTTCTTCCCCACATTAGGGTTGAAAGACGACAAAATGAGAATAAAACTGATAATAGACTCTTGAATACTATGAAATTCCAATTGTCACTTACATATCTTTCTTTAAACATTGGGGATTTCATTTTCCGCTCATATTGTATCTCTCGATCATAAAGTAAATTTTCTTAAAAATCTAGACTATTTTGACATGGAGTATAAGACATTTAAAAATTATTTCAATCCTATTTTCAGTTAAAAACCCTATAGGGAAAAATAAGCAATTCGATATCCCATTTATACTGCATTTTATAAACCATTCACGAATCAACAAATAGTGATCCATACCAGCTTCTTTAAATACTTTCTCTGCAATTTCTCTTCACAAGTGAGTCAAGTCTGTGTACTTTAAGATTTATGTGTTCTAATTATTTCTTGACATAAAAACTATAATAGTATCTATTAAATCTCAGTACGAAAGAACGCCTACTCAATGACAAAAAATAATGAAATCCCACAAGCTAAAAACATTTACGATCTTGATCTTGTAGTCCAGGTGAAAGCTGGCTTTAACTATCCAACCTTCACCTATCAATAACCATATCAAAATTTCAATAACTATAGCTTTCACAAGTTCCACCAATGAAAAAGGAAATTTGTTTGTGTTTTCTGTCTTTTCATTTGTGGTTTCAGATATTTTCTCATTATTTTAGCCTTTACCTCACCGAACAGATTAAAGAGTATGTATAAGAGCATAAGTGACTACGGATTGGTTGGAGATATGAATTCGATAGCATTGATATCGGGAGACGGTTCCATAGATTATTGTTCAATGCCCCACATTGATTCGCCTACGGTATTTGCTGCGCTCTTAGATGACGAAAAGGGAGGTTTTTTTCGTATCCAGCCCCGTGAAAGATTTGATTCAGAACAGACATATATAAAGGATACCAATGTATTAAGCTGTACATTTAAGACCGAGACAGGACAGGCTCAGCTTGTCGATTTTATGCGGGTAGTTACCCAGGAGATGTTTCAAAAGGAAGATCACGTTATCCATCGGTGTCTGAAAGTCCATTCAGGAACAATAAATTTTACCTTAGAGTGTTTTCCAAGACCAGGCAATGCAACAGAGCTGCCCCAAATAGAGAAGAAAGATAATACGGTCTTTACCATAAAAACCAAAAAAGAAATATTTACCCTTATAGTAAAGATAGAAAACTATCAGGTAATAAAGAATAACAATCACGGCGTTACCATTCACTTCTCACTTCAAGAGCAGCAAGCAGCACATTTTGATTTTGTTTATGGTGAGAAACAGCCCGTTGAATTGGAGATGTGTGGTTTTGAAGAAACCCATACATTCTGGGCGGATTGGATTCATAATTGTATAGCAGGGAGATGTTTTCAATTAGGCGAGTATACCGATAAGATTAATAGATCACTCTTAGCTCTAAAATTACTTACCTTTCAACCCACGGGAGCGATTGCAGCGGCACCAACTACCTCTTTACCTGAATGTATTGGAGGAGAGAGAAATTGGGACTATCGTTTTACATGGATTAGAGACGCCTCATTTACCTTGAAGGCGTTGTTCTCGGTCGGGCATATTGACGAATCGGACGGCTTTATACGATGGCTTCATGAGACATACCAAAGACACGGTAGCCGTAATCTGCAGATTGTATATTCGCTGAAAGGCGAAAGTAAACTCACTGAAAAAATACTCGGACATCTAAAGGGATATAAAGGTTCAAGACCGGTAAGGATAGGTAATGCTGCTTATGAACAGGATCAATGGGATATCTATGGAGAAATTATGGATACCGCACTCCGGCTCTCTGATTATGTAGGAAAGATTGACGAAAATTTGTGGCCGTTTTTTAAGGATGTTTGTAATCTGGCTGTACAAAATTGGCACAAGCCCGATTTTGGAATCTGGGAAGTGAGAAATGGACCATTCCATTTTGTCTATTCAAAAATGATGTGCTGGGTCGCTCTGGATAGAGGCATTAAGATAGCCAGCCGTTACGGGTTTGATTCACCTGTTGAGAAATGGGAAAAAGAAAGAGATAGGATCAAAGAGGATATCCTGGAAAAAGGATATGATCAGGATTTAGGCAGTTTTGTGCAATATTATGGCTCAAAGGGCCTGGATGCAAGTCTCATATTATTACCTCTTCTGAATTTTTTGCCCATGGATGATAAGCGGATACAGGCAACTATAGAGGCATGTAAAAAAAATTTAATGAAAGAGGGATTCCTGTTAAGGTATTCCGGGGATGACGGCCTAAGAGGGGAAGAAGGCGCCTTCGTACTGTGCAACTTCTGGCTTATAGAATGTCTAGCCCTTTCTCATAAAATAGATGAGGCAAAAACGCTTTTGAAAACGACCATGAAGGCTGCAAACCACTTGGGTCTGTTTTCGGAAGAATATGACTATAAAAACCATGGATTGCTCGGCAATTTCCCGCAAGGATTCAGTCATATCGGCTTTATTAATGCAACCTGGTCAATATTGAATGCCCAGTATAAAATATCTGAAAACACCGTATACACAAATTGGAAAAAACGGTTAGAGAAAATTATACCATTTAAGATAGTTCTCAATAAAACTGACAAAATATTTACCAATACTACAGAAACAATATCAAAAGAGTTGAAGATAAATCTTAATAATCTGCAAGGTGGATTTTTTGATGTCTTTGAAAGCAGGGTCAATTATGACGCAATGAGAAGGTCTGCAAGTTATCAGGAATACCTTGTGCTTGCAAGAAAACTCAACGCCTTTGATCCTTTCAAGCTTAAGACTGACGGGGAGAAGAAGTCCTTTTGGATTAATATTTATAATATTCTTATTATCCATGGTGTTATAGAACTGGATATTGAGAGTTCGGTAAAAGAGGTTTTTAATTTCTTTGGGCGTATCGGATATTTTATCGGCGGATTCTTTTTCACCCCTGATGATATAGAGCATGGAATACTACGCGCCAATAGTCCTCGCCCTGTTTCCAAGCTAAAGCAATTCTCGTGGTTTGATAAGAGAAAGGCATTGTGTGTAACAAAACTGGACCCTCGTATTCACTTTACCCTTGTTTGTGCAGCAAGCTCCTGCCCTCCCATTGAATTTTATGACCCCGCCCGTATTCATGAGCAACTTGATACTGCAGGGAGGAGTTTTGTCAATCGTAGGGGTATTGTGCTTGATAAGAACAATAACGTACTCTACCTTTCCCAGATATTCAAATGGTACACCTCAGATTTTGGGAAAACACAACGACAAGGAATACGTTATGTACTCAATTTTGCTGATGAGAATGTAAAAAACTATGTCTTGGAGAATATCAATAATTTGAGGATACAATATCTCCCATACAACTGGAATTTGAATAAATCTTTGGAGTAAAGAAAAACGATTGATAAATAAGAATTCGATAATAAAATTTAGCATTTTCATTGGTATCATTGGGGGTGCTTTCTTTGCTTTCAGGTATACCTTCTTATCACAATACATCCGGAAAGACAGGCTTTTAGGTATACTCGAACAGTTGAGAGAATACCGATGGGGGCCTGTGGTTTTTATTCTTGTTTATGGCATCGGATGTGTTTTTGCAATCCCCGGTTCGCTTTTGACATTACTTGGTGGTGCAATATTTGGTGTGATATGGGGTACTATCTACAATATACTCGCCTCTAATTTCGGCGCTACCCTGGCGTTCCTCATGGCAAGATACTTTGGCCGTGATTTTGTCGCCAGTTTTATGAAAGGGAGGATAAAATCATTTGACGAAAAGATCGCTGTCCATGGCTTTCGGTTTATTTTCACCCTCAGGCTCATTCCTCTTATCCCTTTTAATGCACTTAACCTTGGAGCAGGCCTTTCCCGGATTGCATATCGTGATTATGTATTGGGTTCTGTTTTAGGTATGCTGCCAGGTACGTTTATTTATACCTATTTTGCAGATGCACTTCTGAAAGGGGTCACAGGGGCTGGGAAAAAGGCCTGGATTAAGTTAATAATAGCCAGCTCACTCTTGATAGTAATTTCACTTGCACCAACTCTGTATAAGAGGTTTAAAAAATCAAAAGATATTGACGTTAAGTAATGTCTTATTCATAAAATTTATTTTAAGAACAGCATGAGAAAAAAGATAATACTCCAATCAACAATTACCTGCCCGAATTGCAGATATGAGAAAGAAGAAACAATGCCAACTGACACATGCCTGTATTTTTATGAGTGTAAAAACTGTAAATCAACAATAAAACCTAAAAAGGGCATTGTTGTATATTCTGCTCATATGGAACAGTTCCCTGTCCGTCAATACAGGAAAAATAAAATAAGAGAGGGGAATTTTATAAATGATGAAAAGGAATTTATTCTTGATAGGGCTTATCACTTTTATTGTAGGAATGTCCGGAGGGTGTAAAGGTATAAATCCTCATAATACTAATGGTTCTTTACCCGCAAATATGGCGATACATACGATAGAAAATGAAAAAGAAACAGGAAATGCAGAAGAAAAAGGATGCTTATCATGCCACGAAGGAATTGAAGTTATTAGTGACAGGATGCAGCCTTTTCTTTTAAGCTTTGCCAGACAGAAGTATAAAAAAGGAATCGGTTACGAATGTGCAATCTGCCATGAAGGAGAACCCTCATCCGGTAAAAAGGAAGAAGCTCACAGAGGACTCATTTCAAACCCGTCAAGTATGTGGGTACTCCATGAGGGAAAAGGTTGCGCAAAATGCCATGACAGTAAAGGGAGTATATCCACACTCATGGGAGAACCTCTCAGCCAGCCTGTTGGAGGAGAACTTATGTCACAGCAGCTTATTTCTTCAGAACCTTCTATGACGCTGGGAATAGACTACACGTATAGAATGTCAATGTCTTTGCACTCCCTGATGACTGGAATATCAAGTAAGATTTTATCTTCAAACGGGGTAATACCGAAAGGCACCTTTCCTTTTGGAAATTTTAACACGACAGATACAGATGGTGCAGTTCCAAGGGTTGGTTCTCAGGAATACAAGGAATGGGTTGAAAAAGCAGTTACTTCGGGTTTTTTAAGAAGGCTTGAAAAAGTAGATGAAATCCCTGATTTTGAAGAGGGGATGAAGGTATTTGGCTCAGAAGAAAAAGCAGGCTTTTCAGATATTTATAGAAAACAGTGCGCAAGATGCCACGTCTGGGGCGAGGGGAGAAACGAAAGGGGAGACTTGAGGGCTTCTGGTTGTGCTGCATGTCACGTACTGTATGGAAATGACGGTAAATACGAGGGAAATGATCCTACAATAAAAGAGAACGGACATCGTCCACATCCGTTAAAACATCGTATTACCTCTGCTATACCAGCGGCACAGTGTACCCATTGCCATACGAGAGGAAGAAGAATAGGTACGACATTTGTAGGTATGTTTGAGTACGATTATGTAAAAGACGGGCATGCACCTCCTTTTGATGAAAACGCAAAAACACAAGAACCTTTGTTTACAAAAGAATATATGCACATAAGGCAGGATGTGCATTTCGAAAGAGGAATGCAGTGTGCGGATTGTCATACATCAATTGACGTACACGGGGATGGCAATATTTATCCTGCAACGGTCTATCAGGTTGAAATTACCTGTTATGACTGCCATGGTACACCTGAAAAATATCCATGGGAACTTCCAATAGGATATGGAACGCCTGTTACTTTGGAAGGAAGCAGAGGCATCCGTAAGATCGGGGATAAAGAGTATATCCTTACCTCCCGTGGAAATGTTAAATCCAATTGGCTCAAAGATGAGAAAAAGGTCTACGTGTTAAGCCGATACACAGGCAAAGAACATGAGATACCGTTACTCAAAGATATAAAGTTACAAGATAAATTCAGAACACAGCAAGGAAAAGTTGCCATGTCAACGGTCCACGAGCATATAGAAAAGTTGGAGTGTTATGCCTGCCATGCCACGTGGTCTCCACAATGTTTTGGCTGTCATATGCAGTATGACAGGAGGGCGAAGGGTACGGATTGGATAACCACATCCAAAAAAGTAAATCCAGTAACAGGCAGGCAAACCGAGACGAAAGAATCCGGTGACCTGACGTATGAAAACAGGTCTTTTATGCGGTGGGAAAGCCCCATACTGGGAATGAATCTGAAAGGAAAGGTTTCTCCTCTTGCTCCAGGCTGTCAGGTCTTTTTCACTTTTATCGACGAAAAGGGAGATATTAAGGCACTCAACAAACATTACATAACGTCTACTGACCATAATTCCCCTACTTTAGCCCCTATGAATCCCCATGCAACAAGCTTAGTAGCCAGAACGTGCGAGGATTGCCATACCAACCCAAAAACTATAGGATATGGAACGGGCAACTCAAGGAGTACCGGAAAACTATTGGGTGACAGTCCCTTATTTCAGGACTTGTCTAAAGGGGTGTACGGAGATATCCCCGGTGCGAAGTCCGGCAAATGGCAGGTTCCCGGAATATTGGATTTTCCTTATGCATTAGACCAACTTGTTGTGAGAAGTGGAAAACAGGTTCAGAACATGCCGATGCCTGAGGACAGGCCATTAAATTCCGGTGAGAGAAACCTTGTTGAAAGAGAGGGTTTGTGTATAGGCTGCCATCAATATCACGGTACACCTGAATGGAAAAAAATAATCGAAAAGCATGGAAGGGCTGAGACGGCAGAGCAGCATGAGAAGATAATCTCAGAGGCAATGAGGAGCCTCATAGAAAAAAGCAAATGAAGACCTTAAAAACAGTTGAATATAATCTTGATGTAGAGATAGACTTCTGATGTCTCATTTTAAGGAAAAGGGGGTGGTATTAAGAATTAACTTAAATAATATATAATACTTATTTGAAAAGGAGGTGCTAAATGGCAATCTTAACAATTCTTTTTCTGGCTACATGCTTTCTTGCATACACAAATGGTGCTAATGATAATTTTAAAGGGGTTGCAACGCTTTTTGGCAGCAGGACCACGACATATAAATGTGCAATATGGTGGGCAACTCTTACAACATTTGCAGGCTCGATAGCTTCCATTTTCCTTGCATATAACCTGGTAAATACCTTTTCCGGAAAAGGGCTTGTTCCTCAAAGTACGACAAACTCTCCTGAATTTCTTACCGCAATTGGAATTGGTGCTGCCCTTACAGTTATGGTTGCAACGATCACGGGATTTCCCATCTCAACGACACACAGTTTAACAGGCGCCTTGATTGGCGCAGGTTTTATAGCCATAGGCACGCAGGTAAATTTTGCTATTTTAGGTACTTCTTTTTTGCTTCCTCTCTTATTGAGCCCTGTTATCGCGATAGCCTCCGGTAGTATTCTTTATGTTATTTTCCGGAATGTTCGAATTCGATCAGGTATAACAAAAGAATGGTGTCTTTGTGTCGGCAAGCAGAAAAAGATAATTCCATCATATGAGCCTGCCGCTTCTCTTTCAGCAAGCTGCAGCAGTACCCTTAGTGTTACCATTGATGAAGAAAAGAACTGCCGGGAGATCTATAAAGGTTATTTTCTAGGTATGAATAGCCAAAAACTGCTGGATTCCCTGCACTTCTGCTCTGCTGGAATCGTAAGTTTTGCCAGAGGTCTTAATGATACACCAAAGATCGTAGCCCTCTTATTGTTAATAAAAGGTTTATCTCTATATTGGGGGATATTGGCTGTTGGGCTTGGTATGGCTGCTGGCGGGCTTTTCAGCGCCAGAAACGTGGCTAATACCATGAGCAATAAAATCACAAAACTAAATCATGGGCAGGGTTTTACTGCAAACATTGCTACCGGTATTCTTGTAATATGTGCCAGTAAATTTGGAATACCTGTATCTACTACCCATGTATCAGTAGGGTCCCTTTTTGGGATAGGTTTAATTACAAAACACGGAAACATTCGTAAAGTACTGGAAATACTTCTGTCATGGTTCATAACCTTGCCTGCTGCCGCGGTATTTAGCAGCGGCGCGTACTGGATACTAGAGAACTGGTTATTCAATTAACTCTGAGTATACGATAGTAAACGCCGGTTTTAATCCTATTATTCGGTTGCAGATTGGTCGAAGATGGTATAAAAAACATGCACAGAAAATCTTTTCCAGTACATCAGTTTAGATTAATGCATATAGGGTTGACGTGCGCTTTGCCGAACTGGTACTTGTATTGTGCTGACAAATTTCATTTTGTGTTTTTAGTTTCAGACATTATTATGTATTATTTTAATATATTTTTGAAGCTTATATATACTACTTATCACCAGGCAAGAACCTTGGGCGTTAGTGAATTCGTCATAAGACATGAGGTAGCTATTCGCCTTATATTCTTTTTTGGTATCTTATTGATTATGGCCCTGTGGGAATTTGTGGCACCAAGGCGAAGGCTCACAGTCTCCAGGACACTCCGATGGATTAACAATCTCGGTATCGTATTCCTTGACAGTTTCCTGGTACGTATCATTTTCCCCGCTGCCGCCGTTGGCATGGCGGCGTTTGCTCATGAACGCGGGTGGGGACTTTTTAATTATTTCCACCTATCGTACAGTCTCGCTGTCGCGTTATCGGTAATTGTTATGGACTTTGTCATCT
>JBDIVL010000062.1:0-21405 GCA_039794405.1 Candidatus Jinrextremum sp. | reverse complement strand
TAGCTAATGGTGGCATAATGATTATAATATGTCCAAGCGGTCGAATAAGCAAGCCATGTTTCCGTGCTTCCTGACATATGGCAATTCCTACCCGATCTTCCCAGGGATATGGCTCCTTTGTTGTTTTGTCTTTAACCAGCTCAATGGCCCCAATGAGCCCACATTGCCTGATATCTCCAACATGTTTTAATGATTCAAAATCTTTGAGTCTGGCTCGTAAATGCCCGATTTTAGGTTCTAAGTTTTTTAGTATATGATCCCTTTCAAAGAGTTCCAGACAGGCCAGGGCTGCAGCGCACCCTAAGGGATTGCCCGTGTAGGTGTGTCCATGGAAGAAGGTTTTCAGGCTGGAATATTCACCTAAAAAAATATTGTATATTTCTTCCGTGGCAAGGGTAGCGGCTAGTGGCATGTAACCACCATTGATACCTTTGGACAGAGTCATAATATCAGGGATAACATTTTCATGAAGGCATGCAAACATGTTACCGGTCCTTCCAAATCCCGTGAGTACTTCGTCTAAAATCAGGAGAATATTATACTTTTTGCATAATGTACGTGCGCCTGATAAATAACCCGGTGGATGCATAATCATGCCTCCGGCTCCCTGAATAAGAGGCTCCATTATCATAGCAGCGATACCATGGGCATGTTCTTTTAAAATGTTTTCAAGTCCTTCAAGGCATGCCAGGGCGCAATCTTTATACTGCTTTCCAAGCGGGCATCGGTAGCAATATGGTGAGGGTGCAAGGTGGGTTTTGAAATAAAGGGGGCGGAAAACCTTGTGAAACAAATCTATTCCACCCACACTCATGGTTCCGATGGTATCCCCGTGGTAACCAAATTGTAACCCTATGAACCGCGTTTTATCCTGAAACCCTTTATGCTGCCAATATTGGAAGGCCATCTTGAGCGCAACTTCATTGGCGGTAGAGCCGTTATCTGAATAAAAGATCTTGTTCAAACCTTGAGGACTGATCCCGGCAAGTTTTTTTGCTAATTCTATGGCTGGTATATTGGAAGGACCTAAAAGCGTCGTATGTGCAACCTTATCAAGTTGTCTTTTTATGGCATCATCGATTTCCCTCTTGCGGTGTCCGTGTAAATTGCACCACATGGAGGAGATCCCATCGATATATTCTTTACCATTGATATCCCTCAGGAAAATCCCATTTCCCTCTTCGATGATTAAAGGCGTTTCTCTGGCGTAATCCTGCATTTGGGTGAATGGATGCCAGAGATAATTTTTATCCCATGTTTCTAATTGTTCTTTGTACATTTTATCTAGCATGTTAATTTTTCCCGATAATTATTTTGCTGCCCTTATCCACTCCGAAGTATTTTTGGGCACTTCCCTGATTAACAGATACTTCTAAAAAACCTGCACTTCCAAAGAGGACAAGCGGTTCTCCGATCCCTACATCAGTATAAGTATTACTTAATCCGGTCATTTTCTTTTTCCCAACCTTTGTTTTCATATATTCCTCATTTATTTTAAGAGCTTTTATGTGTGGTCTTATTATATTAGTAATGAGATTTCCGAACCGGTCAATATAGATGATCTGCCCCTCCAGCATCCCTGTTTTTTTATGGTTAGGTTTTGGAAAATCAGTTTGCTTGAGTTGATTAATTCTGGTGCCCAATTGATTTGGTTTTATACCTTTTGACAAGTGTGCGGCAATAGGTGCAAAGATGTCCCGGCCGTGAAATGTGTTAGAGAGGGATGACAGGAAATATTTGTTATTCGTTACACGGAAGATATCTTTTGGCCTTTCATTTTGAATGATGAGACTCAGGAGGCCATTATCAGGAACGAGAAAGAAGCAATCACAGGTTTCAACACAGATTATATCTCTTGTACTCCCGACTCCAGGGTCAACTACTGCTACATGGATTGTTTTTTTAGGAAAGTATCTATACGATGTATAGAGGAGATAAGCACCGCTAAATATATCTTGTGGAGGAATACTATGGCAAATATCAATAACATTTGCTGAAGGGTTAATTCCCGCTATTACGCCCTTCATAATACCAACATATGCATCATGACTGCCAAAATCCGTTAGTAAGGTGATAATACATGACCTGCGCACGTTGAGCAGTCTCCGTCAGGGTTTATTTATTCTCGTTCTTTTTAGAGCCGGTGGCGGGCTGCTCACCGAAAAAGAACGGGCAGTATATCCAGCAGTTTATATCTACAATCCGATGTTGGCCGCAACATTCGGGACATAGCCAATCTCCTAATTCTACACAGAGGCGCTTACCTTTGTTATGGGTACATATCCTGCATGGTATCATTTTTATCAAACAGGTTTTCTGGCGGCATAAAGAAATATGATGTTGGTTCGATCGTCCATGATTGAACCAACCATGAGTTCGCCGAAGACGATGAATTCACGTTTAGGAATTTCAAACTGCCTATGTAGCCATGTTGGGTGGGCATTGCCCACCAAAATATCTAAAGTCGCCAAAGGTATAATTAAATATTGAGGAAATTCAAAAAATCCAAAGTTATAGTAATGATAAAATATTTTAAATTCAAGGACTTTTTCAGAACCAGATGCCTCATGCTTCTTTTTGTGGTTTAAAAAAGTTTTATGCGGTACTTACTAGTCTATGAAAGTAGCAAAATGCTCTTTTGTAGCCTTACACACGGGACATTTATTTGGGACTTCCCCTATGCGGGTGTATCCACAAACCTTACAAACCTGAATGTGACCGAGTTTTGGATCGCAGCCACTATTAACGATTTCTTTGACCTTTACAAGGAGTTTTTTTTGTACTCTTTTCACGAGATACGCCCATGTAAAACTTCTCTCTGCCCTCTTATCCCCTTGAAATTTTGCAATTTCAATGTATACAGGATACATCTCAGCGGTTTCAAAATCTTTTCCCATAATAGCCAGCCTTAAATTTTCTTTTGTACTGCCCGATCCGAGAATAGTTGTGCTGTTTATTACAAATCCTCCCTCTAAATGTTTCAGTTTACGGTAATGATTACCAGCCTGAACAAATCCTGAGTATGCAATTGCCCGGAATAAGCGGGGAATATGAGAAAAGTTTTCTTTATCAGCTTGATGAGCAAAGTATAGATAACTCATGTGGGCCTGGCTTTCACTGCCAAAGGCACTCATCACGTATTGGTTGCTCGTCTTCTCCATGAAATTTTTAAAATTTCTCAACTGTTTCATTTCTTCGAAAAATAATGATACATAATATTTTGAATCCTCTTCAATACCCTCACAAATTTCTTACTTGAAGGCAATAAATTGTTCTTTTTTTGCTTCACATAAGGGACATTTATCTGGTGCTTCACCCTCCATTGTGTATCCACAGATCCTGCAGACCTGGATCGGTCCTAGTGCTACGTCGTTGTTTCTGTCAACAGATTCCTTCGTCTTTTCAAAAAGTACTTTATGCATTTTTTCTGTGCCGTATGCCCAGCGAAAGCTTCTCTCTGCCCCTATTTCACCTTGAAACCTTGCTACCTCAATATAGGTGGGATACATTTCGGTAATCTCATAATTCTCTCCCATGATAGCTAATATCAGGTTTTTCTTTGTATCACCGGGGCCAAAGGTTGCCATGCTGTTTGCTACAAACCCACCTTCTAAATGGATAAGCTCACGGTAATGATCACCAGCATGGATATACTCTGCATGAGAAATTGCCCTGAATAGACGGGCCGTATTGGGAAAATTTTCTTTATCTGCCTGATTTGCAAAATGTAAATATCGCATGTGGGCCTGACTCTCACCGCCAAAAGCATTAATTAAATGTTGTTCAGTCATTTTCTTCATAAAGGGCCTCCTTATCTGTAAGATGATATTACCAATTTAACCACAGGTATATTATGCCACAGCAATGGCAGTGGAAACAATAAATTCATTTCTCCTTTTCTAAGGTCGGTATGTATTCTCTTAAATGATTAATTCGGGAGTGAATTGTAGAAGTAGAACTGAAACCCGGTATGCCAAATATCCTTGAATGGGTTAGGAGGTCAAGATGCCTTTCCAGAAAATCCGGCAGTCCATTAGGATTAAAGCCCGCCTTGTATGCATATAAAACGCCTGTGGTATCTGCATCTTGTTCAAATTCATAAAGGTGTGTATTTAATATGAGTAAATTTGCAAAAACATCTGTTCCGTTAGCCTGACGGGAAAGGGCCTCCTTGATCTCGCAATATAACCTTGAAATGTGTTTTAGAGATGCATGGGCGATCTCGTGACCGATAATCCCCGCTACCTCATCTTCGGTTTCTGTAAATTTTAATAAGCCATACGTTAGATATATGTATCCGCCAGGGGCAGAAAATGCATTGATTGCATGAGATTGTATGATGGTGCAAGTAAAGGGAAGTGTCTTTCTCTCCGATACTTCAACAAGCCGTTTCATAATCTTATTTACAGCATCATTAAGTTCCGGATCGTTTTCCAGGTAACATTTACGTCGTATATGATCATCAATGTGTTTTCCAATTTCGATCTCTTTCGCGTCGCTCATTTCTGGTGCATTATCGTCTAGCTGCCAGATATTATCGGCTCCAAGATACGCTTCCTGAATAAAGAAGATGACTGTAAGGGTAATGATGAATAACGATTTTTTCCGTAATGTCATAGTATCTTTCAAAAAGTGATTTGACACTTTTAACAGAAATATGTTTTTAGCCGATGTTGAGTATGGTAGCTACTGAAACACAGAAGATGATACATTTTCGTGATGCAACTCTAATACCAAATGAAATGGCTTCTTTAATTTTTGATATTTATGACAGGGGGTATTCATGTTACCGCACCCGTATCGTCATTGAGATTATTTTATCATACATATCTTTTCCTAAAAACATGTTTTAAATAATTCCTAAAACAACGAAATAAGGGTTGTTCTGTTTGGAGGTTAGAAGTTCTTTATCTAGGGGAGGATAAAATTGAAAAGGGACGTTTTTAAGCGTCCCTTTTTATTAATACCTAAGTAAGGTAAATTAGGATTCGGCAACTTTGTTTGTGGTCATGGTAAGGGCGAAGTGTTTGCTGATATCAAAAAAGGGTAAAATCGCTCATTTGACACAGTCTGTGAGAGAGCGGAAAAACTTGTGGAGACGATCCGATAGACCGTCTCCACTTTTGTCCGTACCATCTCCTGAGCCCGGCATAAATAATACGGTTGAATTAAGGTATGTTCCGAACGGTAAAGGATCGGGAGCCCTCCCTTGCCGAATTGATAAAAGATTTCTCATTTCGCTTCGCTTCATACGGAATAACCATCTTGTTTTCAGCAGGCTCTTAAATAAAAATCCCGATGGCCGGGAAGACCATTCAGGAAATCTTTACCTGTGGGTTACCTTGTTGCAACTTTTTCTCTGTACTCTTCAACCGGATGTGGTCCTGCTATTTCCTGTCTATAATCCGTTCCCTCCTTATCAATTACTTTTTCTATAACCTCTTCACTGGGAACGCCTCCTGCATTAACTATTGCCTGGTGCTTATAATATCTATGATCTCTGGACAGGCGTTCTCCGGGAACGAATTCAGTATCCATGGCATTGTAGTTATACTGGGTTTTCAATATATTCCTTACGTAATCAATGTTAGACTTGAACTTGAAGAGATGAGAGAAACCAGAAGAGATGAGTTCTTCCGGGTCTCGGTTCTCGTATTGTTTCATCAAATCTGCTGCTATCTTCAGGTGTTCAATTTCCATTGCAAGGTTCTTTTCCCAGACTTTCGCTGCCCTGTTATCAGATTCACTCTGCATCAGCGAGTAATACAGCCAGCATTCGTTTAATTCATGAAAAAGCAGTTGCTCAAACCAGGTCGTTCTTGGATCGAGCAAAGACTCGTAATGGGTTACGTGCTGTTCCTCGATCTGTGCTATTTCAAGATAAAGTCCTCTTCCAATATTCTCCTCTATTCTGTCACCTACGGTCATATAAAAATTCATTGTCTGCTGTTCGGCTGAAATGATCGTCAGAATATGGAGGATGGTCATTAGATCTGCAGTATTCTTATCTGCATACTTTCTTACATCATCAAGGGGGTATCGGTGTTCCAGCTTAGTCGGTCTCCCCACAGTTATCTCTGTATATTGTTTGGTTACCGATGATGCGTCTTTTCCCATGGTAATCCTCATAAGATTCGCATAACGGTAGAGATGGTCAAAATCCTCTAAGAGTGCAAAATCAAGCGCCTGTTTTACATATGAATCTTTTTCGTTCTCTGCCAGGTACGCAGTCAGGTCGACAGCAACTTGTTCATAGCCTATGGTTACTTCGAGATTCGATTCATCGGCAGGTATCATCCAATTTATCTCTTTCTGCTGGGACTGCTCTATTCTTCGTATCAATGCCAGTTTTTTCCTCAATTCCAGGTCGTCTGTGTGCCTGGCAAAATTATGGGAGAAAAAGGCGCCTTCTACCTCAATCCCATTCATTAATATCCCGGCTGTCCTTGTATAAGGATGAACCGTATCCTTATCATAAGGTACTGTATTCAATTCACTCCAGTTTTTAAACTGTTTTTCAATAGGTATACCTTTTTCTTTCAATGGATTGAAAGCCATAGCACATCTCCTTTCTGTAAATTTTGTTTTTATAAAGGGTGCCTAAAAATACTGTTACAAAATATTAAAAAGTAAATATTTGCAAAGAAGCTTATATTTCTATGACCAGGTTGGATATTATCCTATTGCTTTACTAAATTAGGTGGCCTACGGAACAAATCGCTTGAAATGAGCAAAAACACCTATTCTTTGATGTGTTGTTACTAATTGCTTCCTGGCAAATGGACAGGCATTAATTTTCTTAATTGCTAGAAATAACTAGAAAAACTTATACCAAATTATAAAGAAATCAGAAAAATATTACACTTTTCCAGGAAAAACCCGGGAATATCTCACGATAAGGCAATGTGCCATACATCTGTACTCTTATAATTACGAGGCAGTAAGGTGCGGAATACAAAAACATATAGATTTATAAATTTCAGTATCGTCTGGTAATTCTGGACAGAGAAAAGATGAAAGGCTTTATCCTATGATAATAAAGTTTAAGAAAAAAATTGTATATCATTACGTAACGGATAAACAAGAGTGTCATGATACAGGGGTGTGACATGCCCAAGTGTGCCATGATACATGTTATTTTGATTGTAGTACTCAAGAGATGAAACCGAACAGTATTTTAGATAGGGTGGCACGGACAAACTCGTTTGTCCGTGATGGTGTAATCACATCGTGGTTTATTTTGTTTTATTATGTGACGTTCGGTTTCATCTGTTGGATGCTATAGTCATGCTTTTGAGCCTTCCTTTTCTTTCTCTGAAGCAAGCGTAGCTCCTTCTGTTGGTTTCATTCCCGAACCATATTTGTTTGCGTATACCTGCGTAAACTCTGCGCCGAACAGAAATATTTGCGCTGAATAATAGATCCAAACAAGGATGATAACGACTGAACTGGCAGCACCATATACCGATGCAACGCCACTTTTGCCAATGTACCAGCCAATTAAAAATTTGCCAATCGTGAAGAGCAGCGAAGTGATGGCTGATCCTAACCAAACATCACTCCATGCAATTTCGACATCGGGTAAGATCTTATAAACCATAGCGAACAGGAGTGTGATAACTCCAAAAGAGATAATGAAGTTTATTATTTGTACGGTAAAGGCCAGCTTGGGAAAAAGGCTGTTCAGAAAGTCTCCAAAGGCCGATAAAAGAGCACTCATTACGAATGATAACAAAAGCAAAAAACCAATTCCCAATATCATGATAAATGAAACAAAACGGTCTTTTAAGAAACTCGTTATTCCACTGGCTGGCTTAGGTGTAACTTCCCAGATAGTGTTCAGCGCATCCCGAATTTGACTAAATACAAATGTTGCTCCAAGCAATAGCATGACGATGGCAAAGAGGGTTGCGATGATACCTGAGGCAGGGTTATGCGCACTTTTGATCATCCTCTCTACTGCCTGTGCACCTGCCTCGCCAATGAGATCCTTAATCTGATTCATAATCTGGCCCTGTGCCGCTTCTTGTCCAAATAGAAAACCAACGATAGCAATCACGATGACCAGCAGCGGAGTAATGGAAAATAATGCATAGTATGCTAATGCCGCAGCCAAACGTGGTACCTTGTCCACTTTCCATTCTAAATACGTTTCCTTGAGTAATATCCAGAGAAAATTCTTCATATGCTAACCTTGACTTATAACTCTGAAAGCCATTTGGATTCTAAGCCATAGATGCATAAGCCACAACCAAAAGCGGGGTATTGGAGTAATGAAAATTTGCTGAGATGGAACTCTTCTGTATTCTCTGTGGTTAAAGCTGCCGGAGCCCTGATTTGCGTATAGGAATTTCAGTGTTTTGTTGTAGGGACAGGTTTTAAACCTGCTCCTACATGTGTTTGCCCCTGCCCTGCAAGGTTCAAAACGTTTCTGTTTACTTCCCATTTGGGTGAATACGAGGTTTGCTCCTACGTCTGTGTTATAAAAAAGTAGCCAAACGCCTAGTTTAATGTATAGGAATTTTAATCATAGTTTCTCCTTCAGAAAGATGGGAATGAAGGGGGATGCGAAAAGAAAACGATAGATAGTGAATAGTTAATAGGAGATGTTTCTCATCCACTTCTTATTTATTCTCTGTTTTCAGGGTCCTTCTGTATGACCTTTTGTACTAATTCGCCTGACCTTGAAAATTTCATCCACCTTTTTTGCGAAGCAAAATAGAGATAGACTGCTAAGGGTATGATCAGGTAACAAACACCGAGCAAGAAAATGACTAATGCTTTTGTCTCCCTATTCCATGGAATGTAGTAAAAGAACGCTACATGCACAAACGTAAATCCATTGATCATGAAAATAAGGCTTACAAGTACGAAAAACCCGCCAAGGTATATCTGCCGTACTGTTTTAACAATTTTTAGGTAATAAATTGCTGCCTCAATCTTTGCTAAATCGATTGATTTTTCTTTTGATAGCTTTAAAGAATCAGTAAAAATATACAAGAGAAGAGAAAAGATAGAGAAAATATTTTTCATGGCTTCCTATGGTTTGCACGTAAAACAAAAAAGCCTTACTGCAAAGATATCTTTATCAACATCTTCGGCAGTAAGGCTGTCTTTTTTACTCTCCTTTATTAAAGGGAGAATTGTAAGACCCTTTCCTTTGCGTCCCCTGATCGCTCAGAGTTTGCCTTTATCGCATGTGTCTGTTTTCAAGATAGCACGGATAGTCCTTTATTTCAAGCAAGAATATAAATTTTTACCGTCAAGGTAAGGCGTTTTCTGTGATGATTGGCAACTTATGATAGAACAGTCAATAAATTGTCTTTGTCTGTCCATTATCGTTTACTCCTGACGAAGTGTAGTTTGTACGAAAGGAAAAGATGCAGGTAACGATAAGTTTGCAAGAAGATAAGGGGGTATAACTTGTAAGCACTATGGATTGTCAACTAAGATCCCTTTTCCCCCAAAGCTAGTTTGTTGATAATATCCCTCATTTCCACCGCTTGTTTGTGCTTTGGGTTTATCCGTAACGCTTCCCGGAGATGCATGGAGGCCTTTTCTTTATCATGAATGTAATTTAAATAGAGAACACCCAAGCTAACGTGAATATCGGCATTCGAGGGATCCAATTGACAGGCCTCCAAAAGCTTGATATGGGCCTTATCCATCAAACCTTTTTTATAATAGACTACGGCTATATTATACTGTGCAAGGGCGAAATTGTTCCGTATATTTACTGCCTTTTCTAACTCGGGAAGTGCCTCGTCCAGCCTCCCCTGGTCAATAAGGGCACTGCCCAGATTGTTATAGGCCTCCGCGTAATACGGGTTGGTCTTTAATGCCTCTCTGTATTCATTGACTGCCTTATCAAGCATCCCGCTCTTTTTATAAAGAATGCCCAGATTATTGTGTGCCTCCGGATACTGATTTCTTAAATGAATTGCTGTTCTGAGTTCCTCAATCGCTGCGTCATTGAGACCTTTCAGCGAATATGCAGCACCGAGATTGCAATGTGCCTTCGGTTGTCCATACCTTATCCGGATAGAATCCTTGAACGCCTGGATGGCCGCATCAATTTGTCCATGATGATAATAAAAGTATCCCAGGTCATTGTATACCCGAAAACTCCCCGGAGAACGGCGTATGGTTTCCGTACTGAAGGTAAATTCATTTAGCCATATTTTATTCCTGTTTGCCGAACTCCATGCAAACAAGAAGGTAACTACAGCCAGCAACATTACGTAGAACAATCTTACCCATGTACGTCCTGGTAGGGAATTTAAGAACACGGTATTTGAAACCCCATGCGGGGATACATTACCTCCATTATTTTGGAATACAGGGATAAGCGTCCACACATTCCTGCCTGCCCGTGTAAGTACCGAACCGAACAGTGTCGTAAATCCTATAATTGGTATATAAAGATACCTTTCTGCCATAATGTTATTTATTGGAATGATGTTCAATACCGGCAAAAGGGTTATAAAGAACCAGAGGATTGAAAATATCCAGACTCTCGATAAACGGTATAGTTTGACCGATATAATAATAACAGCCGCTAATAAGACAACGCTAAGGATAAAAGCCCCATCGGCAGGTGAGTAGGAAAGAGGAACAACATAATCTGCATTGAGTTGCACCGGGATAAATAACAGCTTTATATAATAACCAAGAACCTTTATCATCATGATAAGGTTTACGGAAATACTGTTAGCCGGATATGGTACCGATTCACCGGGATTATAAAATAAGGAAAATCGTAAGAACAGGTAAAATATACTTATGGCGATGTAGCCTGCATAACAGACCGCCAAACGCCGTACAATGTTGTAAATGCTCAAGGTGTAGTTTCTGAAAAGGATGAAATCACAGACAAGGAACAAGAGTGGCAGGGTAATTGCCATCTCTTTCGATAATAGGGCAAAAAAATACGTAAGTAACGAAAGCAGATACCACAGTATAGTGTACCTCTTATTTGGTGCCCTGTCCGATTTAAGGAATAAAATAACGGCTGCCAGCAAAAAAGTGGCGGAGAGAAGATCTTCACGATAACTTATTGCATTTACGGCCTCCGTGATAACCGGATGTATTGAGAAAATCAAACAGGAAATGAAGGCTGTTATACGATTATGAAAAAATTGAAAGACCATACGGTAGACCAGAACGACGTTAAGGGTATGGATTAGGATATTAGTGAGATGGTAGCCCAGCGGTCTTAGTCCCCAGAGGGCATAATCCACAAAATAAGAAAAGGTAACGACAGGACGGTACGTTAACTCATTGGAGATTGCGAAATACTTCTGATTAAAAAATGCTGAAAGATATCTCCACTCCCGGATAAAATGGTTATTGGTTATCGTGAGATAATCATCATAAACGAAGGTATTTTGCAATGAATTTAAATAAACTAATGCAGGTATAATCGTGATAAGAGAGAGTACTGTTAACCGAACCCCCGTACCCGGTATTTTTGACGTGTTCATTTAATCTTCACAGGTATTTTTCTCTTACCTAGTTCCTCGGCAATAAAAGTAATTATCGCACTACCCTTTCTTTTACCGGTGAGAGTGAATACAGCTTCTCCATTTTCATCAGTATTTGCCATCACATCGGAAATAACAAGCCTCTTTCTGTTGGATTTATCTATCTTTACCTCCACTGCTGCGCCTTCTATCAGACAACCACCTTCTCCTTGTATCGTGACAACAACTTCTTTACTCTTACCCAGCCTGATCCGCAGCTTGTCCGGGGAGACCGATATCATCTTTGCCAGGCATCCCTGAGTGGCGGCATACTTGAGGTCTCCATTCGTCCAATCATAATAGCTGATGTATATCTCGCCCGCGGTACCGAACGCTATGGAGGTATACGCACCTACATCCCCGTCCGTATCTAATGTTGCCGGTATCCATGAACCAGAGGCATTGGTAATGTACCTGAGATCCTGATTGGTATTGTCATAATAGCTGATGTATACCTTACCTGAGGATTTGATCGCTATGGAGGTTGAATAACCTGTGTCCCCTTCACTATCTAACGCTGTTGGCACCCATGAACCGGAAGCATTGGTGGCATATTTGAGGTCTTCATTCGTAATATCAAAATAACTGATATGTGCCTTGTCTGAGGCATCAAGGGCTATGGAAGTATCCCATCCTACATCACCATCGCTGTCCACCGTTCTCGTTATCCATGAACCGGAAGCGTTGGTAGCATACTTGAGATCCTGATTTGTATCATCATAATAGCTGATGTGCGCTGCATCTGATGTATCAAGCGCTATGGAAGTATATCGGCCGACGCTTCCACTGCTATCCACCGTTGTCGTTACCCATGAACCAGATGTGTTGGTTGCATATTTAAGGTCTTGATTCGTGCTGTCAAAATAGCTGATGTGCACTCCACCTGAAGTATCAACTGTTATGGAGGTATATCGGCCCACTTCTCCGCTATTGTCCACCGTTGTCGTTACCCATGAACCGGAGAGGTTGGTAGCATACTTGAGACTCTGCTTTGTATTATCAAAATAGCTGATGTGTGCTGTGCCCGATGTATTAACTGCTATGGAAGTATAACTACCTACATCCCCTTCGCTATCTACTGTTGTCGTCATCCAGGAGCCAGAGGTATTGGTGGCGTACTTAAGATATCCATACGTACTATCATAATAGCTGGTGTGTGCATAACCTGATGTATCAACGGCTATAGCATTATCCCGGCCTGTATCGCCATTGCTGTTTACTGCTGCCGTTACCCACTGACTAGAGGTTTGAGGGGTATACGCAAGGTCCTCACGAGCATTATCAAAATAACCGGTGAGGATGTTTTCTTCAAGCTTCGCCTTCCGTGTATCTGCAAAGCCGTTTGAGATAATCAAAACAAGGTTGGCGAGGATAAGAAGCAGACCTGACAGACGCCTTTTATTAACCATAATTTCCTCCCTTTCTTCATCCCAGTATTCTCAGAAATAATTATAGAACACATAGCAGTCTATATTAAGGTATAAGCGGTATCCAATGAATATTCTTTTCCTGTAAGGCGTAAGTGAAAAACATGAATTACAATCAGATTGTGCACTTTGCATTTTCCATATCTTTGTTATCCCTGGAAACCAGACCAGAAAAAACATTATTGATGGGGCCGTTTCGTTTGCCCCATCCTGCACTTTGAACTTCCTAAACACACATATAGTATTCAGTATAGAAACGAGATGAAGGGACATTTATTGGCTAAACAGTTACCGGTTTATCATTTTCCGTTTTTCGTTATCCCCGGAGGCCAACCTAAACAAAAGATAGATGCAGGAACCAAAATAATCATACTGGCCAGAGTAATGACCATACCAAGAGAAAAGGACTTCGGTTCATAAGCGAATGTAACGACGTGTTCTCCTTTTTCAAGGAAGACAGACCGTAAGACATAGTTTGTCTTTAGTACCCTGCACTTTTTACCGTCTACATAGGCATTCCATCCTGGATAAAATGTATCACTGAGGACCAGATACCCATCCTCCACCAGCGTTGCCTCTATTGTAACTCTATTTGCTGAGTATTCAATGATATTTGGCAAAGGTTCTCTTTGAGGATTTTCCGGATTCAGATTTATTATCGGCGCAGATGGTTCTTCCAGAATGAGACATTTCAAGGGATGAAATTCATCGCTGGTAAGTTCTTTCAATATTGCATCTCTTCCTTGCAAAATTCTTGTATTATGGACAATAAAAGTCCTTGGCAGTGCCTGCGTGTTTTGAAAGAGTGCATATTTTGAATCACGAAAGACCGGTTTAATCGTAGGATGATCTATCCTTGCATTGGAGGGGAGGAGGATATACTTTAAATTCAGCAGGTTTGTTAACCTGGAAATCTGCTTGACTTCCACAACAATGTTAGGCTCATCAATGGGTTTGCCGGATAGCAAATTCATAAATTCACTATATTCCTTAATCACATTAGCATCGTATCCACCGATATGGGAGATATCATGGGCCATACCCTGATTAAGTTCAAAGTGACCTACAGTTGCTATCCGGAATGGTTCAGGATCATTTTTCAATACCGTAAGCATTTCCCTGTTCCAAAAGCACTGTTGGGAATCAAACGTAACCATATACGTATTCCCGAAAAACCAGAGATCGCCGAAAATTACCGCTATTGTTACCGGGATTAAAATACGTCTTCTTAAGCTCTTATGAAACCACAGACCGATAACAAGCAGGCTTATTATTGCAAGGGTTATACATTTTACGCTGCCTTTCGCAGCTACGGCAAAGGTCGCACGTAAAAATTCCGGGTCTTTTAAGTTTGGTAACGTAGTATATCGGTCACCGAACGAGAAGACTTTGTTCATGATCCCGTACCACATTCCATATCCAGTTCGGGATACAAAGAAGATTAAGACGAACAGGCTTACTGCAGCAACGATGCCTAGAGTAATGGGAAAAAAAGAAAATGTCTTTTTTTTATTCAAAGCCCCCGGAGATACATTTTCCTGTATTCTCCTTTGTAGGTATTCCGCACCGATACCAGAAAGGACAGAAAGGAAAAAAGCGACAATGAATATGAATTTTGAATTTCCCCGAAACATGTTGAACCCGGGTACTAGGGTGTAAAGAACCTTAAAAAGAGGGGTAAACTTGCCAAGTGCAAGGATACAGGTAATCAGGGTAATTATGAGAAAGGCATTCGTAAATTTAGTTCTATAAGAGAATGATGCGAGTGCGCACAACATCAAGGGGAGAATACCAATATACAGAGACATCTCCCAGAGGTAGTATCGCCCCCAATAAGGGGTATTTTGCAAATCGCCAAAAAATTCAGGGACGAAAAGGGTGATGAAATTTTCTGGTGCGAAGGAAAACTGCCCTACCCATTCATAGGTAAGCGCCTGACGGGTAGAGTGCTTGATCATTTCGAGGGCTGGTAATAATTGTATAGCAGTAAGGAGAATACCTGCCAGGTATACGATAAAGAACCCTGATATATAATACCAAAAACGTTTCCAATCTCTGTGTCCCCTGAATTCCTGGATCATACGCACGATAAAATAAGCGGTTACAGCAACGGCAGTATAAAAAAAGTACTGAGGATGCCCTGCCAGTATATTGAACGCAACTGCAACTCCACCAAGGATTGCATAGAGGAAATTTCTGGTGCGGATAAGGAGTTCCAGGAATAAAAGAATGAGGGGCAGCCATATCATAGTACACAGATTGGGAAGGTGTCCCGGATAGATGTGAAATACCTGCGGTGCACAGAACATAAATATAAGAGACGAAATCATGCAGCTTGGACGGGAAAGTCCCTTTTTATATGAAGGAATGGCGCTGGTACCATTCCCGCATTCCATTCCGCAAAAGTCGATATACCTGAGATATAAATAGGTAAATACCCCTGATAAAAACACATGTAGAATGATACTATAGTTGATAGCAGCGTGTATTGGTAGGATAAGAAAAATACTATTGAGCGGATAAAACAGGGCAGACTGGACCCCCGCTACAAATGGTGACCCACCATAAATATACGGATTCCAGAGTGGCATGATTCCTTTTGCGAGGGTATTGAAACCAAAATATCTCCAGTAAAACAACTGGTAACGGGTATCCGTATTCTGATCGCTTAAAATTTTGGAGTCAGTCGGAATAACGACATTATAGAAGTATGCCAGGGTAAGAAGGAATAGGGTCAGTATTGCAAACCAATCGTATTTAGACCACGCATCTTTTTTTTGAATTGGTATTGGGTTCACTATCGTATTACTCTGTAAAAAATTTCTTTTTTCTGTAAATTTTTTGTAAGCGTTCAGCCATCGGCGGTCAGCCTCAGCCTGTAGATTCAGCAAAATAGCTGATATCTGGTTCCTCATTCAGTTTTTTAGCTGAATGCTATAACTAACTTTCCGTTCTGTTGCTGCTACGCCGCGTCAGGCTATCCGTAAATCTACCATTGATATGATAATTTCTGTAAATCCTTTTATTTTATGCTAAAATTCAAAGAAACTTAGTGCAAACTAGTTTACCCTTTTAGGGAGTCATTTCAAGGAAAAAACATGCAAAAGGGCATGGTAAACGTCCCATTATTCCTGTGCATAGCAGCTATTGGCTGTTACGCAACCGCCGCACAGGTAATATTGATTCGCGAGTTCCTGAGCGTCTTTTACGGTAACGAACTCTGCCTTGGCATTATATTTGGTGCCTGGTTTCTCGGTATAGCAGCAGGTGCCTTTACCGGTGCAAGGGTAGAACATATCCTTAAACACACATTTCGTGTTTTTATCGTCATCCTATTCGTTATGTGTTTTATATTACCAGTACAAGTCTTCTCTGCACGCAGCATCCGCGGCTTTTTGGGTGTTGGAATCGGTGAATACGTTTCTATCCTGCCCCTGTCCCTGACCTCTGTCGGGTTAATCTTTCCTTTCAGTTTTCTCATCGGCTTTATCTTTCCATTCTCATCAAAGATTTTTTTGGGAACTACCAGGGACGCAGCAGTAGATATTGGAGTAGTTTACATTGTTGAATCGATGGGTAGTCTTATCGGTGGACTGGTATTTTCGTTTTTCCTTGTTTCGAGATATCATCCGTTTAGGATCATCGTACTTTTGAATATCGGCATGCTTGTCCTTTTAACCCTTTCCCTTACCTATTTTCAGGAAAAACAAAAAGTTTCTTTCAGGAGAGAAGTGAATAAAAGAGCAGAAAATGGTACTGCCATTATCTCTCTGTGTTTTGCATTGTCCATGATAGTAATCTGGTTTTCGTCAATCCCTGATAAGATTCATGCGTTGTCCACAAAAATGCGGTGGGATACCTTAAATCCCAATATTGAACTAGTAGTATCAACGGACTCAAAATATCAGCATATTGATATAGGAAGACAGGCAGAACAGTACAGTATTTATCTTAATGGACAATATGCCGATGCCTTCCCCAATGAGCATGAATACGCCCAGGTTGCCCATCTCGTAATGACCCAGCATCCATCGCCAAAGCGTGTACTCCTGATCGGTTCCGGTTTGGGCGGATTCATTTCGGAAATGCTTCTGTATCCGGTTGAAACACTGGACTACGTGGAGTTAGATGAAAAACTCCTGCATACAGCATATAAATATCTATCATCGTCAGATACACAAGCACTATCCGATAGGCGGGTAAATATAGTTCATCAGGATGGGCGCTATTACATAAAAAACACATCAAAAAAACATTCCTACGATATTGTTTTGGTAAATATACCTGACCCGTCTACAGCTTTTCTCAACCGTTTTTATACCCTTGAATTCTTTCAGGAGGTGCAGACTATTTTGAAACCGGACGGCATCCTGGCTACCGCAGTTAGCTCTGCTGTAACTTATGTTGGTAAGGACGTTGGAAGTTATACGGGTTCTCTCTATCGTACCCTGCATGAGGCCTTCCGGTACGTCCTGGTAACACCGGGACAAACGAATTTTTATTTCGTATGTAATCAAGAGGGGATTATTACCCTGGACATAGAAACACTCATGGGACGGTACAAAAAGCAGCAAATTAAATCTGATTCCTTTACCGAATACCTCTTTTATACGCTGCTTCCACCGGAACAGGTCGAATTTATCGAAACACAGCTTGGCCAAAGAAAGGACCTGATTGTTAATACGGATGCAAGGCCTGTCACCTATTTTTTAAACCTCGTATTATGGGACTCTCTCACCGGTGGAAGGTTACACGGTTTATTCCGCAGCCTGAAAGACGTGGGATTAGGATCGTTTATCGTCTCCATTCTGATTGCATTGGCAGGGAGGATACTGTATGGAATCGTAAGGCAATTTACTTTAAGACCAAAGGTTGATAGGGATAAGATGAATAGCCGGTATCCGGTAAAAAGCAGTCCTTCCGGAAAAAATTCGAAAGTTTCTTATCCTTCCATACATGATATTCCTCTGGGGGAAGGAAGTTGCGGAGGTAGGTCCGCAAAATTCATAAAAATCCAACCTGGATTTATGGAGAAGATTAATCATTATCCTGTTAAGCAACTGAAAATTAATTGCCTTGTCGCCCTTGCCATAACGGGGTTTACCGGGATTGCTCTGGAAATTGTACTTCTTTACGCCTTCCAGAATATATACGGCTATATTTACGAAAGGATGGGTGTTATCGTTGCTGTTTTTATGGTTGGACTTGCCCTTGGTGGATATATCGCAAACCGGATTATTCAGAAGCACAATCTGAAATGGGTAAATGTCCTGATGGTTTTTCAAGGGATTATTGGATTTTGCGCCTTTCTTCTACCATTTGCTATCCATGCTCTCTCCTTTTACTCAATTGCAGCGGAGATAGGATTGGTCTGTTTTATTGGCATAGCAGGGATATTGACCGGCTTAGAATTTCCCCTCATGAATAAGATACTGATGCAGTTTGATCAGGATATTGCCGTATCTGCTGGTACAACAAATGGCGCCGACCACATTGGCTCCTTTTTGGGGGCGATAGTAACTGGTGTGGTCTTCTTACCGCTTCTCGGCATCTTTGGTACCTGCCTGATTTTGGCTATACTCAATATATCAAGCCTCATCCTGATAGCCTTTTCAGTCTTTCTTTTCCGTATAAAAAAAACAAGATGACTACTCAAAGCGTATTGGACCATACAGGTACAAGTACAATCAGTTGTTGTCTCTTATCCATTGTTCACTAACTACTATCTACTATTCACTATCCAATGCGGCAGCTAACACATCCCTTCATCCTCTCTTTCCCAAGGGGAAATGGATACATACTTTCCTTTTTCGGAGAATATCCCTGCCCGTTATGAAGGTTCTATTTTAGCTTGGTGCATGTGGGGTTAAGGGGGGAGTCGGTTTTCTGATTAAAGCATTGAAAGACTAAGATTATTGACAAAAGTAGCTACTTAATAGTAAAATGTAGCTATGATTACCGTTGGCATTAAAGAATTAAAAAATAAATTAAGCCATTATCTTCGTCAGATAAAGAAAGGTGAAAAGATAGTAATTACCGAAAGGGAAAAGGTAATTGCTACCATTGTTCCTGTGGAAAGGGCAAGCGAAGATTCCCAATTACTTTCCCTTGTTAAAGAAGGTTTTGCCGTGTGGAAAGGTGGTAAGCCAGCGGGAAGCGAGCATCCTGTTAAGATCAAAGGAAAGACTGTTTCTGAGATTATTATTGAGGAGAGAAGATGATTCTTTATCTTGACACCAGTGACCTTGTAAAATTGTATGTTGAGGAAATTGGTTCTGAAAGAATAAGAGACATAGTCCGCACAGCGACGGTTGTTTCCACTTCAAAAGTAGCTTATGCCGAAGCAAGGGCTGCCTTTGCAAGGAAACAAAAAGACGATGGGTTTTCTAAGAAAATACTGCAAAAAATTGTAGAAGACTTTCATAGAGACTGGGAAAGTTACTTTGTACTTGAGGTAACTGATGGTTTGATAAGGTTTGCCGGAGATATTGCAGAAAAACACCTTCTCAGAGGTTTTGATTCCATTCATTTGGCATCGGCCGTTAATTTAAAAAACAAAATCAAGTCAGAGGTATATTTTTCAAGTAACGATGCAAGACTGAATCATGCGGTGGAGAAAGAAGGGATTATTTTAATTCAATAAGTTAAATTATATAAATTCAGAAAAACAGACCGTGGATAACAGCATTCCATGGGTGTGAGGTGTTTGATTTCGAGGAAGATCGGGAGGACTGAACATGTATTATTTTGAGATACTGGAAGGGTTGTATAAGAGCAATGTCAGATATCTCATCACAGGTGGATTGGCCGTCAATCTCTATGGTGTTCCGCGAGTAACTCAGGACGTTGACATCGTTATTGCTATGGATAGAGAAAATGTTCTCAAGATAACATCTTTATTGAAAAAATTGGGTTATGTTCCACGCCTGCCTGTAAACCCTGATGATCTTGCAAATTCTGACAAAGTGAAGGACTGGATAGAAAATAAAAATCTCAAGGCATTCAGTTTTTATCATAAAAATGAAAATTATAAGGTGATTGATATCGTGCTTGTTCATCCATTGGATTTTGAAAAGTCGTTTAAAACCAGGGTAGTGAAAAGGGTGAAGGATATAGATATTTATCTGGCAACAATAGATGATGTAGTAAAGATGAAAGAATTTAGTGGAAGAAGTCAGGATTTAAGCGATATTGAAATGCTGAATAAGGTAAGAAAATATCTGGAGGAAAAGAATGGATAAGGGTTTTATCTATACACTTGAAGATGAAAAAATAATCGAATATATGAAATTATCTACAGAAAACAAATTACAATGGCTGGAAGAGATCAACGAGTTCAACAACATGGTTTTAAGTAATAGGGAAAAGGAATTAAGACAAAAATTGAGGACATGCGAAATATAATAGATGAGAATAAAAAGTCATGGCAAATCAGCCTTTTGGTTTGACGTGTCTTGCTTCCCGATAAACTTAGGACAGGTTTCACCCAATCTTTGGTTAACTCATTAAACTTTTCTGGAAAGATAGAAAGAAGGTAAAATTCCAGGCAGAGTAGGGAAAAGGTCTCACTCCAATCATCAATTGATCCGTTCACCTCGTTTATTTCTAGTCCTTCTTTATCGAGTATATCTTGATCTTTTCATCAATATTCAGTATCAAGGATACCAGGAATTAAACATTTGCTTTTAAAGTCCTCTTATTTCATAATTATATCCCTTGAGGAAAAAAGGCAACAAATACGAATAAAGTTATAGGATAGGAAATAGGAAAATGAAAATGGAAGAGATGATCGTTGAAGTGCTGATAGAAATACCAAAAGGTAGTAGAAATAAGTATGAATTTGATAAAGAGAGGAAGACGATTCGATTTGATCGGATGTTGTTTTCATCAGTCCATTATCCGAGTGATTACGGTTTTATTCCTGAAACGTTAGCCCTTGATGGAGACCCCCTCGATGCATTAGTTCTTTTATGGGAACCTACTTTTCCTGGTTGCCTCATAGAGGCAAAGCCGGTCGGACTGTTTATGATGAAAGATGAGAATTTACCGGATGAGAAAATCCTTTGCGTACCGGTGAAAGACCCTCTTTGGAACCATATAAAGGATCTCTCGGATGTACCGCCACATTTGTTAAAAGAAATTGAACATTTTTTCTCAATATACAAAGAATTAGAACAAAAAAAGGTAGCGGTAGAAGGATGGAAGGATAAAAGTGCTGCTATAAAGTCAATTAAAGAATCCAAGGAGAGGTATCAGAAATAGGCGCATTGCATTACTCAATGTGGAAATCGACGTATGCAGACGTTCTTCTGCAATGGGATGCCATGGTTGGTTCAATCGTGAACGATTGAACCGGTGTTTTGGCTTGTTTTCCCTATACCTGGTACCAATCAAAAGCCGTATATCAATTCCAAACGTATGGTTCAATCTACGAGATTGAGCCAACCATGAGTAGG
>JBDIVL010000061.1:0-21542 GCA_039794405.1 Candidatus Jinrextremum sp. | reverse complement strand
GGTAAGGAGCGACAAATGCCCATTCTGCATCAGTGACATCACTTGGGTACGGCTTTCTTTTGTTTTTATTGGTTTCCATACCCAAATTATAACAATTTTACCTACGAAAGTGCATAACACTCTCTAGGGCATTAGGGTACCTGCATAATTTGGTAAGTTTGGGGCGTAGCGGTCATTGTACGGCATCATATATGCCCGTCCGTATTTCCCGCTACGGCCGTAAATAAGAACTAAATTTTTTCTACTTCTGTTAACGGCTGGGGCTGCTCCGCAATGTGAATGCCAAAGACCCTTTAGGATTAGTTGCACCAAGACGAAAGCGGCGTGACCGGTGGCTATGTAATGCTTCGATCATGGGAAAATTTATGACATCTTTGAGACCAGGTGGAGGAAATTTTGGGTATACAATTGGCTTCCTGTTCTGTCCACAAAGTTTACTGGTTAAGCTAACATACGCAACGCCTGTCTGTTTTGAATATATCAGAATTTGGAAGTTTTTCGAGCGAAATAATCACGGTCAGCGAAAACTTACATAATTTTTTTCTTCAAGATAACCTAATATGGCCTTTGTCGATTTTTCAACTGACATTTGAGATGTATCGATCGTTAATTCAGGATGTGAAGGTTCCTCATAAGGTGCAGATATGCCAGTAAATTCCTTAACAACACCTTCCCTGGCTTTCTTATAGAGACCTTTTGTATCACGCTGTTCACAGACCTCGATAGGACACTTAATATAAACCTCTACAAATTCCCCGTCTTTCAGGAGTTTTCTCACATTATCCCTATCCTGTCTATATGGCGATATAAACGCTGTGATTGTTATGATGTTTGCGTCGGTAAATAATTTTGCAACCTCGCCAATGCGGCGGATGTTCTCAGAACGGTCTTCTGGTGAAAATCCGAGATTTTTATTCAAACCGTGACGTACATTATCGCCATCGAGTATATATGCCAGATGTTTGTTCTCAAGAAGGGCATGTTCAAGCTCAACGGCAATCGTTGACTTCCCCGCCCCCGATAGGCCCGTTAGCCATATGGTTACGCCCCTTTGGTTCATCAGTTCTATACGATTTTCTTTTGTAATCTTGCCATGATGCCATGTGATGTTGGTTGCCCGTTGTTCTGCCATACTGTCTCCTTAATTTTAAGTACCGATGATAAAAAACATGTTTAAAATCCTTATATTATAAAAATTGATCTCAAAATACAAATTTTTTTCCTCTTCCCCGGTTCTTCTAGTTCGGCTTACAGCAAATAGTTTATTGGCCTGTGATATTCTTGCAGAATTCATTTTGTTTATCTGTTTTTTACTTTTACGAGTATGAGACAGCTTAAGTATTTTCTTGATAAATACTTTATCTACTCTTATACTTATTACGTTGCATAAAAATTTTTCATGTGTGTTTAAGGACTAACGTATCATCATCTTAGAATAGTTTTTCTCTGTATTTGTATGATGCTTTGGTCGAATTTTGATAATGCCATTTTTAATCAAAGGGATAGCGTATGAGATTAAAGTTCAGATCCAAAAATTTATTAATCGCAGGTATCTCGCTATTTTTCGTTTTTTGTCTTTTTACTATCCTTTTCGTTACCCTGAATAAGACATTTGGTCTAGAACCTTATTTTGAGAAACGAGAAGAAAGGGAAGATTCAAATTATAAGTTTCGTCTTCCGGGAATTGTTGCATCGTATGTCAATAGGTTGTATGTCGATCCTGAACGCATCAAGCCTTTAGAGATGCTTAAAGAGGCCCTAGCGTGGGAGGAAAGAATTATCCCTGAAGTATTAACTGATTTTAAAGAGGATAAGAATGTTGAGATTGTTACGGTGGACGATGTATCAAAAACCTTTGATTTATCAAAAATTCATCGTTCGAAGGACATGGTGGAGATCATGAGAGATGCCCTTGATTTTATCAATAAGCACCGTATGACAAATGAGAACCTTACCGCCAACGATATTGAATATAACGCAATCAATGGAATGCTTACTCAGTTGGATCCCCACTCTATTATCCTTCCCCCTAAGGAATTTAATGAATTTAAGATTGGTACTACAGGCAAATTTGGAGGGCTTGGTATGGTCGTCGGGCAGAGAGACGGCCAGTTGACCGTTGTATCTCCTATTGATGGTACTCCAGCGGCGAGGGCTGACATAAAAGCCGGGGATAAAATTGTTGAGATCGATGGAGAATCGACAGTCAATATGAACCTTACAGAATCTGTTGGAAAATTACGCGGAGACCCAGGAACTACTGTTATACTTTCAATTTTGGCTGAAAAGGCCTCCCAGCCTAAGCTGGTTACCTTAAAAAGAGAAATTATTGCGATCCCCACGGTAGAGTCTGCATCATTAGATAATGGACTTGGCTACATCAAAATAAGGAATTTTCAGGATGATACTTCTCAATCGCTGAACGAGCACTTGAAACGTCTAAAGGTATCTCATAACAAAATGCAAGGATTGATCATTGACTTACGAAACAATTCCGGCGGGCTTCTGGATCAGGCAATAGAGGTAGCAGATAAATTCCTTGATCAGGGTACAATCGTTGTTACGGTTGGTCCCAGCGGTCATCCAAGAGAGGCTCAAGAAGCCAGGAAATCAGATACGGATGAAAACAGCTATCCTATTGTGGTTCTTGTTGATGCAGGAAGCGCTTCCGGGGCAGAAATTGTTGCAGGAGCACTGAAGGAAAATAACCGTGCTATAATTGTCGGAGACAAGACTTTTGGCAAGGGTTCTGTTCAGCAACTTATAGAACTTATGGATGGCTCTGCGTTGAAACTGACTATTGCAAAATATCTTACCCCTCAACTTACCGATATTCAATCAGTTGGCATCACACCGGATATACAACTTACCCCTGTAACTATTTCTAAAGATAGTATTAATTTGTTTCGGGGACCTGTTGCCCTCCGGGAAGCGGATCTCAAGCAACACCTTGATGAACATCCAAAGGGTGAAACTTCTTATGCTGCCCTTAAATATTTTTTAGAAACGAAGGAAAAGGATAAAGACGAAAAACCAGAAGAGGAAACGGAAGATCCATATAAACTGCCTGATTTTAATACAGACTTCCATGTTCTCTTTGCCAAAAAATTACTTATCAAGACTACTACTTGGCAGCGGGAAACTTTCTTGCAAAATTCCTTACCTCTTGTGGAAGAAGCGGCCAGATCAGAGGAAGAAAAGATCGCCCAGGTACTTCAAAAATTAGATATTGATTGGTCTAAAGGCCCGGATGCAGGAAATACAAAAACAAATATCTCTTTTTCTGCAATGCCGGTAAACGGGCAAGTTAAGGCAGGTGAAAAGATTACACTTACGGTGAACGTATCCAATACCGGTGAAGTCCCACTTTACCAACTGCGGGGTATTTCGTCGAGTAAAAACGGGCTTTTCGACAAACTTGAATTTGTTTTTGGTAAAGTGGAGAAGGGGGCCGCAAAATCGTACTCAACAACGATAGAAATTCCGAAAAATTCCCTTGATAGAAAAGATGAAGTTATTATCAAATTTGAGGAGCTACATCACCGTAATCCTCAAGATGTTAAACTGAATATTATTACTGAAGCGTTACCCAGACCACTTTTTGCTTACTCCTATCAAATTCTGGATAGTACAAAAGCCACTCCGATAAACAATGGAGATGGATTACTTCAAGCAGGAGAAGATGTTGAACTCCTGGTATTCGTGAGTAACATAGGGAAAGGTATTTCTGAAAAAAATGTAGTTACTTTAAGGAATTTAAGTAATAAAGACGTTCTTATCAAAAATGGACGAGCAGAAATTGGAACGTTAAATCCTGGAGAAGCAAAGGAAGTAAAATTATCTTTCTTCGTAAAAGAAACAATATCACCGGGTAATTTCAATGTGGATCTCGTTATTTCCGATGCGGTTTTTGGAACATTTCTATCAGATAAACTTGCTCTTTCTGTCGTTACAACAAAACAGAAAATGACGCAGGTTGCTTCTTTTTTAAGAACAAGCAGGAACCATACCCCCCTTTACGGAGGGATGTCTTTCGATTCGTCAGTGCTGTCTATGATGAAAAATGGTACGGTATTGGTGTCTGATGCAAAAAATACAGATTGGTTCCGCATCCAATTGCCGGACAATAAGTTCGGATGGGTTTCGACAAAGGATGTTGTTGAACTGAATGAAAAAGCTGAGAACAGGTCAAGCGCTATAGAACCTTTTGTACAGCAGCAACCTCCGATGATTACTCTGAGCAACCCCCTGACAAATATATTATCCGGGAATAACCAATTGATGCTGTCTGCTCTTGTAGAAGATGATGCACATGTAAAACATGCCTATATCCTTATCAATAATGATAAGGTTTTCTTCAAGTCCAATAAGGGCACCAGTCTTAAAGAACAGGGAAGACTTGAGATAAATACCAGTCTTCCCCTGAAAGAAGGTCCTAACGTTATAACAATAGTCGCACGGGATGATCACGACCTTATTTCTACAAAATCCTTCGTTGCGACAAGTGATCTTAATGTTGCAAAAGGGATGTAAGCTTATTTTAGTTTTTGATAATATTCGCTCAGCACTTTTGCCACTTCCGGTCTTGTAAAGGTAGGTGGTGGAGCCTGGCCTGTACTGAGCATCTTGCGGACTTCTGTTCCACTCAAAATTACATGGTTGGATGAATCATGAGGGCATGTTTTGTAAGACGCCATACCATTACAGGCTTTACAATAGAATGTATGGTCAAAAAATAGCGGTGTGATTCCGATTTCTTGTGGATCAAATTCATCAAAAATGTAGTGGGCGTCAAAGGTTCCATAATAATTACCTACACCTGCATGATCCCGACCCACAATAAAGTGTGTACAACCATAATTTTTTCTCACAAGGGCATGGAAGATTGCCTCCCGGGGTCCGGCATACCGCATAGCAGCGGGAAAAACAGACAGCATTGCCCTGTCTTTGGGATAATATTTTTCTAAAAGAATCTCGTAACTTCTAATCCTCACATCCGCAGGGATATCGTCACTTTTTGTCTCGCCGACTAAGGGATGTAAAAGGATAGCATCTACGATCTCCAGCGCAGATTTTTGAATATATTCATGGGCGCGATGTACGGGATTGCGTGTTTGAAATCCGACAACCCGCTTCCAACCTTTCTTCACAAAAGTTTCCCTCGTCTCTGCCGGATCCAGTCTGTATGGTAAAAAATCACCGGGTTTTGTCCTGTTGGTCACACTGATTTTACCACCGAGAAGGTACTCACCCATTTTATAAACATACTCTACACCAGGATGTTTTCTGTCATCAACACCGTAGACCTCTAAAGCTTCTTTCCGTTTGTCATGGTGAAAGATTTCTTCCAGATGTAAAATGGCAACTACCTCGTGAGCCTGGTCTACAAGGGCAACATCATTGCCTGGCTTGAGTCCTTCAATCTGTTCCTTTGTTGCTGAAAGGACAATCGGGATTGACCATGGTAACCCATGAGATAAGCGCATATTATCCAGCACATTATCATAATCTGCCTTACCCATAAATCCTTCGAGAGGGCTCATTGCCCCGACAGCTATCATATCGAGATCAGACATTTCTCGGGAGTTGAGCTGTATTTTTTTCATATCATAATGTGTGGCTTTATCCAGGAGTAATTCCCGTTCTTCCATGGACACGATTCTATTTATAAGCCTGCCCCCATGCGGGGCAATATTTTTAACCATTTGACATTAATCTCCTTTCAAACACTTTGCCTGAATAACAAATTCTTCCTGATGCCCATCGGCATTCCAGATTGTCCAAATTGTTTTATCGCGCTTCAATCGTGCCTTTAAGGATGCACCATTGCTGCATACCTGAAAAGGCAACCTCAATTCAATTGCCTGGACAGGACATTCCTTTACACAGCAGGCGCAAGTCCAGCAGGCGGACTGGTCACGGATCTCTGCTTTTGTATTTTCCTTACGGTAGCATAAATTCCCTGGGCAAATACGCTCGCACCGGGCTTCGGGTAGCCCCTTACATCCATTACAAATATTTTCATCAATAAAGATACTCATTGGTACAAAGGTCTTTCTGCCATTTTTATCTCATCAGTCTCTGGATAATAAATGGAATTAACAAAGGTAAGCCATCGGCTGTCATCTTTCTCAGGGTAATCTAATCGTGCTTGGTAGCATGGCCACCGTGTTTCTTTGCGGTAAATTAAATGCTCTACAACTACCCTTGCAACGTCAATCCTGTCAATACATTCTAATGCCTCAACCAGATGATAATTGTCAGCAGCGGTTATATCCTTTACTCGATCTTTTAAATATTTTAACAATCGCCTTGCCTCTAATAATCTTTCTTCGTGGAGCGCGTAATTCATGGAAATACCACCAGCGTATTCATCCATAATCTTTTGGAGCCGTTCCCTTACCTGGAGTGGAGATATTCCTGATTTTTTCATCAAAGGAGCCAGAACCCTTGTTCTTTCTTTCTGAATCGCTGCATCATCTATCTCCTCTAATGATATACCGCATATCTCGTCTATCGCTGTCTTTGCAGCAATACGTGCCTCAACCCAACTCCCGCTTACATACTTCTTTGGCGCACCGCCGGCTACTTCTCCAGCGGCGTAGAGACCTTCTATAGTTGTCTTTCTTTCTTTATTAATCCAGTATCCGGCCTGGCAGTGACCACCTACAATAAAAGGTTCCGTTCCCTGAATTTCTACAGGACTCATCCGTGGATTCATGCCCTTGCTCGCCCATAAGAGAATAATTTGAGGGTTCATATTCAAAAAGTCTTCTTTTAATCTTTTTTCATCTGCCTCATTTAATGTGGTTGTATCTAAATAGCATGGGCCCCGGCCTGCCTTCGTTTCTTCTATTGTGGCTAAAAGTCTGTGCTGTGTTAAACATTTGTTCCCTCCCAGATGTTTGTAGTAGCGTTCCAGATAATCCTCTCCACGGGCATTAATCTGTTTCGAGCGAACCCCCACGGCAATGGTACCTGTTGGTGCATGTACATCCTTTACACGTAATGCGATAAACCGGTTCTCAAAACTTGTCATCTCCGCTCCGATACGTATCCCCATGGCATATCCGGTTCCCACGTTCCACGGACAATACCACATCAGATGCCGTGCCTCACCGGCATTATGAGGTTTATAAATACCGGAAGCCCCTCCAGTAGCTACAATAACGGCCTTTGCCCTGATTACATAAAACATGCTATTTCTCACCCCATACCCGAATGCCCCGATTACCCGTTTGCCATTATAAACAAAATTTGTTGCCACAACGCGGTTTAGTATTTGGGTGGAAGTTTTTTTTACAGCCCCGGCAAGAATTGGTTTCAGCCGTTCACCAAAAATACGGATACTCCGCTTCCCTCGTTTTTTGTAGGTTCCATCTTCGTTCTTCTCAATGGGAAGGCCCATTTCTTCTACATCTTTAACAACCTCGTTCAGTCCTTGTGCAATACTATAAGCAAGATCCTTTCTTACGATACCCTCAAATTCACGCTCTACATATGAGACATACGATTCCGGAGTCTGTCCCGGGTTGAGATAGGCATTAATGGCATTCAGGCCCATGGCAAGACAACCGCTGCGATCAATGTGTGCTTTTTCCATGATTACCACCTTACAGTCCGGAGACTTCTTGTGGATCTCTACAGCAGCAAAGCATCCTGCTGCTCCACCGCCAATGATTAATATGTCAGTATCTATATGGGTAATTCCCATGTGTTCTTACAAAATAAGAGTTTTGAATCAAGCCAGGCAAGGCCGAACGCAGGGTTCACCCCTACATTGCCCTGGATTTTTTAAGTTCACAAGCAATAAATATTACTTATATTTTCTTATTGTGTCAATTCCATAATGCTGGCAATCCTCTCACTCACGAAGATATACAGTAATGAAGTATGATATGAAGAAACAAGGTATCGCGTTTCTCTGGTTTATGGTGTAAGATTAAGTTTTGATGTCAATATCTCAATATTTCTGATACATACCTCTTTTAACTGCTTTACGGTAAAAACATCTTCAACCAGCCATTCATCACATACTTGATCTGCCTCAATTATCCGTATTACATTCTTATATTCTTTGATTGCTTGCTCAACAAGGTAAGAATCTTTGTATAGATTCCCAATATAGTAATGTGATATCAACAATCTATCATCTAAATAGATTGCTTTTCTGAAGGAAGTAATTGCTTTTTCTTTTTCCCCGATCTTATAGTAAATACTTCCCATCAATTCATATGTCTCTGCGCATAAATCATCAACCCTCAAGGCATCGGTACATTTTTTCAATGCCTTATCGTATTGGCCCGTATCTGAAAACATCTTTACCAGCAGGAGATGGGCATCCATGTTCTCTGAGTCGCTTTCTAATAGCATATGGACCTCTTCTGATAAAGCTTCGTATCCATCTTCTGTGAACTGGAACCCTCTTTTTAACAGGGATTTTATTCTTATTTTGATCCTGGTAGTGTCTCCCTCCCTCTGGAAGTCTTTTTTCCCCCTTAGATGAATATGTCTGTCATTTACTGTCTTTGGTATTGGCTTATCAGTTGTTTTGCCGCCAATAACAGCAGGTGTTGTATATATACTGGCCTTTTGGTACTGCAGAAATCGGATGTCTGATCCTGCCTGCAAAGATAGCAGTTTTGAAGTTACACCAATATGTTTTTCTTCGAGAGGAAGCCTTTTTGACGAAGGTGTGCCTATAGTACTTCCGTTTTTCCGGTAAAGAAATACCCCGGAAATTTCTTCCAACGTAAATTCGTTCGATATTTGCCAGAGGGATTCTGAATGCCCTACAAGGAGATATCCTCCGGGGGAAAGCATATCATAAAATCTACGGATAACTTTTTTTACCACCTCTGATCTGAAATAAATAATTACATTTTTGCAGAAAATAATATCAAAACTGTTTCCGTCTTGCGGGGAACAGGGCCTTACAAGATTTGCGGTATCAAATCGAACGAGCTGTTTTATGTGGTCGTTTAAATAGTATCGACCTTCCTTTTGAATAAAATATTTGCTTGTGGTCACTTTGTCGATTGCACGCATGCTGTTTTTATTGTAAACGCCTTTTTTAGCAAGTGTCAGAGCTTCCGGGCTGATATCTGTAGCATAGAGGGAGAAGTTTATACTGCCAGGCGGAAAATTTTCTGTAATTGCGATTGCTATAGAGTAGGGTTCTTCACCTGTGGCGCATCCTGCACTCCAGATTTTTATCTCTTTCCCCTTTTTTCTTTCTCGTAATTCAGGGAGGATATTGGTTGTCAATACCCGTAATTGCCGATCATCCCGGAAGAAAAACGTCTCTTTAATGAGTATGAGACAGAGCAGATCGCCAAATTCTTTTTTTCCCAAAGCATGTGTGGTTAGGAACGCGTAGTACTCGCCGTAATCTTTTATGCCGAGGGTGTTCATCCGGGTGTTCAGGCTGGAGGTAAAGGAGCTTTGCCTGCTTTCATCGATATAAACACCGGTATGGCTTTCTATGTATTTACAAAATACATCAAAGTCAGTTTTTGATAATACTCTTTTTTTATTCTCCATGAGACTTTTCCCTGTTAGAGACACAAACCCGATTCCGTCCTTCGGCTTTTGCCCTGTAAAGTGACCTGTCAGCCTTACTGATCAGATCTTCTATGTTTTTAATGTTTGCATGGGGGTAGTTGGAAATGCCGATACTTATCGTACATTTTATTGTTTCATTCCCACTTCCGAAATTGTAGCCCGATACTTCCGTTCTGATACGTTCGGCGAGGCTGATGCTGTCCTCTCTATTTGCTTCCGGCATGACAATTGAAAACTCTTCCCCGCCGTACCGTCCCAGGATATCGTACGGCCTGGTATTTTTTTTCAAGATTTGGGCTAGTCTTCGCAGCACTTCATCTCCCTGGAGGTGTCCATAGGTATCGTTTATCTTTTTGAAATAATCGATATCCAGCATCAAGAAAGATAAAGGCAATTTAAGCCTTTCTACCCGTGCAAATTCTCTTGCCATACCTTCATAGAGAAATCCATGATTGTAAATGCCGGTAAGGCTGTCTGTTATTGCAAGCTTTCTTACCTTGCCGTAGAACCATGAGTTCTCAATGATAATAAAGGCTTGTTTTATCACGACCTTAAAGAAATCTTCCTCTTTGGTATCAATCTTCTCAGATTCATTGTGAGCCAGGATGACCAATCCACCCAATTTATCCCCATGTTTAATAGGGACTTCAAAAAATACAATTTTTTGTTCTTTTGAATTTTCAGTCTCATTTATCTTGCCCGGGTCAAAAGTTGTTATTACACTGAATTGTGTTGCTTCAATATTTTGTGCCCTTAAGTAACGTTTTGTATGTTCTTGTACACTGTTTAGATATTGTTTGCTGACGGGGTGGTTAACCTTAAAAAAACATTCTACATCGTATTCTTCCATGGCAACAATAGCTGCCACGTTGAAATCCAGAATTTTGGCCAGGGTTCCTGTTACAATATTTACAATTTCCTCGAAGTCTTTAATTCCTTTCTCAACCAGGGAACTCATTTCATTCAGTACGGTCGCTTCGAATAGCTTTTTATCAAGCAAGTCATTTACTTTTGCGACAATATCAAGGGCATTGATGAAGCTGTGCTGACGAATAATTGATCTTGCAGGGGGAACCCGCTGTCTCTGATTGATGAGTCCTTCTACTACCTTCAGGAGCGAAGTTTGTACAACATCCTTTGATAAATAAGCATCTGCTCCTGTTTGGATACCCCAGTATTTGTCACTTGCCTGGTCTTTAACGGTTAACATGATAATGGGGATAGCACAGGTTTCCGGATCGGACTTTAAGAGGCGGCAGGTCTGGTATCCGTTCATCCTGGGCATCATTACGTCAAGTAAAATCAAATCAGGTAATTCCTTAAATGTCTCTTCGATTGCCTCAATTCCATTGCTTGCAGTGAGTGTTTCGTATCCATGATCATTAAGGAACTTGCTTATTACCGCTGAAACCAGCGAACTATCGTCTACTACCAAAATACGTTTCTTCATAATTATAGACTCTTCTATATTCTTTGTTTATCGTATTACTCTATAAAAAATTTCTCTTTTTGTAAGTATTTTATTTCCCTTGTCTCCTCTTTCAAAGGAAGAAAGCGGAAGATGGTTATCTTTGGTCGCAGCTACGCTATGCTTTACACATGAATCAGGTTTTCAATGCAGAATGCATGATATCGTGCATTGTATATAATGCATCTTGCGTTACAACTCATTTGTGTCGTACCCGCTGAGCAGGGTATGGATAATGTCCTTTACTGACAATATCTTGCTTACAGCTCCTTGTTCTATAGCGGCTTTTGGCATACCGAAGATCGTACAGGATTCTTCGGATTGTGCTATGGCAATGCCACCGGATTCTTTGATGCGTTTTAAACCCTCTGCACCGTCTACTCCCATACCGGTAAGCAGGATTCCCACGGTACTTTCACCGTAAATTTCCGCAAGGGAATTGAATAACATATCTACTGATGGTTTTACGTTGTTTACTGGTTTTCCTGAAACCAGCCCTATCGTTTTTTTCTTAGTGACAATAGTATGAAACCCATCGGGAGCAATGAATACCTGTCCTTTTTCGATCCTTACTCCCTCTTCTGCCAACGTAATATTTACCTTACAGGCGGTTTTTAACCATTCTACAAAGCTTCTGGTAAATCCCTCCGCCATGTGTTGAACCACCAGGATTGCTGTACTGTAGTCCGGAGGGACATGTTTCAGTATCTCCATAAGAACGGAAGGGCCGCCTGTAGATGCCCCGATACCCACGACCTCATGTCTTTTGGGTTTCCGGAAGGAAACTACATTTCTCTGTGGTTTCGGAAACTCCTTTATTTTCCCTTTCACATGAGTTATTACCTTTGCCTTTGATACGGTCTTTACCTTTTTAATCAGTGTATCTCCCATTTTAGACCACAAGGTATTTGGTACTGCGGAAGGTTTTTCCATAACATCTACGGCACCAATAGCAAGGGCGTTAAATGTTGAATAAATTCCGCCTTTATCCAAGACGGAAGAGAGGATAAGTATCGGTGTTGGGTAATATGCCATAATCTGCTCTACAGCTGCAAAACCATCCAAAACAGGCATTTGAATATCCATGGTAATGACGTCCGGTTTCAATTTTTGTGTCAATTCAATCGCCTGCTTGCCATTTTCTGCCATCCCGATGACGCGGATTGCCGGATCCATTTCCAGTATCCGGCTTAAAACTTCCCTTGTAAGACCGGAGTCATCAACAATGAGTACGTTAATTGTTTCAGGTATATTCTGCTGCATGTATACGGTATAGCCGCAACCAAAATAAAAGATTGTAAGGTTTAAATACTTTCCATCCGATGCATCTTCACAAATGCGTCATGTTTTAAAAGTAAGCGTAATGTACAAGCAATGAACGATCAGCAGTCAGCTATCAGCTTTTGAGCAGAAATTGCAGACTGACTGCTGACAGCTCATGATCTCTTGTATCGGTCTGAAGATTCACCTCGCTGGATTATTAGTTAAGAGGCTTTCTGTTTACAGTAAAAAGAAGTTTTAGAGGATAAATCCTTTAGTAAAACATCATTCCCCTATCAGTCTTTTTATTGTGCTCAAAAGGTTACTTTGGTCAAATTCTTTCTTCAGAATGTATGCGTCAGCGCCAACCTCTATACCTCTCCGCTTGTCTTCTGCTTTTTCGCGTGCTGTTACGATAATAATGGGTATATCTTTTAGCCTTTTACCTGACCGTATCTTTGCGGTTAACTCAAATCCATTCATCCGGGGCATATCAACATCCGTTACTAAAAGGTCGTATTTTTTTATGGGCAGTTTATCCAGTGCATCGATGCCGTCCGTTGCAATATCGACGTCGTAACCTGCATTTTCGAGGATATTCTTTTCCAGCTCAGCGGTAATTATTGAATCTTCAACGATGAGGATGGTGTTTTTCTTTGGACGATGTTTTCCCGCCTTTGGATCCTCGCTTTTTAACACGGTATGTGCCGTATCTTTTGTTTTCATGAGTTCCTGCATGTTCAGGATGAGGATAACCTCGCCCGTTCCGAGAGTGGTAATGCCGGAAAAATAAGGTGGTCTTTTTAAGTATCCTTTGAATTCCTGGAAAACAACCTCCCTTTCAGAGAGGAATTCGCTTACGATAAAACCGACTTTTTTCCCCTCGGAATGGGAAATAATAACCGGTACGCCTACGCCTTCATCTTTTTTTTCATCCTCGTCTTTTTCCAACTGAAAAATATTTACCAGATCGACAAGGGGGATCGTTTGGTCCTCAAGAAAAACAGAGGCCCTGCCATCCAGGGTTTTCACATCCCTCCAGAAGATATAAGCGATTTGTTCAATGCTGGTAGAAGGGATAGCAAAGGTCATAGTACCAACCTGTGCAATCAGTACATTTACCAGGGCAATCGTAGCCGGTACTTTCAGGATAAACCGGGAACCACTTCCCTTGTTCGATTCAATAATCAGGGAACCATTCAATCTGTCCACTACTGTTTTTACGATATCCATACCTATTCCCCGTCCGGAAGTATCAGTAATGATCCTGCTTGTGGAAAATCCAGGTTTTATGATGAACCCGTAGATCTCTTCATCTGATAATTCGTGAACCTTTTCTGTTCGTAAAAGACCCTTGCGAACCGCCGTTTCCTTTATTAATTCTTTATCGATACCTTTCCCGTCGTCCTCCACTGTGATGATGATATCTCCGCCTTCTTGTTCTGCCCTCAATGCAATGATACCCATCCTTTTCTTCCCACGTGATTCGCGGATTGCCGGCTCTTCTATGCCGTGGTCCACCGCATTTCTCAAAAGATGCACAAGGGGGTCTTTCAGCATATCGATAATGGTATTATCCAGTTCTACTTCTGTACCTGAGATTACGAGGTCTACATCCTTTTGAAATTGACCCGAAAGATCTCTTACAAGACGGGTTGTCAGATCAAATATGGTGGAAATTGGCTGCATGCGCATAAACATTACCTGGTGGCGAATACCCTCTATAATGGTATCCAGTTTAGCAACGTCTGTTTCATAGGAGTTTGAAAACCTCGTTATCTCTTTCAGGAGAGACTCTTCCATGATTTGGTATTGGATAAAAGTTTCATGGGAGCTTTTCGTATCGGATTCTAGTGCATTTGTGGTTGCATGTGTCTTCGTTCTTGCAGTCCTTAATTGTTTTGTATAGTGGCTAAGTCTGACGATCTCTTCACACCTTTGATGAAAGGTCATCTGTGCTATGATCAGCTCTACCAGATGATTATAGAGTGCATCAATCTTATCCAGATCAACCCTTGTTGTCTTCCTGCCCTCCACAGGCAATAAGGCAAGGGGTGATGCTTCCGCCGTTGCTACCGGAGGCTTTACCGTATCAGATAAGATTTTATCGACCCCGGATCGAGTCACTTCGGCTTCCGTACCCTGCGTTTTACTGTTGTGCAAAAATGTTTCTATGTGGTTATATATTTCTTCTCTATTGACTGTTGATTGGGTGTTTTTCTGTTTTATTTCTACCAGATTGGCAAGTGCATCTAATGCCTTAAATACTGTGTCGTACAATTCTTTTGACGACAGTAAGGCCCCGTCCCGGATCTTTACAAAAAGGTCTTCCACCTTATGGGATAATGTCACTATGTCGCTAAACCCCATTATTTTTGCCGTGCCTTTAAGAGTATGAATTTCTCTCAGTATTTCCTTAAGTAACTCAGGATTCGATGGATTTTTTTCAAGGGCCAGGATAGTTTGGTTGAGTTTCTGAATCCTGTCCCTGTTTTCATCTATGAATTTGGGAATAAAGGTTGTTAAATCAAGACCATTAGTCATGCCTCTCCTCCGGGACTCAGATAGTAGGATTTGGACTGCGTAATTTTCAAAATATCCATCAGCAATACCAACTGACCATTTACAGAAAACAAGCCCCTGAAAAATTTTTCAGACATATATCTTTCAGCATAAGGAGGGATTGGTAATATATCTTTTTTCGGTATCGGGAAAATGTCTTTTATTTCCTCAATTAGTATTGCAAACTCACAGCCACTGAATGACAGGATAATAATTTCGGTTTTATCCCATTTTCCTGTCCTGTGAAAAAAATGTTTTTCTAAATCAATTACCAGTATCTTTCGTCCTTCATATTCAGCAATGTTCTCAGAAGAATCAAAGTCAGGTTCATTACCACGATAAGAGAAGTTTTTTGTGATAGACTTTATATATGTTGTCTCTACGCCGAAATACAGGCTTTTTATTTTACCTATGAGAATATGTAACATACTGTTTTGTTTTAAATTTTATGTTTCTTTTCAATTAATGCTTGCTTTAACTTCAGGAACACTCTTTTTATGTCTTAAAGCGATGGATCATTCCTTTAAGGTCGTCTGTCAGTTTGTTGAGTTCTGCGATTACGGCAGTCGATTGTTTCATACCCGCAGCCGTCTGCTTCACCACTTCGGATATCTCACGCATGGTTCCCGATACTTGTTCAGTGGCACTTTTCTGCTGCTGGGTAGCCATGGCGATTTGTCGGGAGGCATCGGTGGTTTTCTCAATCAGGGACAGGTTTGATTCGATGGCATGTCCTGCCCTCTGTATCACATCCACGCCTTTTTCTACGTTCTTGACGCTCTGTTCAGTGGACAGTACTGCGGCACTTGTTGACATCTGTATCTCGGAGATAATGTCCTTGATCTCTTCAGCATAGGTTTTTGTCCGTTCAGCAAGCCGTCTTACTTCAACGGCAACCACTCCAAAGCGTTTGCCGGATTCACCGGCAGACGATGCCTCGATGGAGGCATTAAGGGCCAGCAGGTGTGTTTCGCCTGCGATGTCCTTAATAATTCCCAGTACATCCCCGATCTTTTGTGACCGTTCGCTGAGGGAAACGATCTTTTTTGCGTTGTCTTTTGTGGTTTCCCTGATATCCTCCATAATACGGATGGATGCCAGGATGGATTCCATGCCTTGTCGTCCGGTGGCATCAGAATCTTCGGCAGCCTTTGCTACGGACTCTACATTGGCAGCGACCTGTTTGGCAGAGCTGGAGAGTTCCTCGATGGTTGCGGTTATCTCACCAATAGAGGCTGCAAGTTCTGCGCTGCTGCTCGCCTGTTCTTCTGAACTCGATAACATCTCCATAGAAGCTGAAGAAAGCCGGGCGATAGACTCCTGGGTTTGCCTTATTAAAGTACGTAATCCCTCCAGCATGTTGTTAAATGCAAGGGCAAGGTCTCCTTTCCCCTCTACACTGATTGCGAGATTTCCTTTCGATATAATTGTTGCCTGCTCTGCTAATGATCGCATGTTTTTTATCATTTCGTTAAATACATTTATCAGGATACCAATCTCATCGTAACTGTGTATCTTTACTTCTTTGTTTAATTTTCCTTCTCTAACCTGTTCGGAGACTTCGATAAGTTCTCGTATAGGTTTCACCGTGGCTTGTGCTGAAAAGATAGCAATAACGGTTACCATAACTATAGTTACTGATAAGAGGATAATATGGTTTAGCATATTCGCCCGCAATGGGGCAAAGGCTTCTGCCTTATTTATCTCTGTAAGTAATACCCAGTCCGTATATTTTATAGGATTCCATGCACCAATCACGGGTATATTTCTGTAATCCAGATAAGTTGCAACACCGCTTTTACCCATTAGGCCATCATTTACCCCCACAGTATCTACCCGGACCTTGAGTACAGCGTCTTTCATGAATCTGGATTCAGAAACCATAAGCTTATCTCTATTCACAATATAGGTTTCTCCTGATTCACCAAGACCATTACGGTCAACTAATACGTCATAGATCCTGATAAGATTCATTTCTATAACGACACAACCAAGAAACTGTCCTTGCAGGTCAAGACATGGAGTTGTCACGTACATGAGGTTTTTGTTGACGGACTTGTTATAAAAAAGATCGGTAAAACAGGTTTTTTCTTTCCCCTGTTTAAAAAATGTTTCCCCTGATACATCGAGTCCTGTTTCTGCTGAGTGTTCTGTGCCTGTTACTGTTATTTTTGCTTCAGCCGAAACCAGCATAATATCATTGTATCCCTTTGTTGATGCGATTCGGTTCAGATGCTTCTGTGTATTCGCAGAGATAGTTTTGAAATCAGGGCTTGACCTGTCTGTTCCTTCAACGGATACCTTTCTTAAAATTTCTATTACAATCCAGTTTTTTGCTATCATCTCAGCATCGAGTTTTACCTCTTCGAGTTTTTCATTAAGGAATATGGTACGTGTCCTACCGATGGACTGTAATTTTTCGCGTATGTCAGTAAGAATAGCTGTGGATATCTTCCTGTGAGAGGCGTATCCAGTACAGAGAAGCGGGACAACGGTTACCGTGAGCAGCACGACGATTAAATTCTTTGTCAAATTCAGTTTTTGTATGACTTTTCCTTTAATTAAGGTGAACAGCAATATGTTAACGGCAAGTACAATGGCAAGGGGTACGATAAGGCTCCAGTATATATCCAACATGATTTACTTCTCCTGTTTGAATAATAATCCTTCAATATCCAGAATACCCATAAGTCCATCATGGGTTTGTACCTGTCCACTCAGATACTTGCCAATTTCAGTGCTTATTGTGGAAAGAGGGGGCTCTATGCCTTTCCTTTGGATTTCATATATTTCTGTAACCTCATCGCAGAGTATCCCTACCGGTCCTTCTCCGGTTTTTACGATAATAATCCGATTATACTCTGATGAATTGGTTTTCCCTATATTCAGCAGTATTTTTGTATCAACCACGCACAAGATTTCTCCGTGGAGGTTCATCAGTCCTATGATATGGGGGGATACTCCCGGGATGCAGGTTATTTGAAGTGGTTTTGTAACTTCTCTTATTTTTTCAAGCGGTATGCCGTAGAGTTCTTTTACAAGCCGTATGCCAATAAATTGTTGTAATTCTCCTACTGCTTTTTCTTGTTGTGGAGCATGTCCTTCAGTACAATATCTATCCACAGACATCACACCGTTCTCCTTATTTTTACCTATGACAGGGAAACAACTGTAACACGAAAATTCTCAGGTTATTCTCTTTTAAATCCTCATGTTGTGGACTTATCCTCTTGTTCCATAAGTATTTAATACTGGTATTGTCTTCGAACAGCCTAAACCCATTCTGGTACTTTCCTGCCTTAAAAGTAATCATAGCAGTCAGAATTTTTATCTGATTAACTTTCTTACTATCGACAGGGGGGCTGATCTGAAGACTTTAAAATATCCAAAGTTATAACAATTTTTCTATTATTTGCAACTGAAAAGGATTTGACTTATTTTTCTAAATTTAATAAAGTTAACATCCCTAAACTTTTTGCTAATATGGCCTGAAAATGCACGAGATTCCGCTTATAATCTCATATTTATAGAGAATTTTTATAGTATTTTGTGGATTAAAATACATTTTATAGATGAATGCGATAACACCTGCAAAATCAAAAACAGCCGAATTCACTGATGCGATGAGCCGGCTTATCGGGAAAGAAAATATCCTTTATAAAATCGAGGATCGGATATGTTACTCATACGATGGTTCCAGGCAAAAATATATACCGGATGTCGTCTTACAGCCACACTCTGTTCAACATGTATCTGATATCCTGCAATATGCAAATGAGCATGAAATACCTGTTTATCCGAGAGGTGCGGGTACAGGGCTTACCGGCGGGTCAGTACCGGTAAAAGGTGGGATTGTACTGGATTTCACCCATATGAACCATATCGTGGAGATCATTCCCGAAGATCTCACCGCTACGGTTGAACCAGGGGTTATTACCCAAACATTACAAAACGAGGTAGCAAAATATAAACTTTTCTATCCGCCTGACCCCGCTAGTGCTGCATTTTCAACTATTGGTGGCAATGTGGCTGAGTGTTCCGGAGGAATTACCGGTTTAAAATACGGTGTTACAAGAGATTATGTGTTGTCCCTCGAAGTTGTCCTTGCAGACGGGAACGTAATCCATACTGGCCGTAAGACTATAAAGAGTGTTACGGGTTATGATATCACCCGTCTCTTTGTCGGCTCGGAAGGCACCTTAGGCATCTTTACAAAGATTACCGTAAAATTACTCCCGCTTCCGGAAAAGATCGAAACACTTTTGGTCTTTTTTGAAAATTCTCAAGATGCTGTAAAATCTGCCAATCAGATTATCTCAAATAATATCTTGCCTCGGGCACTTGAATTTATAGATAAATCAAGTATTGACTGTATAAAAGGGTATAAACAAGAAATTCAAATCCCTGAGGATGTAAGAGCCATTCTCCTTATTGATATTGATGGAAAAGAGGAAGGGGTAAAAATCGAGACATCTCTTATAGAAAAAATTGTTCATGAAAATTATGCACGCAAGGTAATTCCGGCAAAAAATACCAAAGAACGTGATACACTTTGGGAAGTAAGGCGTGCTATTTCCCCTGCACTCTACAATATTGCCCGCTTCAAAATTAATGAAGATATCTGTGTGCCACGCAGCCGGATATTGGAAATACTGGAGCGGATAGATAATATCTCCATGCAATACTCCGCTCTAAAAGTTGCTAATTTTGGACATATTGGAGATGGTAATATCCATGTCAACATTATGTATGAAAAAGAGGATGAACAAACATTAGCAGAAAAAATGGTCAAGGAAATACTTTGCAATACAATCGAACTTGGTGGAACAATTTCTGGAGAACATGGTATAGGAAATGTGAAATCAGCATATTTAGCTCTTGAAATTCCACCTCTGGAGCAGCGAATCATGAAGGATATTAAACGCGTATTAGATCCTAAGGGTATATTAAATCCAGGAAAGGTATTTTTGTAGAAAAGGTTAGAGAAGGAGATATTTGTATATGATGTTATCGAGAATCGCCAGGGAGGTAAAGACATCAGCAACGCTTGCCATTACGGCTAAGGCAAAACAATTAGCAGCAAAGGGTATTGATGTGATCAATTTTGGTGCAGGAGAACCGGATTTCGATACCCCGGAGAATGTCAAGAATGCAGCCATTAAAGCCATTAAAGATGGTTACACTAAATACACTCCTACGTCAGGTGCGCCAGCATTAAAAGAGGCTATCTGTGAAAAACTCTACAGAGACAATTGCCTAAAATATAACCCCTCGCAGATTATCGTATCGGCTGGGGCAAAACAGGCCATTCTTAATATCGTTCTTGTTCTATGCGATATTGGAGATGAGGTCGTTATTCCGGCTCCCTATTGGGTGAGTTACCCGGAAATGGTAAGAATGGCAGGCGCTGCTCCTGTATTTCTCAAAACTACTGATAAAGATCATTTCAAGATTACCAGAGAATCTCTTGCTCAAGTCATTACACCAAGGTCTAAGCTGCTCTTTATAAATAGCCCAAGCAATCCAACTGGTATGGTTTATACAGAAAAAGAGTTGAGAGAAATTGTAAGTTTTGCCGTAGAAAATGGGCTTTATGTCATCTCTGATGAAATTTATGAAAAGATTCTTTTTGATGGTGTTTTGCATTTTAGTCCGGCTGCTTTTAGCCGGGAGTGCTATGAGAAAGTTATCACGGTAAATGGCTTTTCAAAAGTATATTCCATGACCGGATGGCGTTTGGGTTATGCTGCGGGGCCAGAGGGAATTATTAAGTCAGCAATTAACATCCAGGATCATACTACTTCTGGAGCCAGCTCTATCACTCAAATGGCTGGATTAGAGGCGCTTAAGGGAAATCAGGATTCTGTAGAGACGATGGTATGTGAATTTAATAAGCGAAGGAAGTATATCGTTAAACGTCTTAATGACATAAATGGGGTGTCATGCTTGCTCCCTCAGGGTGCCTTTTATGCCTTCCCAAAGGTATCTGATTTATATCAAAGAAAATTTGGTGGACAATCGGTAACGAACTCTTTTGATTTAATAGATCAACTGCTGGAAAAGGCTCACGTTGCCTTTATTCCTGGTGCTCCATTTGGGGCTGATGATTACATAAGAATCTCTTATGCGACCTCTCTGGAAAATATTGAAAAAGGAATAGACCGATTTGAGAAGTTTTTAAACAGCTAATTTGTAGAGAAATACATATTTTTAAGTTTTGTCTTTAATAAAAGGCAAAGTCTTTCTGATCTTAAACACATTTTCAATTTTAAATATTATGCAACCTTCGGAACTTTCCAGATAAATATATTGTTTTAATTACGTTGTTGAATGAGCCTCAAATTCTGCGGATTAACTACCCCTTATGTATGATTAGGGATTTCATTGATCACCTCTCTAAAACCTCAGAGGTATTTTTAGGTGAAAAATTCTATAAAATATAAAATATTTTCTTGGATTTCTGTAAAATTGTGGTAAAATGAATCTTTTTGCGAAAATATACATTTATGTCTTGAAATTTTAAAAATTCGTTGTATACTATACTTAGTAAGTTGATGAAACGTTCTTTGAAAAGAAATGAAGAAGTGAAGCGTGCGAGTGAGGTGAATAAGAAGTCAGCTCTTTGAGGTAATAAGCTCAAGGGGTCGAAGCTAAGAGATATACTGGGGGAGACCCTAGTACTTTATAA
>JBDIVL010000060.1:0-22025 GCA_039794405.1 Candidatus Jinrextremum sp. | reverse complement strand
CTATCTTCTGGAGAATACACCGTATGCACCATGCAGATTTGGACTTCGATGTCACCACAGGAATCCGGTTTCATCCTTTTGAGATCATATTGTCAATGGTAATCAAGTTCGGCGTGGTTGTGGTTATAGGCCCGCCTGTGTTAGGCGTGGTTATATTCGAAGTGCTACTGAATGCCACATCTATGTTCAACCATGGCAACGTTCGTATACTGCGCGGTTTGGACCGTATGCTGCGCTGGATCGTAGTAACCCCTGAAATGCACCGGGTGCACCATTCGGTAGTGTATTACGAGACCAACTCCAATTTCGGTTTTAACCTTCCATTGTGGGACCGATTTCTGGGCACATACAGGGATCAACCACGCATGGGACATGAAGGTATGACAATCGGTCTCTGGAATTTCCGAGATACAAAGCGTTGTACAATTCTGCCAGGTATGTTAGCAATTCCCTTTCTTGGTAAGGCAGGTGGCTATACGATTGATCGTCGTAAATAAGGAGCAGGCCAATGAAGGTTACTAACATCATTCGCATTATCGCGTTCGTCTCTCTGATACATGACTACCGTTAAAAGTAATTGAAAAAAACGGGAACTTGCTTAAAGTAAAAAGACTGGATGTGCTTGACGGAACACCCCTCACAGACATTAAGCCCTTTACCCTACCTTATGATGCAGTTGAAGGAATGTAATATCCCGATTGGGTGAATAAGTTGGAATATTAAAGAGAAAGGTCTGACGACTAAAACGAATTCGTCATAACACCACCATAAGAACTCGATGAAACCGATCTTCGCTGGCTATATAGGGGCGGGTTTCAAATCTGTCCCCCCGAGAAATACAAATGGTTTAGTGTAGCGGCGTGCTACAATACATCCTTACAGAGTTGAAAATGAAATTGTAGTGGCAAGGCACGCCTTGCCACTACAATTATAAATATATGCCGTAAGCGTCTCCGAAAAGTTGGAAAAGGATTATTTGTGGTAGTATCGGCAGACGTAGATTTTCCATGAATTATATTATGAATCTCTTTAACAGATCCAAGGAGCTAAAACTATGAACATGCCTAAGGTTTATTTAAAACGGTTCGAAACATTATGGTTTCAGGTAATGGGTAATCAATGTAATCTGCAATGCTCACATTGCTTCATCTCCTGTGGGCCAAAAAGTAATACTCATCATGTGATTAACAGAGACACCATCCGGCGTTATTTAAAAGAAGCACCGGCCTTGGGTGTAAGAGAATTCTATTTTACCGGAGGTGAGCCGTTTTTACACCCTGAGATTGTAGATATTTTGAAAGACGCCTTAAACTACGGCCCAACTACGGTCCTTTCTAACGGAACCTTATTAACAGAAGAGATTGTGCAAACGCTTATCCGGATATCTCGTGCATCCGGGCACAAATTAGAATTTAGAATAAGTCTTGAGAGTTACAAAGAAGAGGAAAACGATCGAATCCGTGGTAAAAATTCATTCAAGAGGGCTATAATGGGCATACAGTTCCTGGTAAATGCCGGTTTTAATCCTATTATTACAACTGTAGATTGGTCGAAATATGGCAGGTGTACAAAAGAAGATATGGATGAGGGATTTGAAGTTTTAGCACATTCTTTGAATATTCCGGAATTAAAACTCAAAAAACTTCCCATGATTCTGCTGGGACGGTGTGCAGAATTGGTGAGGTCTTATCATGAGGACGAGCGGATTACCGAGAAGTGCTTTGATAACTTTCCCATGGATAATCTACAATGTACTACCAGTCGTATCGTAACCAGTGAAGGGGTATTTGTCTGCCCTATACTTGTTAATGATCCAAGGGCATGGATGGGACGGGGTTTAAAAGAATCCATGGTACCGTATGTATTGGAATCACCTGCATGTTACACCTGTAGAACATCCGGGTTAACGTGTAAAAATGACGATCCTTTCTTATCCAAAAGAAACACCCTTCAGGAAGATCCGATACGAAAAAATATTGAGGATGATACTGTCAGAAAATCAGTTCATGAGTTTTATGCTGCCGCTGCCAATCAACCACAAAGGGAGTTGTGTTGCCCAACAAGTTATAATCCTGCTGATGTATCACATATTCCCCGGGAAGTTCTGAATATTTCTTATGGATGCGGCAGTCCTGTAACATCAGCGGGAATTGAACGTGGAGAGAGTGTGTTGGATTTAGGTTCGGGTGGAGGAGTGGATTGTTTCATTGCCGCTAAAATGGCGGGTGAAACAGGGCGTGTTATCGGTGTCGATATGACTGACGAGATGTTGAACAATGCAAATACTTCACGAAAGATTGTGGCGCGGAATCTCGGTTTTGATAATGTACGGTTTATAAAAGGATTTCTTGAGGAAATTCCGCTTTCAGGGGATAGTATCGATCTGGTTACATCCAATTGTGTTATTAACTTATCATCTCAAAAGAAAAGAATTTTCCAGGAAATATTCAGGGTATTAAGGGTGGGTGGTAGATTCGTTATTTCTGATGTCGTTTCTGATAGAGAAGTCCCTTTACGAATGAGACATGATAAGAAACTATGGAGTGAGTGTATATCAGGGGCGGTCACAGAGGCAGAATTTTTCCAAATAATAAAGACGATAGGGTTTTACGGATTGCAGGTAGTGAATCGTTATCCTTATAAAGAAGTGGATGGCTTTAACTTTTACTCGGTAACGGTACGGGCATATAAATTTAAAAAATCCAAAGAATGCAGGTATATAGGCCAATATGCCACGTATAAGGGACCTTTCAGCAGCGCCTCAGATGATGATGGACATACATATCCCGTTGGGATTCCTGTAGAGGTTTGCACCGACACGGCGTGGAAGCTTTCAAACCCTCCGTATAAAGGTATGTTTTTCTTATCAGATATGCAAAATGCAGAGACAAAAATGTCATGCGGACCGGGATGCTGTTGATCTCTGTTTATCCTTATTTCAAATTTATTGAACCTAACCATTATATATGCAGGGGTTAAGAACCTGTCCAAAAGCAAGAGTTGTCATTCTAAATGGAGCGAAGCGGAATTTTGTTAGAGGTGAGAAGCTTAAATCCGGACATCCAGCCTCTAACCTTCAACTTCCAATACACAGAAAAATTCCCTGCATCTTCGTCACCCGGAATGACCTGTTTGCGTACCACGCACAACAGGCAGGTGTTTTTTGTTTTCGGATAGGCTCCCCAAAGGGGGATTTTTTTATATCTCTTATCATCAGAAAACCCGCTAAAACATAAGACATACGCAAATATTATACGATGGAAGGAATACGAATGCAGAGAAAGTACAAACAGGATATCCCAAATAAAGAAAAACCTCAGCACGATGTAGCAAACAGGAAGAAAAACAGGTTATTGTATTTGCTCCCTGGCATTCTGATCCCCATAATAATTGGTTTGGCTGTAATAACGCGGATAAATAAAGAAGTTATCCTTTCCGGGCTAGAGATAACTACGAATCCTGAGGATCTGACAGTTATAAAAACAACACTCCGATACAAACCCGAAAAAGGATTATCACCGGAAACAGTACAAACCATGCTGAAAAACCAAGGTCTCTTTGATTCCCGCAAAAATTCCTCCGGTCCCGGTTTTTCTCATAGGTTTGAAGTGCGAAATGGCGGAATGGTTGTCTATGATCATGCAAGTGGTTTGATGTGGCAGCAATCAGGTTCCCGGGACGATATGAATTATGAAAGAACAAAGAACTATATTTCCGGACTGAACCATGAGCAATTTGCCGGCTATAATGACTGGCGGTTACCGACCCTGGAAGAGGCTATGTCCTTGATGGAGCCAACGAAAAAGAATGGTAATTTACATATTGATCCTTTGTTTGATCCATGCCAGGTGAGGATTTGGACGTCTGATTTTAGAAAAGGCCCGATGGCCTGGGTTGTTAGGTTTGATTCTGGTTATTGTGACTATGCCTATACGGATAACAACATCAAGTACTCTGTTCGTGCCCTTCGGTGAGATAATTGTTCATTGGTATATTTGAAATATTTTATCTATACGTAACAGCTCACAAAATGTGATTTATTTAAAAATGGTTTTTAGCAAAATTTATTTTGGCAGACAATGCCTGCCCTACCCGGTTGCCTTTTTAATTCACTTTCTTTATTACAATGAATGACCAGACCTCTGACACTACAAATATTACCGTGCTCTTGCAGAAATTATACGACGAAGATGCCGGGAAGGTAAAGCAAGCTATTGAAGAAATTGGCAGGGTTGGAAAAGGGAATCACGAAGTCATGAAGGCACTTCAGGAATTCCTGAGAAAAGAAAAGCGATTACCTCTCCGTATCTTAGCTGCCCAAACCATTTCAAAAGTAAAAATGATTACGCCACGATCCACAGAGGGATTTAAAAAACCCGATATCTTTCAATGTCCAGGCGCTGAGAAGGTTAAAAGGATAGAGATTATAGACGTACTATGTCCGCACTGTCATAAGAAAGTTACCGCATCGTTGGCAGGATTTGAATACGAGTTTGCCTGTGAAAGTTGCGGAAAAATGATGCAGCGTGATATACCTGAAAGCTGTATTGAAGAATGTCCCGTGGGAAGCAAGTGCGTTGGTGAAGAACGTTATCAAAAATATTTGAAAGGGAGAAAAAAGCTCATTAAATAAAGTATAACCTAAATTCTTCAATAAACCACTGATGGGCACGGGTAAACACTAATAAATAATGGTTTAAATTTGCTATCTTATCCACAGGTGCGATAAAGGTTTTACATTTCTTTTAAAAGATCAGTACAAATCTGCGTTCATCCGTGTCCAATTGTAATTTTCAGGTATAATATCAATTCCGATTGGGTCTTGAAGTACTTGAAGTTGAAGGTGGCAGCGTTGGAATAATAATTGAAGGTTGTTCTCCGGTTAAGGTCTGGAGAAATGCAACGATATTGTTCGTTTCATCATCCGTAAGTATTATTCCCAACTGGCATTTTGCCATGACAATAACTGCCTCACTCAAACTCCATGTGCTTCCATCATGGAAATAAGGGGCCGTGAGGGCAATATTTCTGAGCAGGGGAACCTTAAACACATATTTATCTTTCTCATTTTTTGTTACGTTGTATCTGCCAAGGGTCTGGGTATCTTTATCATATGGTCTTGCAATTCCAAATTTCTGGAAAGAGGTCCCCCCTGCGCCAAAACCGTTATGGCAATTTATACAACCTTTATCCTTAAAGAGGGCATATCCTTCCTCTTCCAATCCGGAAATTCTATCATAGCCTCTAAGCCACAGATCAAACCTTGAGTTCGGTGTAGTTAGCGTCTCTTCGAATGCTGCAATAGCATCAGTAACACGATCAACATCAATCTTTTCATCTCCATATACTTCTTTAAACCATTGTACATATTCTGGTATTGACTGCAACACACCCACTGCAATCTCATGAGTTGAAGCCATTTCCATGGGATTGGCTATAGGGCCTCCTGCCTGCTCTTTCAAATCCTTTGCACGGCCATCCCAGAATTGTGCCAGGTTGAATTTTGCATTGAGGACCGTAGGTGAGTTTATCGGGCCAAACATCCATTTATGTCCGATAGAACTTGGCAAATTGTCTGCTCCGCCTGTTGAGAGGTTATGGCAGGAATTACAACTAATCCAACCAGATTTGGACAGTCTGGGCTCAAAAAACAATTTCTTTCCTAATTCTATCTTTGCCCTATCGTAATCAAAGCTGATGGGAATCGGCTGGATAGGTTCTTTTAAACGTGCTGACCCGGCCCCCATACTTCCGCCTCTGCTACCATAGCCCATATCAATCAGACCCCCGGCAGTAGTAAATGCCGGTATTGCACCATTGATAAAGACAAAGACCCATAAACAGATCATCCCGGTAAATTTCAGTATCTTCATATGCCCTCCTTTATTCGTTAGTAGTACTATCAAAACCTAACAACAGTGGAATTATAATAACTATAGTACTCAAGAGATGAAACCGAACAGTATTTTAGATAGGGTGGCACGGACAAACTCGTTCATCCGTGATGGTTTAATCACATCGTGGTTCATTTTGTTTTGTTTTATTATGTGATGTTCGGTTTTATCTGTTGGATGCTATATTTGGTTTATTATGCTCTCAGCTTTTAAAGATACTCAAAAACATTGATTAAGAAAAACACCTGCCTTTTTACCTGAAATGGATCCCGGATTGTTACCCGTTTCTTAAGGGAAACTTAATAAGACTAACTTGATACCCCCCTTCTCATTATGACGTCTTGCTAACAGACTGAGCTGAACTGCCAGGCGGATGACGCAGCGCAGACAAACACCAACCGAAACGCCTCAACGCGATGCAAAACCCAAAAAGACCTCGATAACCTGATTGGCTCCGGCAACGGGTTAGGCGCGATCTCCTGCCGATGGCTGACGGACCTGGCTCAATCTATTCTCAAAACCTTCGCCCCCCGCATCCCTTTCGTCCTGAGTTCGATCAACGCCTCGTTTGCCTCTTCTAATGCGAATTCCTGAATCTCTGGCCTGATACGCATTTCAGCCGCCAGTACCAGAAACTCGCTCACGTCTCTTCGGCTGACATTTGCTACACTCTTGATCTCCTTTTCCAGCCACAGATAGGCAGGATAGTCTAACCGCAGAAGGTAGTCCTTGTCTGCCTCTTCTTTGCCAATTGCGTTGATGACCAATCTTCCACCAGACTCCAGATTCTTTAATGCTTCAACTACTGGTTTCCATGCTGGTGTGGTATCTATAATGCAGTCCAGCTTTTCCGGCGACTCCTCCGCAATGTCCCCTGCCCATACCGCACCAAGCTCTCTGGAAAACGCCCTCTCCTTCTCACTTCTTGCAAAGACAAAGACTTTTGCGTTCGGGTACCGATGTCTCGCCATCTTCAGAACAAGGTGAGCAGAAGCCCCAAATCCGGTCAAACCTAGATTTTGTCCGTCCTTGAGACCGGTCAATCTCAGAGACCGGTAGCCAATCGCCCCAGCGCACAAAAGAGGAGCCGCCTCAGAATCTTTAAAACCATGGGGAATGCGATAGGCAAAGCCTTCCGGCACCGTCATATACTGGGCATACCCGCCATTGACATTTTTGCCCGTAGCCTTGAAGTCTTGGCACAGATTCTCATTGCCTGCCAGGCAGAACTTGCATATTCCGCAAGCAGAGTAAATCCATGCGATGCCAACCCGATCTCCGACTCTGAAGGTGTTCGATCTGCTGCCAGTTGCTTCGACCCGGCCAACCACCTGGTGACCAAGAATAATGGGCAAATGCGGTGGGGGTGTTCTGCCTTCAATCTCATCTAACTCGGTATGGCAAACCCCACAAGCTGAAACCTTCACCAGAATCTCTTTCCCAGCCGGAACAGGATCTGGTAGATCCATCAGTTCCAGCGGGGTCTGATTCTCTTCGAGACCACAGAGCTCATTCAATACCATTGCTTTCATTTGAGTTCAACCTTTCGACCTTCCTCTTGCTTTGGAACGTTGCGCCACCTAACATTCACGATAGCCAGCGCACTCCGTAGCACCGGTTGTAGCAAAAGGTGCCAAACCTTGACAGGTTATCCAAGAATGGAAACTTACAAGACAGAAAAAAAGAGATATTTTTGTAAGATAAGTATAAAACCTGTCAGGGACAAATTCCAATATAGTTCTCTTTAAATTATAATGTCAAAATTATTCTGAGAAGATATTAACCCGTCCTGTAAATTATGTCAAATGACTTTATATAACACCTTGCCCAAAGATATTCTTCGCAATATTTATCTTGCAGGCATTTTATTTGCTACATAAAAATCATATTTTTGGACAATAGTTGAGATATTTCTAACCAGAATTCGATAGAGAAATGTAATGACTGAAACCAGAAAGATCCGCAAGGTCTTAAAAAGTAAGCCCATAATCGAGGGAGCTGGTGTTCACCTCAAACGAGTGTTTGGATACAGCCAGGTTCCAATGTTCGACCCCTTTTTACTTCTCGACGATTTCCGTTCAGGCAATCCGGATCACTATATCAAGGGTTTCCCCTGGCACCCGCATCGTGGAATTGAGACAATCACCTACGTTCTCCTTGGGACTGTAGAGCACGAAGACAGCATGGGAAACAAAGGCATTATATCCCCCGGCGACGTACAGTGGATGACTGCTGGAAGTGGAATCATACACCAGGAAATGCCCAAAGGAGACCCTGATGATCTGATGTTCGGATTCCAACTTTGGGCCAATCTCCCCAGATCTCACAAAATGATGGATCCTCGCTATCGGGACGTAAGAAGCGCGCAAGTTCCAGAGGTAGTGCTTGAGAATGGTATAAAAATCAGAGTCATATGCGGTAAGGTGGGTAATAAGCAAGGACCCGTTCGGGATATTATCATCGATCCTGAATATATCGATGTAACTGTACCCCCTCAATCAGAATTCATTCATCCCACCAGGCGCGGGCACACTGTTTTTGCATATGTTATCGGGGGTAAGTGTTACTTTTGCAAGGAAAAGATACCATTTTCTGAGATTGAAGTAGTCAACTACTGCAATACTCAAAGAGACCCCTCTATAGGCAATAAGACTCTCGTCCTTTTCAACGATGGTGATCAGGTAATGGTCTTAACGGAAAACAACCCTGTCAGGTTCCTGCTCATATCGGGTAAGCCTATCGTTGAACCTGTTGCCTGGTACGGCCCTATTGTGATGAATACGGAAGATGAACTACGGGTCGCCTTTAAAGAATACTCCAACGGCACGTTTGTCAAGCATAAGCATAAGAGGGTTTAACCTTACGGTATTTCCCCTTGCATCTTTCCATGCGTACTATCGCTCCTGCCCTTCCACTGGGAAATGCCGTTGTTCTCAAACCCTTTTCGGATACTCCTATTACGGGCGGTCTTCTCATTGGAATAAGGAGGTATAGTAATGTTAAAACAAAATGTCACTTTTATAGTCTTCAGAAGCCCTATATTCCTGGCAAAATCTGCTATGCTATGCGACATTTTGTTTTGAGATCGCTAGAGAAAACATGTCTCAGAAAATTCACAAGAGATACCGGATGGAAGGATTGGATTACTTTCCCTGTTTTTATAATTAAGAAAGGTAAGGTATAAAATGGGTATAGATAAAATAGTTAATATTTTCGGTTTTGCTGGAAGCTTGCGGAAAGAGTCTTATAACAGATCAATCTTGCGTACTGCCCTGGAGCTTCTTCCGGAAGATGCTAAACTCGAAGTCTTTGATCTTGAAGGAATTCCACCATTTAATCAGGACCTAGAAGATCAGCCTCCAGAAAAGGTTAGGGAATTCAAGGCAAAAATCAGGGCTGCAGATGCTATTCTCATTGCTTCTCCGGAATACAACTACTCAATACCGGGCATCCTGAAAAATGCAATTGACTGCGCTTCCAGGCCATACGGAGACAATGCCTTTGATGGCAAACCGGTAGCGGTAATGGGTGCTTCCATCGGGATGACGGGAACGGCAAGGGCACAATATCATCTCAGGCAGAGCTTTGTTTTTCTCAACATGTATCCCATAAATCAGCCAGAGGTCATGGTCCCGTTTGCTCATGAGAAAATTGACAAAAACGGCAAGGTTACCGATCAAAAAACAAGGGAAAAAATTAGGGAACTGATTGAAAGCCTGGTAACCTGGACGAGAAGGCACAAACGGAATTGATTAAGGGATTCAACGATGTTTAAAAGACTATCTGAAAAGTTCAATACAGTAAAATAGGTGTATAGAAAGATAATTTATTTTAATTATTCATCAAACCAAATAAAGGAATTACCTATGAATACAAAATACACTTACCGCCGCCTCTCCAAGGATAATGCTGCTGTCCTTCTCATTGACCACCAATCCGGCCTCACTAACCTTGTGCAGGATTACTCACCGGATGAGTTCAGGAACAACGTCCTCGCGCTGGCTAATCTCGCCAAATACTTCAAGCTGCCGACCATTCTGACGACTAGCTTTGAAGATGGCCCCAACGGACCGATCATGCCGGAACTTAAGGAAATCCACCCGGAAGCCACCTACGTTCCACGTCCAGGCCAGATCAATGCCTGGGACAACGAGGACTTCGTGAAAGCGGTCAAGGCAACCGGCCGTAAACAGTTGCTCATCGCCGGCGTCCTGACCGAGGTTTGCGTGACCTTTCCCTCGCTTTCAGCGCTGGAGGAAGGCTTCGAGGTCTTCGTCGTCACTGACGCTTCCGGCACCTTCAACGAGATCACGCGCCACGCAGCATGGGCGCGTATGGCAGCTGCGGGTGTGCAATTGATGAACTGGATAGCCGCTGCCAGCGAACTACATCGTGACTGGCGTAAAGACACCGAGGGATTGGGCAAACTGCTATCCAGCCATCTGCCAGCTTATAGAAACTTAATTACGAGCTACTCAGCAAAGAAACCGGCAGGCTAACCATGCAATACAGCTAACCGATCCATACATCATGGATTACTTACAAATTTCAGAAGTCATACTGTACACAAATAGTAAGGAGGACAAGATTATGAGAATTGTAAAAATCGTTAACGTATTTATAGGAATCGTGTTCCTCGCTATTGAGGTGAATGCCTCACCCAAAACCCCAACAAGCAGCAATGGGAGTGCAAGCCCTCGTTTGCTAACGCCCCAAAATTGTGCATTGGTCCTGATTGATCATCAGCCACAGATGGCATTCGCAACACATTCAATTGACGGCCAGACACTCGTAAACAATGTAACGGGTCTCGCTAAATCTGCAAAGGTTTTTAATGTACCAACAACACTAACCACTGTTGCGGCAAAGACCTTTAGTGGCCCTCTTTTCCCGGCAATACAGGCAGTCTTCCCTAATACAAAACCTATTGACCGTACCACAATGAATGCATGGGAAGACGCAAACGTCATCGATGCAGTTAAGAAGACCGGCCGCAAAAAGCTCGTTATGGCCGCACTCTGGACTGAAGTTTGCCTTGCAACCGCTGCGCTTTCGGCCATCGATGATGGCTACGAAGTATATATTGTTACCGATGCTTCTGGCGGTGTGACGGCAGAAGCACATGAGCAGGCAATTCAGCGAATGATTCAAGCTGGTGCTGTTCCGGTAACCTGGCTTCAGGTATTGCTTGAGTGGCAACGGGACTGGGCCCGGCAGGATACGTATAATGCTGTTTTAAATATCGCTAAGGCACATGGCGGTGCATACGGTTTGGGTATTGGCTATGCCAAGGCCATGCTCGGCGCACATGCCAGTGAAGGCAGTCCACAGAAATAAGAAACGATGGATTCGCTATAATCGAGTTCCCCTTGCTAAGAGACTGTCTGAAAGTTTGTAGGGGAAGCATTTGCTGATATGAGCTTGAACTCAATCTTATAGTCTGGACAGCAAATGCTTCTACCCTATGTATGCCGCAAACAAAGCCACCGAAGGCCTCATTTATAATAGAAAGAGTATCTTATACACAATTTTAGCTCCAGAGGAGCGGTATATTTCCCTTTACTCTAAACTTTTCAGACAGTCTCTTATCACTACCTACGTCTTTAGCTCGTGAGGGCTGAAGGGACTCTCTCAATGACAATGAGAACAAGCTTTAATCAACTGGGTGTATTAAGTAAATTTTGTATAAGGAGCTCGTGCTATGACTAATCAATTTACGAGAAGAGATTTTTTGAAAATAGGTGCAGCATCTGGCCTCTCAGTATTATTGGAAGGATGTCGTACCTCTCTGGATATTAAGAAAGTTCAGGATATACACGCAGATCTGATTCTTATTAATGGCCACATTACTACACTCGATAACATTCATCCTCATGTATCTGCTGTTGCTATAAAGGATGGCTGCTTTTTAGCAGTTGGAACGGAAAAAGAAGTGATGGCATATCGGGAAAATAGTACAAACGTAATTGACCTTCACGGCCGGACGGTCATTCCTGGTCTCAACGATTCCCACACCCATGTTATCCGTGGTGGTCTCAACTATAATATGGAGTTACGATGGGATGGTGTACCCTCTCTTGCCGATGCCCTTCACATGTTAAGAGAGCGGGCAAGGCGTACACCACCGCCACAGTGGGTCCGTGTTGTAGGTGGATGGTCTGAGTTTCAATTCAGAGAGCGAAGGATGCCGACCCTTGATGAAATCAATGCAGCAGCACCTGATACACCAGTTTTTATCCTATACCTCTATGCCCATGCACTTCTCAATCATGCAGCACTACGCGTTGTGGGCTACACAAAAGATACTCCAAATCCTCCGGGAGGTGAAATCCAGCGAGATAAGCATGGTAATCCGACAGGTTTACTTATTGCCAAACCGAATGCCAATATCCTCTATGCAACCCTTGCAAAAGGTCCAAAACTTTCTTATGACGACCAGATCAATTCCACGTGTCAATTTATGCGGGAATTGAACCGCTTTGGTATTACAAGCATTATTGATGCCGGAGGAGGATTCCAAAATTATCCGGAAGATTACCAGGTCATTGAAGAACTTACCCGAAATGGTAAGATTACCCTTCGTGTTGCATATAATCTCTTTACCCAGCATCCCAAACATGAGGTGGATGATTTTTCAAAATGGATTAAAATGACAAAACCCGGGGCGGGAGATAATTTTTATCGTATGAACGGTGCGGGTGAGATGCTTGTCTTTTCAGCAGCCGATTTTGAGGACTGGCTGGAGCCACGTCCTGATCTTTCTCCGATTATGGAAGATGAACTGAAAGCAGTCGTCAGGCTCCTGGTACAGAACCGATGGCCATTCCGTCTCCATGCCACTTACAACGAGTCGATTACCCGTTTTCTCAATGTGTTTGAAGAAATTAATCGTGAGATCCCCTTCAATGGCCTCCGCTGGTTCTTTGATCATGCAGAAACAATATCTCCTCGTAATATAGAGCGTGTGAAAACGCTCGGAGGAGGCATCGCTATCCAGGATCGTATGGCATTCCAGGGAGAGCACTTTCTTGCACGCTATGGAAAACAAATGGCCGAACAATCTCCTCCCATTACCAGAATGATGGGGATGGGTCTACCTGTAGGTGCCGGGACTGATGCAACCCGTGTTGCCAGTTACAACCCGTGGGTTGCACTCTTCTGGCTTATCACTGGAAAAACAGTAGGCGGTACATCACTTTATCCACAGTCAAACTGTCTCAGTCGTATAGAGGCACTTAAACTTTACACGATTGGCAGTGCCTGGTTCTCAGGTGAACAAGACCAAAAGGGCTCTATCGAAGTGGGAAAATTCGCTGACCTGGCTGTCCTCTCTGCAGATTATTTCTCTGTCCCGGATGAAGAGATTAAAGGCCTCGAATCTATCTTAACGATTGTGGGAGGAAAAGTTGTATATGGTAATGGTGAATTTAAACATCTTGACCCACCTCCATTACCAATAAGTCCTGATTGGTCACCTGTTAAAGCCTATGATGGCTACTATCGTTCTAACTCTCAGTCAATGCATCTTAAAGCATATAGAGATCCATATTTTAATCATCAACATGCCCACAGATGGATATATGGCACATCAGGGTTATGGAAGATGGGCTGTGATTGTTTCGTTTTCTAATCAAACAAAAGGGTTACCTATAGAGAGAAAAATCAAGAGTAAACGTAATGTCTCTGGAAGATGATTCTCAGATTTGTCATAAAAATACCGTGTACCAATTATCATTTTACGTCTTCAGGAGGAATCTCATATGTGGAAAGAATTCAGAGAGTTTATCGCCCGTGGCAATGTAATTGATTTGGCTGTCGCATTCATTATGGGCGCAGCTTTTGGCAGAATAGTTACCTCTCTTGTCGAAGGTATTCTTATGCCGCCAATCGGATTACTACTCAACAAAGTAGATTTCAGCAGTCTGTTTTATGTACTTGATCGATCAAGGGGTATACCTGTATCCATTACAGATGCGAAGGCCAATGGAATTCCGATTATAGCTTATGGTTCGTTCGTCAATGATGTAATGAATTTCCTAATCATTGCTTTCGTAGTATTTCTGCTTATAAAGGGAGTTAATCGGATCAAGACTAAGAAAGAGGTACCGTCAGGTGAGCCGACGGTAAAGGATTGTCCTTATTGTTTATCTACAATTCCAATCAAGGCAACGCGCTGTGCACACTGCACAGTAGATTTGGGAAAGGCATAAATGCCGGAAAACGATACAGAAGTGTTTTATCGAATGGATACAATCATTAAAGAGACACTCAAAGAGGGAGATAATTGCGATAGAAGGAAGATTGCTGGATAGAGTAATGGGTATCTTCTTAAGGCGTTATTGGATAATTTGATGCGATTGCCTTGATTGCGGCAAGCGGTAAGATGTAGCAACTCATTATCTTTTTATTTCAATTTCTTTTTTATCCATACAGGACTTCTGCGACAATCAAAAACTCCAAATACAAGCGCTGTTTTGTTCTCAACACGATAGTAAACAGCAAAGGGAAATCGTTTTGATAGCATACGCGGTTCACTAATGTATCAAATATGCCCTCATCAATTTGTGATGCCGGAGCAAGAACGTAGAAACCCAGAGAAGACAATTCCGATGGTTTTACATTTCCTTTTCTTAAGACTTCTGCAATGCACGCTACATTTCTTGCTGCCTGATTATAATAATTGGCGTTTTTTGTTCCAGATGAAAGCTTACTGAACATCTTCGCCTCTAAAATAACAAAATGTTTTGCATGTGGATGTATCGATAAATCACCGTTCCCGGACTGTCCAATCTCAAAATGACCGATGGCTCCATCAGCATGTGTCCATGCCTCAGAATATTTATCTCCTCTATATCGCTGGAGAAACGTTGAAGGCAATAAGGCTTCTGAATACCATGTACTACCTTCAGGAACAGTCAAAGGATGATTTTCAATTTTATTTCTTGCAAACCAATCGATTGATAATCTCAGCATCCAGCCTTCGTTGTAAAGAATCGTCGGTGGAAAACATCTATTTGCATTTGAGCATTGCTCTAATAATGCCTGTATTCGTAATAATGACATTGATGCCTCTTACTCTTCTGCACTATAACGCTCGGCATCAGTGACGGCGTGAAGCGCCGTCCGCTGCATGCCGTTGTTACGCCGCTCCGGATTCAAGCGATGACCCGTTGCGCACGAGCACGATCTTGCCTGTCACGCCTCCCTTCCCGAGCAACTCGTGCGCCTGTCTTGCCTCGGCAAGAGGAAACCGCTGCGCGATGAGTGGCTTGATCTTTTGCTGTTGAAGGAGGTCAAACAGGACGATCAAATCCTGTCGAAACAGTGCCGGTCTCAGCCGTTTAAGCCACTGGATGCTGTAGGGGACCACCCGTTTCCGGCCCGGGAGAAGCCAGCCGCCAGCAATGTACAACCCGAAGATGGCGATTCCACGAAAGCGATGACGACGACCTGAACGACCTGAAGCCAATCGCCCCTCACGTAGCGAGGAAGTAAGACCATAGGCCACTACCGTCCCGCCAGGACGGAGAGCCTTGCGGGAACGCCAGATATGGGTGCCACCGATGCCGTCAAAGACAACGTCTACGCCCTCACCCGTGAGGCGGTGAATTTCTTTCACGAAGTCGAGCTGTCGGTAATCAATTGGGATACCGCCCAGGTCGGAAACGGCCGACGCCCCTCGCGATGAACAGGTACCGTACATCTCCAGCCCGGCGAAGCGCCCAAGCTGCAAGAGTGCCGAGCCGACCCCGCCTGCCGCACCGTGAATCAACACGCGCTGGCCCGATCTGACCTTAGCGGAACGATGCAGCATCTGGTACGCCGTGACGTAGTTCAGCACGAGGCTTACAGCCTCTGCGGCGTCCAACCCAGATGGCACCGGAACCAGTTCGCGTTGCGGCAGGCAGACGAACTCCGCGTACGCACCAATGATCGTCAGCGCGGCGACTATCTGGCCTGGTTCGATTCCAGAGACACCGTCGCCGAGCCGATCCACCACACCAACCAAATCCCAACCCGGCGTGAAGGGCAGAGGGGGCGTCTCGGGATGAACGCCCTCGCGCATCAGTAGGTCGGGCAAGGAGACACCTGCCGCCAGCACTCTCACCCGCACTTCACCATCCTTCTCCTTCGGATCGGGACACTCTTCTTCAACCACCCGAAGTTCATCGGGCCCGCCGTAATGAGTGACGACGATGCGCATGTGTCTCATGGACCTCTTCCTCTTTTTTATGCAAGTATCAGTCTCTCGCCCTTGGGTTCTGGTATGGGATCGCCAAATTCTTTAGCTGTATCAATCATAATTGAATTGCTTCTTAGCATTTTTCAATGCACCTTCTAACGTATTCTCATGTGCTATGCATCCTGGAAGTTCGGGAATCTCTGCTATGAAAGACTCGTCTTCGTTACTCCAGTGAATAATAATTTCATACTTGTACATCAATATTTCCCTCCAATAAAAAAAGATGTCTAACGACAAAGCTAAGGGGCACAGCGGCTTTATGCCGCATCGCGCTCGAATTTATTGTTGGGATTTCTTTTTCTCTTCATACTTCTTCAGATTCTCTTTGTTCAACGTCGGAACGATAATGAACCACTGGTCTTTATCTTTCGCAATGAACCGGATAATACTGCAGCTAGAATTCTCCCCCATGCTGAATTCGATTTCAAGCTGATGAGTGGGGTTGAGAGGCCAGACAACCGTATCACCGAAGGGAAGTATGCCATCATTGAGCTTCGTGGCCTTCACTGTGCGTTTTTCTGGAATTATCTTGCGAAAGTCACGTGCAAGAGATTCCTCCAGATAGTCCTTCTGCACAGAAGACAGATTAGCAAAACATCGCGGATGGATCGTCGCGTTCTGTTTTTCTTTGCTCTTTGCATTGACAGCAGCAATGAACTGCTCTGCCAGATATTCCGGTGTGTCGTGGTTGCCAGCATAAACGCTTGAAGCCACAATCATAATCACAAGCACAATTGCCAGATTCTTCATCGTTCCTCCTCCTAACGTTTAAATTGAGCTACGCCGTTATTATAGCATAAACAGAAAATGAACAAGTAAAATTTCAACGGTACCGTAGACAAAAACAGGCACTCAGCTCAAATGATTTGCTATGCGCTAAGAATCCATTTCGATAGTTTTTGCTTTATTTTGTCGAGCCGTTCCGTATTAATTTGCTCCAATTTACCCAGAAGTATATTGTCGTCCACGACTGCAAGCCTGCTGGTTCGAATAACGCTTGACACTTTCAAACCAGATTGAATGAAATCAGAGGCATCAGAAGTAATAAGTTCATATAACTCAGGGATTTGTAGATCAATGTTTGAAGATATCATGCAAATAAGCCAGTCGTTAAACTTTCCAGATAGTTCACGTAATACAAAAGCTGGCCGTAATTTCCCTTCTTTTTTGGTCAGTTTGAAGAAATTTAAATAGAACAATCTGGCCTTCAGAAATCATTAAAAAGTTTCCTTTAGATCATGCCCAGAATATGGCGATTTCTCGTCTTCCATACCTCTCATTGCTGACGAAAACGAAAGATCATTCCATTCGATATTTTCTTCTTTTCCAACTCTTGATCGTAAATATTCAACAAAATCAAGAACTTCAACTTGCTTTGATTCCGGCAATGTTTTTACATTTTTAATAATTCTTTCTGTAATGCTCATAAAATATCCTCCACTTATATATGACAACATTTCCTTGAGCAATAATAACAGGATCAAGTGTCATCAAATTCTATCATCTATTCAGGGATATAATCAATATTTTCACCAACATTTACAAGCTTATTTTTGCTTTCCAATTCTTTCAATTGTTGAATTTCGGGGACACCATACTTAATTTTGGAGATTCCTATTTTTCTTTTGAGACACCTTTGGGCCGGGTTTCTGCTTATGGAGCACTCTCCCAAGGACATTTTCAAGTCCGACTATAAAACTGTCAATGCCGAGAGGTCTTCCGGTTCGCTCGTGACATCGAAACTTTTCTACTTCTTCATCCGATAGGCCCCCTGGAAAGAAAATCACCCCACTCGCCAAACATTTCAAGCAACGGAGGTCCATGCACAAGCCGATCATCTCGTCCAGCAATGTGTGCAGATGCACTGCTCCATCGGTACTCCTGTGGTTTCTTAACCAAATTTGCCCTTACAGGATTCAGTTCAACAGAGCGACCACACGAGCAATTCTTGACATGCGCACATCTTAGCTATTAAAAAAACAATGTCAATAATTAAATATGGTGTCCCCGAATTCCAGAATTACAACTTGTGGTAAAAGACAATCTTCTCTGTAGATTTGTGTAATACTTTATAGTGAGATATGTATTGACGTGAATATGTGAAGCTGTTATTATACCTACGTTGAATGATTTTATGTAGGACTTCTGGGAGTACTACCTGTCTGCGTGCAAACACATACAGGCAGGTGTAAGCGACTCTGGATATCTTAACTATTTTAATGGGTAAAAGGGAAAAACTATTAAAACGAATTTTATCAGGTCAATCAGATTACAACATTTCATTCAATAAACTTGTAAATCTTTTGCTTTCACTCGGATTTAAAATGAGAGAGGAAGGAAGTCATAAAATATTTACAAAAGATGGAATAATTGAGAGGATCAATTTGCAATCGGAAGGTTCAAAGGCAAAAGGATATCAGGTGAGGCAAATACGGAAAATATTAACAACTTATAAATTTAATCTTATGGAAAAACAATGAGTGAATCACGATACGAAATGATTATTTACTGGGATAAAACAGACAATATTTATGTTGTTGACGTACCAGAACTACCAGGGTGCATGGCGCATGGTAAGTCAAAAAAAGAGGCGCTTGAAAATGCAGAAAAAGCAGTAGAGTTTTGGTTAAAAACGGCAAAAGAAGACGGTATTCAAATACCAGAACCCAAGGGCCGTTTAATGTATGCATAACATTATTGACCTAACCTACTGCTATATTTACCTAAGGATAGCAACTTATTTATTAAAACAAACGGTGCTGCCCCTATTTTGTAGATAACATCCTCAGCGGTTCATACAAATAGTACGAGTATGAAGATTATCGTAGGCATCCCAGAATTATCAGAGTCCCACCTGTCGGCTGCACGCTGTGTTAGGCAGCATTCACTCTTCGCCTGATGCTTCATATGACTCCCTAATAACTTGAGTCAGAACTTCTTTATTCTTTTCGGTTTCTCCTGGCTGCAATCTAATTCGATAACGTCCCCAGCGTGTGTCATAATCCATAACATCAAGACCTGCATTTTCAAGGCGCTCTTTGGTCTCAGGCGAACTACTCAGCTTAGGCTCAAACCTGAGAAATCCCTTCTTGGGTCTGAATATGACAAAGTTACTCGGGTATCCATTTTTAGCAAGCCCGATGTAGAACTTGTTATATTTGAGTTCCAGCGATGGGTTGAAATGTCTTGCCATCTCCAACAACTGATCTGCCACTGCCACTGTTTTCTTTGATCCGCGATTCTCCCAATAAACACGATCTGTAGTCTCTTGTACTTCTTCATCTTCATCTACCATCCCAAGTGACTTTGGCTAACGACAGTCGTGAACACAAGCCCTACTTCATCTCCACGATTGAGAGCATTCATTTGAATGGCGATCAAGGGAATCATCCCATTGAATAGACCAATTATATTTAAGAAACGGCGTAATATCCTCAGCAATAATTACCGCAGTGTGATCGTATTGAGGATAGCGTTTCCGTTCAATATCCCAGTATTCGATTGTTCGAATGATATGGCTCTCGTCTGTGCTGCCTAATTGGATCTCGATTTCATAATTGAAATGAATATATTCAACATACTTTGTAAAATCAATTTCATTCCCGATCTGATGTTCCCGGAAACGTCGTTGCCAAATTCCTTGTTCGCCTTTGCTTTGTCTTGAAGCTAATTGAGATTTTTTGTGCTCACTCTTGCACCATCTGCTGAAATAAGTCTTGATCAATCGCTATCGCATTGAGAAGGCATTGTCGTTTTCTGGTAGTGTCCAAATACCATGGATATGATCAGGAAATAAGACAAAAGCCCGAATTCTAAAGGGGTGTTGCTTGATAACATACGGGAAAGCCTCTTTTATCAGTGCCACATTTGCCTTGTTACATAATATCCTTTTTCTCTTGTATGTTATTACGGTGAAGAAGAACGTTGCACCTTGCGCTTGTGATCTGCGATATTGCATTATTTTCTCGCCATATTAAGTTGTTGGGTTTCGTTCCTCAACCCAACCTATAATACTGTTCGTAAGTGGCCTAACGACAGAAATCAGGCGTGGGCCAAAATGCTTGCCGCGTCAGCACCCTCGCGCCCCTTTCCGTCGCCTCAATTGTCTTGATATGTGATTAAAAACCATAATATGCCTTTAATGCCTCTGTAAGAAGATTTCCGGCAATCCCAAGATTAATATCCCAAACAGCATCTCTGGCTTTCGAAAGCACCCCATTAATCCAATTTTGAACTTTGGGACCAAATCTTTTCTCTTCAAGTTCTGGCGATCCCCTGTCAGATTCGATAGCTTCTTGGAGTGAAACAATATCTTCATCTGGAACAGAATATTTCTTTAGTTCATTGGACAATGCTTCGAAATCCTTTTTATGAATTGTATTTTTGATGTGTTGGATATTGCTGTCACCGACGACAATAGTTGCGTTGTCACCAAACACAGCATTTCTAAAAAGATCGGAGGTCCTTATTTCTTTGGATTTTTCTTTCATTTCATCCTCATTTAATCCCTCAGGAATTTTTTCTGAAAGTTCCAGAATAAAATCTAACAGTCTGGAGCGAACTTCCGTAATTACCTGCAGCATGCTGCCAGCAGAATGCTTGCCCCATGCATTCTCAACACGATAGCCCCCTGAAAGACCTTTCGATAACGTAGGGTAGAACTCTGGGGCGATTTGAATTTGTAGGTCAGATTCATCTTTGGCGTAGGATTCAAGAACAGCCATGCTTTGAGTTAAATATGTTGTTTCAAGCTTTTTTCGTATTTTTTTGTCCAAGTGCGCAAGAGGTAATGGCTGACTTGAATATCGCCACGCCCCATTACTAATATTGGCCAATATACTTACCGTTAACACCCTATATTCTGGTAAACCTTCAATACTGCCATACCCGTTAAGCTCAGCGTTAACCCACTGAACAAGATCTTTCTCCCCTAATTTATGCAATAGAACCTTCGTCTTAAACAATGCATTGTTAAGATTAGGAGTATCTGAACTCAGCAATTCTATTATTTCATTGATGAGCTTCATGTTTCTTTATCCTTCTTCACATGTCGAACCATTCCCCGCCCTTGCGTTTATCTTTGAACCGATCATGCCAATACTTTTCAATCCCGCGAGAGTCATCAGTTTTTATTTTATGCATCAATTCCAGTAGGTAGGGTAGGCATTGCCTACCAAAACATCATTCACCAAAATCTGCATCGGTTGTTTCATCCATTTCATCTCCACCCCAATCCAGAGGATAAAATCCATTTTTCACAAACCGGTGAAACGTCGAATACGGCCAATCCTTAACATATTTTACCAATCCATGCTTTACCGGATTAAAATGTAGATAATCCATATGTCTCCTGAAATCATCCTCATTACAAATCATGTGTTCCCAAAAACGCCGTTGCCAGATTGTTGATTCGCGATATCTCCGTTTTGAATCGGTCATCCATTCGTTACGATGAAATAGATTTTTAGCCCTTTTTGAAAATCCTGCCTTAATTATGCCCCAGCGTTTGGAATAATTAGCATCGTTTTCAGGAAGAGTCCATATACAGTGAATATGATCAGGTAGGAGTACCCATCCACAAATCTTAAATGGACATAATTGCTGCACCTCGTGAATCATGGCATGTAAAATTTGTCTGCTCTTTGGAATCACCAGGATTTTTCTCCGTTTATAGGTGACAACCGTAAAGAAATAAGTTATGCCCGGTATCCGTATCCTTCGATAATTTGGCATATATGCCCATTTCCTTTTGCGCAATTTTTATGATAGGGGTAGGGAAGGCTTTTGCCTCCCCTCCCTCCGAACCGTACAGGCGGATCTCCCGCATACGGCTCTCCAGTCAGTGGGTACCACATCGGGATTGACAGGCCAGCGCATGGGTTGTGGTT
>JBDIVL010000059.1:0-22286 GCA_039794405.1 Candidatus Jinrextremum sp. | reverse complement strand
ATATCGTCATAAATCTGTCAATTTCCATTTGATTCGGACTTGATTTACCTTCGTGATGGATTACGATGCTTCCCGGTTCATAAAATATTCGTTTTCCTGTTTTTTTTACCTTCAGATTCAAATCTAAATCTTCAAAATACATCTTGTATTCTTCTGAGAAACCACCAACAGTATTAAATAAATCCTTTGGAATAAAAAGGCAGGCGCCTGTAACAGCGTGAACTTCTTCAAAGTTATTTACAAGAGCATCATTGCCCGATTTATGACGATATCGATGAGACGGCCAAAATTGATATTTATTATTAACTTTTAAGAATGTTATACCGGCGTGTTGTATTGTGTTATCTTGATAAATTAATTTGTTTCCGATAATTCCTATAGAATCATCTCTTTCAAAATCTCGAATTACATTTTTAACCCATCCTATTTGTGGCTCGGTATCGTTGTTTAAAAATACTAAATATTTTCCGCTTGCCACTTTTGCTCCTTGATTACAAGCCCTGGCAAAACCAAGATTTTCTTTGTTGGTTATAATTTTGGCACCACCGTTAAGAGATTTGAGAAAATTCTGGGTTCCATCTGTCGAGGCATTATCAACTATAATTACCTCATAATGCACTTCTTGAGTATTTTGAATAAGAGTTGTGAGACACTTCTGTGTGTATTCGACTTTGTTAAAGACAGGAATAATAATAGATATATCAAAACATCGCTGATTTATTTCATGATTAATACTCGGTTCTTTTGCTCTATTGAATAGTTCTAACGTATTTTTGGTCAACTTTAAAATATTTCTGCCATTTTCGATAATTACTTCACTATTGTGAAAATTTATTGCATTATTTTTTGTCCATTTTTCAATTTCTGTGAGGTCTTCCGGTTGTAGCGTACCAGATAAAGTTAAGAAAATAATAGAATCGTCTCTTTTAAATATTTGTATATTAGGGAGGATGTTTCCAAAAAATGTTCCTCTTGGAACATAAAGCGACCTGTGTTTTCCGTACGCAATAATATTTCGTTCGAGAATGCCTCCTCTTTTTTGTAGAAATTGGCGTTGCTTGTCTTTCCAGATTCGATATTCGCTATGCAACGATAATTCAGCGTTATCAAGGGCTGACTTAGTTAGTGGGTCAATCCTACCAGCTTTTCCACCAGGTAAATGAAAACCAATTTCTTCATCTTCCATATAAGCATTAAACAGCCCTGCAAGACGTATTCTGTAACTGTAATCCCCGTCTTCCTCACCATACAAACCATAATCTTCACACCAGTATCCTAGTATTCTTTCTACTCTTTTGGGAATAAGGTAACAGGCTCCTCCAATATTTGCATTTCTTTTGACTCTAAGACGATAACCACCCTGAATGGTTTCTAATGGATAGCTAACAGATTCAAAATTATAGCCAATGGCTCCCAATTTAGGGATGTTGTCGATAGCTTCAACCATGGGGGACAGCCAATCAGTTTTTTGGATGATGATATCGTTATCTAATTTAAGATAGTACTCCGCCTCTGGTTCACGGCTCCATGCAATGTTTGAAGCCTTTGCAACTCCAATATTATCTTCGAGTAATACCAGGTTTTTAATGATGCCTTTTCGTTTTAATTCCTGTAAATATTCTTTACTGCCATCTTGACTATTATTATCAACAATAGTTATGACATGAGGATATCTCGTATATCGAACAAGACTTTCAACTGCTTTTTTAGTAAACTCAAGCCTGTTAAAAGTAACCATACAAATATTTACATATTTATTTTTTGGAACCATTTTTCTGTAATAGTATCCTGTAGGTAAATCCATCCTTGGAATGGGGAATTTTGTTTTATACATTCTTTTAACCTTTGCAGATTCTTGTACCCCTATTTCAATATTCGTGTTCGTAACACTTTCTTGATTATTGTAATATAAACCCAGGAACTCAGGTATGTGCTTCATTTTGTATTTTGTAGCCGTTCGGCACCAAAATTCATAATCCCCCGCAGCGGTTAATTTCTCGTCAAAATAACCAATTTCATCGTGAATTTCTTTTCTCCACATTGGTTGTGGTCCCATATGGCATCCATGCAACATGATGTCAGGGCTAAAATCGGGTTTTATACTATATCCACACCGTATGTACGAATTTATTGTCATATTTTCGAAATTGGTGATAAAAAAATCTGCGTATACCAATGCAATATCAGAATGCTTCTCCAGTTCGTTGGCAAGAATTTCCAGAGCGTCTGACCTTAGGCGATCATCTGTATTTGCATTGGTAATATATTTCCCTGATGCTGCTTTTATACCCCTATTCCATGCCCCATAGACTGTTTCCCTGATGTCCGTTCTAATATATTTAATGTTCTTATGATATCTTACATATTTTCCAACAATCTCACGCTCATTTTCGGGTGAATTGCTATCGATGATAATGATCTCCAATCGATCACCCAGGGATTGGCTGAGGAGGTCTTCAATTTTTCCTTGTATAAACTTTTCACTTTTATAGGTCGAGACAATTGCGGATACGAGATAATTAGTTGATTGTATGGCGTCTGTATTAAAAGATTCCCTTTCGCTATTAACAGGGGTTGTACTATCAAGAATGGAGGTGCTTTTTTTATCAATGGGTAAATAAAAAAGCGGTCTTAAATTTCCTTCACTGTATCCAAGAAATTTATACTTTAGGCCGAAGCAATCAAACAACCAATCGTAGTATTCAATTGTGTCTATTACGGAATGAGCGTGACCTTCAAAGAAAATACCTTTTTTTGTTTTATTAATAATATATCGGAAAAGTCTCTCCCTTTGTGTTAGTTCCTTGGTTCTGTAAACAGAGAAAAAGAAGGAATAATCTACCTGGTCTGGGAAAAAGCTGTCAATTGGCTTATCAAAATGCGGGTCGTTGAAATTAACATTCAGGTAATTGAGATTTTTAAAACCAACGAAGTCTTTTATCTGGATAGCAACTTCCCAGGTATCTTTCATACCCTCAATACCAATTATCTCCTTTGCTCCTGCCTGTATTGCTTTGAGACATGCCTGGCCGGTATTGCATCCAAAATCCATTACTATCTGATCTCGTAGGTTATCCATCGGGATTAAATCAAACCTTTTGAGTGTTCTCTGTCCCGATATGCCAACAAGTGGTATTGATTGGTACTTATCAAACCAGGAAAGTGCAGCTAATTTTTGCTTCAGTATCTGGACAGTTGTATTACCCAAAAGGAGAGGATACTCTTCTTCAAGGATTAGTAACTGAATAGAGATATATCTTTTGTGATTTAAGGCGTTTGCAACAATCCTGCGCGCACCATCCATCATATATATCCCGTTAGGGTTGGCATTTGCTCCCATCTGTTTGAGAACAGCGCCGGTTACGTAAAGTGGTTGACCAAAATCTGTATCGCCTTTTGACATCTTTTTCGCGTAAGCGTGAATTGCATTGATTCTTTCTGCTCCTTCGGTCCTCACAAAATCAGGACTAATATCTTCTGCTGATGCAGGTTTAGACTCGTCAAAATGTGTGCCGTCAACCATAGAAGATATTTCACACTTAACCGGAAGCGCAACGATTTTCAGCCAAATATTTTTATTAATATTAAAAGGACTTTGGAATTTATTTGTAACGATGTGTTTTAAAATAGCTTCTGCCGCAGAAAAGCCAGACCCAAAACCTTCTATGTGGTAATCTTTCAATGCTTCATAAGAGGAAATTAGGAAACCAAAAGCTTCAATAGGTTTAACAGAAATGTAGTTTTCCGTATTACCCATAGGTGGTTGTACATATGTGGCAACCATTTTGTTATCAAGTTGGTGGAACTTAGATGAAAGGATTTCTTTCTCTATGTTTTTTCCCTCGTTGATCTGTCTTTTGCCATTGCATGAATTTTGCTCTTCTTCTAAGCGATTTGCCTGTCCGATAGCCTGGTATGTTATATTAGAGTGAGAATTATTCACAATTGTACGACTTTGCCGGTCGAGGTATTCCAGATTTTCTTTAGCGATTTGATTTAACGAGTCGATTTGTAAAATCTTGTTTAGGATATCCCTTGCTTTAGATAAGTTGTTTTCTGAGATTTCTATAACTGCAAGATCATTAAGCGCTTCAATGTGCTTATCATCAATTTCTAATATATTCTCCAATATCTCACGTGCCTTTGGAAATTCCTTTTGTTCAATTAGTTTCTCAGCTTCTAAAAGTGATTTATGTGAAGATACCTGATTCTCTAAGTATTTAACATTCTCAAGTGCAACATTGTTAGAGGGGTCGAGTTCAAGAACTTTTTGTAAAGTATTTCGTGCAAAGTCCCAATCTTTTTCGAGTATTTTCGTTACGGCGAGATTGTTAAGGGCTTTTATGTTGTTTGGTGACTGGTTAAGAACTTTAGTTAATAGTTCTTTTGCCCTTTGGATGTAACCGTTTTGTAATGCTTGTTTGGCCTGAAGATTAAGATGATCTACAGAACATAATTTTTCTTGAGTATTGGGGACAACAACATTCCGACTTGTATGATATATAAATTGTTTAGGAGAAATTCCTGGACTTTTGGACAAAAGATCAAAAAAAAGCAGTTTATAACGTTCAACCTGAAGGTCTGAAGAATATTCTTTCTCCGCAATATCCCTGCATGTTGTCCTTAAACGTTTTGCATTGTCATTATTGACAAGAATGCCTTGTATTGCTTCAGTTAAAGAAGCTACAGAAATATCCGAAACGATCCAACCTGTTAATCCCGGTCTTATAACCTCAGGGACTCCACCAATATTAAATCCGAGACATGGTGTGCCGCAGGCTATGGATTCAATGAGAACACAGGGCAAGTTATCTGCCAGCGTGGGGGTAACAAAAATGTCTGCTGAAGAATAGATGCGGGACATTTCAGACTGATTATTAACAAAACCTAAATCTATTAGCTTGATGTTATCAGGTAGTTGTGGAATGGCTTCTCTTCTGCCGACGATTAATAGTGTAAAATTGTCTTTAATTCTAGACAATGCATCCCAAAGAAGACGCATCCCTTTGCGGGGATCAGATAGGTTGGCCGCAGCTACCAGTAAAACAAATTCCGAATCCTCAATGCCCATTGCATTTCTAAGCTCTTTTCTGTTTTGGGCTGGTTGGTAAACTGATAAATCAATACCGTAGGGAATAACTTCAATTCTCAGTTCTTTAAGAAAACTTTTCTCAACTTCGCTTGCAAGCCATTTGGAAGGTGTTACAATGACCGATTCTGGATGTCTTTTAAAAAAATCTTTCTTTATTCTAAGCGCTTTTGCAATCAAATTGGGAGTGAGTTGGGGATACTCATTTGACGTTGGACATTCTTCGTTGCATGTTTCGTCTATAAATTTCAAACAATTTGTCGAATAAGCACAACGCCCTGTCAACAACCACATATCGTGAAGAGTAAATACCAGTTGGGATTTTGAAGCCATTGCGTCCAGCACCTCAAAGGGAACTTCACGAAAGTGTATTGATCCGTGAAGATTGTGTAAGTTAATGATGTGAGGTTGCTCTTTTTGTAACACTGACGATATAATCTCAACCCAGTTTTGTTTTTTGTTGAGTTTTCCATCTGAAAAGGTATGGCTGGGCACGTATCTCTGGTCACTAAATATTTGATGCCAACTGTGACATCCTTCTTCATTATGTGTTGGATTAACGAAGGGTATCAGCTTAACATCAACACCTTTCTTCTTCAAGCCTGTAAATAAACGGTGTCCTGCAATGGCAGCACCACCGGTTATTTGGTGGTCCGCAATCTGAACTATTTTATAGGGAAATGAGACACCTGCTAATTCGAAGAATGATAATGGTTCATTTAAGATGGATTGGAGTTTTTTCATTTGTTCTCCTCATGCATTTGCTGTTTTTCAATCTCCTTAGCTTGTGAATATGTAGGCATGATTTGTTTTCAATTATTCTAAATATCTTTAAAGAAATATCTTCCTACCTGTACGGGCAACACCTTTTCTGAAAAATTTTTAGAATTGATTTTTATTAAATTTTTCTTGTTCATGATGTTCTTCAAGATAATTGCTTTTGGTAGTTAATAGACTTTAGAAGAGTTTGAGCTTGTGTATATAATTTATCCTTTTGTGACAATTTCGACAGGGCAAGTAGGGCGTCATCATAGTTTTTCATCCGTGCATGAACAACTGCGATTGCATAGTATATGTCATTATTTGCGGATCCTTCTCTAACTATTTGTGTCAGAGTTTCTAATGCTTCAGCGTTACTATGGATATTGAGAAGTTTGCTGGCCTTCAATAAAAGATCTATATTTGAAGACGTTTTATATGATTTCCCAGTCTCTTTTTCTTGTTCGGATGTTTTTTTAAGCCAGGCAAATATTGTAATAATGTACTTGTCAGTTTTGCAGGCAGAAAATGGAGGCTTTACAGAAGATTCAAGCCACATTGCCGGGTGCAGATCACCCAGTGTGTAATCAAACCCGTTTCGTTCCAGTATGCTTAAGAGATTACCCAACGAACCATTACTTTTAGTAAATTTGTGAACTTCCATGATAATATTGGAAACGTTGGATAAAACACCATCACAATCTTTGATAACCTCGTATTCGGCACCCTCAATATCTAATTTAAGTAAATCGACGCAATTATCTGATAGAAAATCTTTCAATCTGAAGGAAGATGTTTTCGGCTTTGTTTCTTGCTTTTCATCTATATGCCCAGAGTCATCGCCTGAATTATTAAAGGATATCCCATCGGTATGAATCCATATAGCCTGTGGGTGGACTGTAACCTGCCTTAAGCCAAATTCTTTTACATTATCAGCCAGCATTTTTGCAATCGCAGTATCAGCCTCATAGGCATATATCCTGGCATTGGGATATCTTGTTGCGAAGTAGAGGGATGCAAGGCCGATGTGTGCACCGCAATCAAGAATTACAGGGCGCTCCTTGTCTGTATCGAACTGATACAGGTTGGAACCAAAAATCTGGAGTGCCTGATGATAAAAACTATGAAGGTCAGCATAGTGTAGTGTTTTTCCTTCTATTTTCAGTTTGCCCGGTGTTCTTCGGGGGTATGAGGTTATATTATTGTTTAAATGGTGAATGATATTGTTAAGTGTTCCTTCCAGGGTATATTTTACCTGGTTTTGTTTTCTGAAAGGCTTCATTTCTTCCCTTTGCCAAAGTATTTCAAATAAATCTTTCATTTCTTTTGCTTTTAAAATTGAATCATATCCCAGTAAATACTTGGCAAATTCATTCTGTTGTAAAATATGTTCTGAATGTGTAGACTTACAAGCGTCAAAAAAGGTTTTAGTTATTTGAAGTAGTTGATATGAGAAGCCATTAATCTTAGTAACCTAAAAATAAATTGCTTGTCATACATATGGCCTGCAGTAGTGCAGTTAAATCCCGCATTCATGTAGTCAATATGTCTTCTTAGCTGTATGTCTCGCCAATAAAGACAAATCGTTATAGGATGATTATTTTGTGGAAGAGATTCCAGGAACTCTATAAATATTGCTTGGTTGTATTCAGTAGTAATGTGATGTGTTGAGTGTGAAGGAAATACAATTGTTCCACACGCTTTTTCTCGGATTCTGCTCAATTCTTCCCTGATAATATGCTGTGCATAATATATAGGCGATCCTATTATGAATGACCGTTTGTTGCTATGCCTTGCATAGTTTTCTTGTTGTTGTTTTGAGTACAATAAAAAAAAGGGTATTGGATGGTTGATTTCACGATTCCACACTTTCTCAGAAGGATTAGGCCCGTGAGGAATGATGCCAGGTAACTGATAAGTTTGTTCCAAACCGCAGTATTGTTTGATAATTGCAGCATGCCCGTAAAAATCATTTGGTTTGAATATTTCTGCTGTCTGCTCTTTTTGTTCGGAAGCAAGTTTTTCTAATTCCTCTTTCGTTAATACCGGTTTGTAGATCACTTTGTTTAATTCCTGGTTTAGTTATAGCTAAAAGCATCTATTTTTGAAAATTTCAAAAACCTGATTTGTTTCACTACATTTCTCAAAGAAGACCATGAAATCTGGTGTCAAAGTCGTATTTTTGTAACCATTTGTTTTTCGTTGATTTATCTTCGAGAAATCATACCCGCGGAGTCGGTTACTGATACCAGAAAGATCATCATGAAATTTGAGATATTTTTTTGATCAAAGTTATTTGTTGTTATTTCGTATCTTAAAATATTTAACTCAGATTGATAATATACTCAATAACCTCAGTTTCTTCAGTAGATATAAGGGTATTTTGTTTTGTCAACAATCTCTTAAGATTTCCCTTGATTTTTTCATTCCACAATTGAAAAGTAGATCAATGCTACTGAGATATGGTATAAACTCTCCATGCACTTGTTGGTACACGGGATGTTTGAATTCCTGCCATGAAATCTCGATGTTAGAGTCATAAAATGGCGTATAATCTAAATAATCCTTTGCCCCTATTCCGGATAAATATCTTGTAGCATCTACTTTCTTTAATAGATCCATTAGCATCTCACTTTTTTTACCTGTGGGGTTAAGGGAACTGGAAAAGACCATATCTATTTTAATATCAAACAATTCAAAAAGCATTTTTATCGACTGTACATTAAAATCCGACATTTTAATACAGGAATGGCTGTATAAGTTTTCAATATGTGGAAATATTTCTTCAAAAAAGGGAGTTTTCCTATATGCCTCTTGGATTTTATTTAAATTATTTGTTTTCCAGTCAGTAGTATCGGAAAGAATCACCTCATTGATTGGTGTTTGGATTTCACATTTTTTCACCTGGATGGTTAACCATTTTACACCGTTAGCTGTCTTTATCTTATCTCTGTGGATCCAGCAATCGCTACCTCCCCTGGTAAACTGTACATGATCCAGTACGACAAAAACTTCTGCATAAAGTAGCCTATGAAAAAATCCGAGATACGGCAAAAAATCAGGTTGATGAATTACTACTGTTTTTTTCATAAAGATTGTATTTGTCTGAAAATATTTTCAGCTCCATTGAGCTTAATGTTTCGAATTCCAGTTGTACTCATTTCTTCAATATCTAAATTGAGATCAATGAAATCATCGCTCACTTCTTTGTAGTAACCTGCAAAAGCAGAGGAGCCCAATCTCTCCAGAAACTTGCCATTACCAATTTCAAACGGCTCATTTGCTACTATTATACAAGGAAGACCGGATGCATTGGCTTCAAAAGGTGTTATACCACCTCCAGTAATGGCCAGATCAAAATTGTAGAATTCTTCAATCAAGGAAGGAACGGCCTCTTTAATTATAAAAAGATCATTGGCAACTTGTGATAGTTCATCTTTATATATAAATGAAGGACCCGTAATAACAGTGGCAGAAATCCCTGATTTGCTCATAATCTTAACTATTTTTATTGTTACGCCATAAGTATCTGATCCACCGAGAGTAACCAAAATATTTTTTATTTTTTTTCTAACTCTTTTATGTTTAGCGATTTCATCATTTAAGATTAAGTATTTAATTCCCGTTAAAAGTTTTTTTCCCTTTAATCTTTCAGGTGAATCAAATGCCATTGCACAGAAATTTATATCTGCCAACTCTGAACCACTCCCCATATCATCTAGTGTAACAAGTTTGATGTTGTTTTTCTTCACATTAAGGGAATGTGTGATGTCTGTATCTAGTCTGTCATTTATCCAAATATCTATGCTATATTTTTTTATAAGATTTGATTCCCAATTACTCTCCAAATCAGATAAATCTACAATTTCAAAGGTTAGGTTGTTTGACTTAATAATATTTATAGCAATCGGGTCATTATTAACAAATACAATAAAACGTGTGTTCGTAGAACGTAAGTATTTTATGAAATTTAATATACGGAATAAGTGACCCATTCCTTTAGTGTGCGATGACTCTATGCAAATTCCAAACATAAACCAATTGCTTCTTCTGTTGTAATAAATTTACTTTTACTATGCTCCACTATGTAACACGCTTTCCTGTAATCTTCTTCTGTATCCACTGTCAGGCGTATATCAGGTCTCTTCTTGTTTTGAACAACTTCCAAAATAAGAGTTTTGAAAATTTCAGGATGTTCTAACATATACTCATTTACATGTTCGATATGATGCGGTTCTTTGCCTTCAAAATAACTTTTCTCAAGAGCATCGAAAGTAAATATTTCTGCTCCGACACCAACTGGTAAAACTTTGAATGAGTTTGCATAATCCGATCCGACCTCAAGATGTAAATCAATCAGTTTGTCTATCTCTTCGATGTCCGGGAAGGGATTATCACCTGTCATCCTTACTATATGATCGAATCTATAATCTTTTGCACACAAATAGTATCGCTCTAGTACGTTGTTTTCGCTTCCCCTGAAACAGTTGATATTATTTTCCTGGCAAAATATTTCGACAATATCGTCTTGTGGTAAGTTGCTTGTTGCCAAAACAATGGTGACATTGTGTTTCAGAAATTTAAGCCTGAAAAATATGTGCTCCAGCAGAGACATTTTCCCTATTTTCTTTAGGATTTTTCCTGGTAGCCTGGAAGAACCCATACGTGCCTGTAAAATAATACCGATCTTCATATTAAAAATCTTCCCATTTTAGGACATCCTCTTTAGCCAGGTTTTTGCTTACCATTCTACCTATTACCTGTTCAATATATTTTGGTGGTATACCGTACCCCGGACGTTTGATTACAATATGATCTTTAGTAATTTTTTCTCCTGCCTTAATATCCTTGCCTATGACGATGCTTTTTCTGGTATTAATTCGAGATGTTTTTTCACTGACTGCAGGTCTCTTGATACCGTTTCCCCTCATAATTTCAAATTCGCGAATTCTATCGACTATTTCTTTCATCTCTTCCGGACATGCCGAATGCATATGATCAGGCCCTTCTGCATTTTTATCATAGGTAAAATGTTTTTCAACCATCTTAGATCCCATGGCGACGGCACAGATGATCGCAGTTGTTCCTAATGTATGATCGGAATAACCAACGGGGATACATGGAAACTCTTCAATCATAGATTTAATAGCTTGGAGGTTGATACTTGCCGGGTATGCTGGATAGGAGCTGACCGCATGTAACAAAAACAGATGGTCATTCCCCTCTTCTAGAATAGCGTACACAGATTCCCACACCTCCTGCATTGTACACATACCAGTTGCTAAAATAATTGGCTTGCCGGTTCTGGCGACATACTTTAAAAAGGGGATGTTATAAGCATCATCGGAGCCAATTTTATACGCACCAACACCAAGTTTTTCTAACATATCGACATCACTTTGATGTGAAGGCGTAGAGAACCAGTCAAGATTTTTTGATGACGCATACTCAAATACCTCTTTATGCAACTTTTCGCTAATTTCATATTTTTTAAACAAATCATACTGAGGTATATTACCGGTGTTTTCAAAATCAAACATTGCCTTTTTACTTGAAAGTGTATCGGCTTTGTATGTTTGTAATTTTATTGCATCGACTCCACATTTTTTTGCTTCATCAATAAGTTTTTTTGCCTGATCAAGCTTTGTGAAGTTTCCCCCTATTTCTGCAATGATGTAACAGCGATCTTTATTATAATTTTTAAACATAATTAAACACCTACCTCCCGACAGCCTGTGCTCTGTTTACATAGTTTTGAATTTTAAACTTTCTGCCATTTACGGCGGCTTCTTCAACTTCTTGCGTTTTACGTGGTAAAAAACATTTTCTACAGACCAAGATGCTTTTGAAACCATCGTTCTGTTTATGGATTTCTCTGATGGAATTAAGTTTTTTCCCATGCCATATCTGATAAATCGTCTGGCTGTTGGCATTGCCGATATGCTGGATGTTCTCTTCATCATTGGTACACATAATAGCTTCTCCATCGGCGCCGATAACCAGCCGTTCATATATTTGAGGGCAGGAAAAATTGTCTATATATTCTATTGTGGTTTCTTCGTCTTTGCCTAAATAGTCTATCAGTGGATTGAAGGCAATAAGGTTGACATAGGGTTTAAAAGTATTGTAAAACTCCTCTGCATTTCCTCTTATTGCTGGCCAAACAGACTGGACCTTGATGACCGGCCGATGAACGTTATGCTTTGTTTTTATCTCTTTCATCTCTTTAATTTTCTGTAAAGTTTCCTCGAATTTCAATGGCCGTCGTATAGTATTATATATGTCGTAAAGTCCATCCACGGAAATGGTAATCCAGTCAACACCCGCCAATAATAGTTCTTCAAAAAAATTCTTTTCTAATCTGCTGCCATTTGTAAGAAAGGAAATCTCCTTAATCCCTCTCGCTTTAGCGTACTTTACACAGTCAACAATCCTTGGATGTAAAGTTGATTCTCCCCGCAGACTCAAACGTAGCGCTTTAACCTTGCCTCCTATTTCATCGATGATTTTTGTGAAGAGGTCATATTTCATCAGCACATTATTGTCTTTTTTGTTATACGCATCCTTACTACGAAAACACATTGGACATTTCAAGTTGCAGACATTAGAGAGCTCAGTGTCGACTTGGAGGGGATATTCGGAGACAATTTGCTTTTTGGCAAACTCCGACCAATTCTTACGATAACCTATATACTCTTCTTCCCACCCCTCAGAGCGATATTTATCGAACTGTTCTACCCTCTCCGGTGGTTCCATGCTGCTGTAATTACCTTTATTGATGGGGATACTTTTCTTCATAATAGTCTTTTCTTCATTGACGAGATGTTACAATCCCGGCATGAGTTGTGATTCTTTTTTTCTTTCCTTGGTATTTACCGTATAAGGGGCGCTGCATGTACTGCATAATTTAAGTTCATTATGCCGCCCTTCTCCCATTATTTTCAATAACTCCAGTCTTTTATCTCCATGCCATACTTCCAACAAAGTTTGTTTGTTTATATCGCCGATTATCATTTGGGAATTGTAGTCAATACAACAGGACTGTACCTTCCCTTCCCATGAAAGAACGAGAACATTTCTCATATCGCCACAAATAGATGGTTTTTCATGACGAATTTCTCTTTCGCTAAGTTCTGGTAAATTTAATGTTCCCCTCCAATCGCTTGCATAAAAACTGCTAAATTCTGCACCTTCGAATTTTTTTTTGAACTTTTCTGATATTTCAAGATTTTTATTAACGCCTCTGAACTTTAATACTTCAATAACTACTTTCGTACTTTCCTTTATTGCCAGGAATTTTTGAATGTTTTTCTTCACTTGTTCATAGTTGGACTTAAGTCTCATTTTTTCATAAAATTCAGGGTCTTCACCTTCAAAACTGAAAGATATTTCTGAAATTCCGGCTTGCACAAGTTGTCGGCCTTTTTCCTCATCTAATAGTACTCCATTGGTATGAATAAGGACGTACAACTTCCTTTTGGATGCATAGGTGACCATGTCGACAAGTTTCTTGTGCAACAGAGGCTCGCCGTTTACATGCAAGGCAACTATTGGATGGTAATCTTCAATGGATTCGATATCATCAATGACTTTCTTATAAAGACTAAAATCCATGGAGCCTTTATTTTCAATCAGGCCGTATCCTTGCGGACACATTCTGCAACTTAGATTACAGAAGTTCGTAATATCAAAATATATCCGTTTTGGAAGTTCGAATAAGCTTTTATCTATTCCTTCAATCATAGCAACCTATTTCTTACAGAGGGCAATCATATGGCTGCTAAAACCGTTGTCAGCCAAATATTTTTGAAAGTTTTCCCTGGCATTTTCAAATTTTTCTCCGTCTGTTAAGAGCAGTTCTCTTAAAAAAGGGTCCATTTCAAGAGTAAGATTGGGTGATCTTAACAGTTCATTACGAACATTTTCTACGTCCAGTTTTCCTGGTGTTTGCACTTTGACATCCTTAAAACCCGCTCTATTCAAAATATCGACAAAGGTAGTTGGAGTGAAATAAACTAAATGTCCGGGAGGAGAAAATGAGCGATTATGTTTCCCCAAAACTTTAAAATCAAATCCTTCAATATTAGGTGTGCTGACAAAAAAATAACCGTCCTTTTTCAAAATTTTATAAGCTTTCTTTAACACATCTAATGGATTTATCGTATGTTCTATAACCTCAAAGCTGACAACAACATTAAAGGTCTCTTCATCAATATCCAGGTTTTCTACAAAATCATTAAAAACCATTATATCCAGATTCTCTCTGACGTAAGCTGCAGATTTCTTATTCAGTTCAACGCCGTACAGTTCCCAGTTACCTACTTCTTTGGCGGCTTCCAAAAAGTAACCAACCGAACAGCCTATTTCTAAAAGCCTTCCGTTGGGGGCTATATCCTTAATCATCTCTGTCCTTGGAATATGTATTTTTTGTTTGCGTTGAGAAGACGTGTTTTTTAAGATGACATTCTGCATGTAATCAAGCGCCTCGGAATTGTAAAATTCCCAAAGCTTGCTTTCTTCTAAAACTGGATTTACATACACCAAGTTGCATTTATCGCATTCAACAAACACGAATCCTCTCTTTTTGAATAACTTTTTATAACTGGTAGCACCACATAGCGGGCAATCAATATGAACTGAAAATTCAGCTTTGACATTTTTATCTTCATCCAGAAATTTTGCAACCTCTTTTTCAAGTAATGCCCAGTAATTCTGCCTGATTATTTCTGGTCTGATATCAGTCTCTTTATAATTATTATTTGACATTGTATTCTTCAAATGCTTTTTAAATTATCTCTAGATTAAGTCTATTAATTAGTGTTAAGAGTTGTAATCAAATCTCTGGCTTTTTGATAATATCTGATATCATAGAAATAACTTTCTATCACTTTTGTATCTACCTTTTCAGCCAGCTTGCCTTCAATTACTAACATCTTTTGGCGAATTATTTCTTGTGACATTTCTTTTAATTGAGATAATACTGTTATGTTTCTGTAATATTCCTGGATCCATTCCTGCATCTCTTCGACAGGAATCATTGGAGAATTAAATAATATATCGTCATGCAAACCAAGTTTACCGCTTCCCTGAAATTCATAACCAAATAATCTCATTTCAGCAAAACAAAGCTGTTCAATAAATTCTATTTCATTCAGAGACAACACTTCTTTCCATTTATCGATGCGCGTTTGATCGAATTTTCCTATCTTGTCATTAAACACGAGGTATCCGTCCTCTTTTCCAACACAATTGTAACTTGAATTTTGTATCCACTTATTACCCCTACCGTCTTTAAAGTTGTTTGGATCGAGCATTCTTTCATCCATATGAATATTAAGAAATGCGCACATTTCGTTGATCTTTTCGGCTGGAGAACGTAAAAGCTCTTCATATTGCAGATAATATATTCTATTTTTTAATGGAGAGAATTCTTTTAAGATCCATGAAAGGATAGCCAGTTTTCTCCACTGTCTTATTAAAAATAGCCAGGGATATTTTTCATTTTTTACTTTATCTGTGGCTTTTATAGAACCGACGTTTTTTGAAGCGCATACAGCCCTCGGATCCCTGTTCACAACAATAAACTTTGCATTAGGGTATGCACAAGCAATGGCAGGGAGAAATTCTGTCACCCAAACCTCTTTGTTTCCAACAAGTCGTTCTCGACTATTACCGTAATATTTCGGGATAAATTGGATAAGTCTTTCATAAACTTCCTTGAATGTTTTTCCATCCAAATGATTTAAATTTTCGGTTATTTTGGGGCAGGTCATTCTGCCTCTTGCTTTCAATCTCTCTACTAATTCTTCATCAATAGAATGGTCGAACTCTATATCTAATGAAGATCCCATGACCTCCTTAAAGATATCTAACTGTTTTTCATCTGCAAAATAATCACCGATATATTCAAAAGGTTTTGTTTCAATTCCCTTTTTTTGAGCTAAGCAATCCCTAAAAGCATTGAAAAAAGGGGTAAACATATCAGGGATACATGAAATTTCACCGTGGGCATCTAATATTTTAGAAATCAGGGTCGTCCCCGAACGAAACATTCCCGTAATCATAAAATAGTTTTTCATATCGTTTTCGAAAGGTTCCATTTGTCTAAGATTTATTAACTCCCGCAAATATCATTTCATCCGAAAGTTTTGCCGCATCTAACTGTTCCTGCAAATTATCAATTAAGCATTTAAGTTTTTCTACTGCTGCATTATTTTGAAGTGCAAAGGAAGCTTGAGATATAAGTTCATATATATCCATTCCAAAATACCATGCAGCAACAACACCAAATCCATTATTACTGAAACACCTGAACAAGGAAAAATCTGTAAATATTTGTATGTGACCGATAGGGTCAAGATGCCTTACAATTGAATTAGGAAATGTTTTTTGAATAGCTGTCGAGAATGAATTCCAACGTGGTACTTCAACGATAACCATACCTTTTTTCTTAGATAGAATTTGATTTGCTGCTTTAACCATTTCGTCGGGATAGGGAACGCATTCTACTACTCCCCAGAAAGTAACAACATCGTAATCGGAGTCAATGAATTCCTCATAGTCATTTAAAAAATCTTTATTCATCAGTTCGATACCAAAGTTATTCCGACAGAATTCTATCCCTTGCTGGCTGATTTCAATTCCATCAGCATTAGTGTCTCGTTTTCTGCAAGCATAAACGAAATGACCAGCACCTGCGCCGACATCTAAAATTGCTTTAGGCCTGCGATGATAAATTCGCTCAAATTCTTTCAATACCCATTCTAATTTTGGTATTGACACCTGATTCACCCTTGACTGGATTATTTTATTATCTGTATAAGTTGCTCTGTAGTTCTCATCGTGTTTAAAATACTCTTCCAATTTTTTCCTCGATAACCTTCTTAATAAGAAACAATGGCTGCATTTTTTGCATTGATAATATGGCTGTCCGTATATCTTTATAACTTCTGTTGCTCTATCAGTTCCAGTATTACATATAGGGCACAATTCCACCTTTTCTAAGTTTCCTGTATTTAGCCACATATTCACAGACTCTTTCTTTTTGTGAACGCTACGAGCAAAATCTTCAACGATATTCATCTTTAATGTTAATATATCAATCGGCTTCCCATGGGTTACTTGTACTCTGTATTCATCCTCACCATGAAACCATTTTTCCATTTGACACGTATCAGCAATAAAAGGGATTTGTCTAAAATTTTGCAATATCTTTTTTTCCTGTTTGTAAATTATTATTAAAAATTATATCAACAAAACTCAGCCTGCTTCTTTGTCATATTAAATATCTAATCACCTCAAATGTTTCGGCATATTTAACCCCAATCTTTTGTCCGTCATTTTGGTTCTGATTTTTGAAAAAGTCTAGCCAGCTATTCCTTACTCTTTCGAGTTCTGACTTGTGTGCTTTAATAACTTCCCTTTTCTTTTCCATGACATTAGAAATATCGGAATAAACATTTCCCCTGAACATCTGATCTGTGTCATAATAATTAGGTCGATACATTAGAAATCTTTTTACATGTCGTCCGGCCATAAGGGCATTTTTGCCTACGTACTGATGGTCTCTGTGGAGATCGTGTATCCATGGGGAATACATGACATCTATATTCTTATCCTCAATAATACGAGTAATCTCCTTTGTCAACTCTTCACTGAAAGGAATCATGAAGGTCTTATAATTTAAACAAATCAATTCAGCACCAATTATTTTTGCTGCTTTCTGACCTTCTTGATAAGCGGTTTCAGAGTCCCGTATCAATTCACCATTGGGGTTACGATAAGAAGAGTCAGTAATGACAAGCATCGTTACGTTGTCCCCTTTTTGTATATGTTTGATTAAAGTTCCACTGCATCCGAGCTCAATATCATCAAAATGAGCGCCGACCGCCAATACATTCATTACATTCACTCCTTTATAAAATATTCACGAATGGCATCACAAACAATGTTGACGTCATCTTCATTCATAGACGGATACAGAGGCAATGTAACTTCTCTTTTAGAAACATCTTCTGTTAGTGGAAGCATTCCTTCTTTGTATCCATACTTACGACGGTAGAAATCGAAGAGGTGTGCTGGTGGGTAGTGGATACTGGTCTGAATGCTATTTTGTTTCATATATTCCATAAATTTGGTGCGGTCTGCTTCTTTTGGCAGTAAAACAGGGAGAATATGATTAGATGATACAGAAATTTCATTCTTGGAAATCACTGAAAGTCCTTGGATTTCAGATAAAGCTTGTTGGTATTTTATTACTAACATCAGTCGCCTTTCATTACTTTCTTGTAGTTTTTCAAGCTGCACAATGCCAATAGCAGAATGGATCTCATCGAGGCGATAGTTAAATCCAAGGGCAGTAACATCATAACTGAAGGCATGACCTTTATGCCGGTCAAGAGTGAGGGTAGTCATACCGTGAGAGCGTAATGTTCTGATTTTTTTAGCAATATTTTCATTATTTGTAGTAATCATTCCCCCTTCTCCGGTTGTCATATTCTTGTTGGAGAAGAAGCTAAAACATCCTATGTCTCCTATAGAGCCACACCTTTTCCCTTTATATTCCGATCCAGGGGAGTGGGCACAGTCTTCAATCACTGGAAGGCCATGCTTTCTGGCAAGGTCTGTGATACTTTCCATATTGCAGGGTATTCCTGCATAATGCATAATCTGAATGGCTTTTGTTTTTGCCGTAATTTTTCTTTCAATATCTTCAGGTGAGATATTGAAGTTTGTTGTACTAGTTACATCTGCAAAAACAGGTTTTCCCCCGGTATATATAATAGAGTTCGGCGCAGCTACGAATGTTAGAGAAGGACATACAACCTCATCGCCTTCTCCAATATCAAGGGCAAGAGCCGCAAGGTGCAGTGCAGAGGTACAGGAAGAAACAGCAAATGCATGTTCTACACCTATATACCTGGCAAAGCGGGCTTCGAAATCTTTTGTAACCTCTCCCATTGTAAGCCAACCCGAATAAATTACATTTTGGACTGCTTCTACTTCTTTTCGGTCGAAATTAATGTCAGATAAAGGTATTTTCCACATTGTTTTTTCAATTCCTTAAAAACAAAAACCCATTTTTTTCAAATTCATCAATAGCCTGTATATAATCATCTGGCCTTCCGATATCAAGCCAGCAGCCATTGAACGGTTTTACAGTAGCAGGCTTTCCTGCCTTTATTAAATCGAGCATGAGATTATCAAAACCGTAAGGTTTGTTATTAGGAATGTATTCAAGTATGGTTCTGTTTGCTATATATATACCCATGCTGACATTGTAACGGACAACTGGTTTTTCCTTAAATTCCTTCAATTTTGCATTTTTATCAAATTCTAATACTCCAAATTCACTTTTCAGTTCTCGCTTATAAGAAGAAATTGAAAAGATACTTTTTTTGTTGATGTGAAACCGATAAAAATCTGAATAATTTAGGTCTGTTAGTATGTCTCCATTCATGACCAGGAAGTCCTCTGGCAAATTGCTTATTAACTTTAACGGTGCAATTGTGCTGAGAGGTTTATCTTCAAAAGAATAATCGATTTTAACATTCCATTTTTTCCCTTTTCCGAAAAATGCCTGAATAATTTCAGCTTGATGATTTACGGCCATAGTAATGTGATTGAAACCGTAAAATGCAAGCTGTCGTACAACAACCTCAAGAATAGGGTACTCTCCTATTGGCATTAATGGCTTTGGAAGAACAATTGTATAAGGCAACAATCTTTTTCCCTTGCCACCTGCAAGTATGATTGCTCGTTTAGACATTGTAGATATCCGCTTTATATTTTGATAGGTTTATCGGATTGATAAACCAGTTAATAGTCTTTTCAATCCCTTCCTTAAGAGTATACTGAGGTGAAAATCCGGTATGCTTTCTTAGCTTAGAATTATCACAACACAACCTCAATACTTCAGATGTTCCTGGTCTCAATCTTTCCTTATCTGTTACTAAATGTGCGTCGCTTATCATAATCTCTTTTATCAGGTTAAAAATCTCATATATAGAAGTTTCATTATTGGAGCCGATGTTGAATGTTTCTCCAACTGCCATATCACATTGAGATAGAGCAATTAACCCGTGGCAGGTGTCTTCTACGTAATTCATATCTCTTGTTGGAGATACATCGCCCAGCTTAATCTTTTTTTTACCACTGGCAATCTGAGAGATGATTGTTGGTATTACGGCTCTCGCCGATTGTCGTGGTCCGTAAGTATTAAAAGGCCTTGCAATGACTGTTGGTAATTTAAAAGAATAGTAAAAACTCATGGCAATAGCATCTGCCCCAATTTTACTTGCGCTATAAGGTGACTGCGGTTGTAGTGGATGTTTTTCATCTATAGGAACGTATTGCGCTGTACCATAAACCTCACTTGTTGAAGTATGAATCAATCTCTTACAGCCATTATCTAACGCTGCCTTGCAAATGTTAAGCGTTCCTTTGATGTTTGTATCAACATAGCTGTCTGGAGCGATGTATGAATAGGGGATTGCTACTAATGCTGCTAAATGGAATACCATGTCAACATTTTTCGTGATACGATTACAGAAATTGGGGTCTCTTACATCTCCCGTAAGAATTTCTATATCCTTTTGGCAATCTATACTCTCAAGCCATCCCCAATTGTTAAACGAGTTATAATAACTTAATGCCTTTATGTTTGCGCCTTCTTTTACCAAAGCCTCCGTCAGATGTGAACCTATAAACCCATCAGCACCTGTTATTAGTACTGTTTTATTTCTCATCTACCATATTTCCATTTTTTGAGAATTTATTGAATACAATTGTAATTACCAAGTTCGTAAAAACATTTTTGCTTATCAGATGCAGATACCGCAAAGGAAAAGGTCTTTTATTCCATCATATATACAACAACCAATTTCTCGCACCGACAGTTCAAATTTTTATTTCCTGCGTAAACTTCATAGAACATTTCATCTGGAAAAAATTTATAGCTTCTGATTATGGCTAGGTTACATTGGCTACTTTTCGATATTCTGCAATCTTAATACCAAACACTTAAGCACGCTTGGCTGCAAAGTATATAAAATAGCGTTAGGTTAGGAGTAGGGAGAAAGGATAGATAGTAGGCAGAAGGCAGTAAACAGTAGGTAGTAAGAAGTTGACAGTAAGCAGTTGCCGGTAAGTAGTAAGTGATTAAGGACTAACAACAGAGGATTTAGATTATACCACTACTAATTACTAAAGGTGGTCTTACTTGAAATTCAGATGCCTCAACACTTTGATCCTTCCAGCTTTACTCAGGATGGGTTCTTAGAATGACATATTATTTCTTGAAATGATTGAAATTTTTTATGAATAAAGAGGAAAAATCTTCCATAAACAGGAAAATATAGGGAAAAAGTGTATAAAAAATATACATGATGTTAAAAAAATAGAAACGGTCCAGCTTACCGCAGAGGATGCTGAGGTTGCAGAGGTTGTGATGGGAGGGTCTGATTGATTAAAAATGTTTGAAACCATAGCATGACAAATCCACAACCAAAAGGGTTTTAACCACGAAGGGCACAAAGTTCACGAAGAAAAACTTTGCTAGAGAAGCAAGGTTTTACAAATTTGTAGTACAGATTACCCCAATGCAATAAAGAAAACAGGATTTTATGGGAGAGGCACGGATTAACAAAGAGGGATGATGGACGAGGGATGTCTATTATATTAGTAGGAAACCACAGATCTCATAGTGCTGCACCAGCCACAACCAAAAATATTTTAATTACAAACACAAAATCCATGAAGAAAGACTTTGCCAAAAAATGTAAAGAGATTACCGACCTTAAGGTTTTCATTTTGTAATCTTACATATTGATTTTTCTATAGAAACACTCTCATATAACCATTCCGAGGCAATGTCAGCTCCATTAGGCCGGCATAATGTATTAAGGTCAATGAAAAATTTTTGAAAAATTCATTCAAAATTATATTCATAAGTTTGGATATTTTTATAGTCCATTGAATATTTTTATTGCTTTCAACCCATGAACCCTGATTTTATCTCTTCCGACTCGTTCGGTTATATTTTTTCTAAAAGCCCGTCAATGGTCTCAATAAACGCAAGAAAATCCTTATACCCGGCTCTACAGTTCTTTAGGAGTTTGCTGTCGTCTATAATCCAATATCTATGTACTAGCGAATTACGGAAATCAAAGAATGGTCTTAACGATGTTGAAAGCTTCTGTGAGATAATTTCTGTATCAGATGCTTTTTTTATAGTATCTATGTATCCTCTGGCAGGAATTCCGAAATGTTTTGCAAGGATGTGCTGGAGCGTAAGAGACATCGCTTCTGATGGGCTTTGTTGCACAAAGCCGTTAAAAAGACAGAATTTCCCATGATTGAGCAAATTTATGCGACAGCATAGCTTTGAGGCATTCCAAGTCTCATCATGAGATTTAAGATGGCAACCTTAATACCAGCT
>JBDIVL010000058.1:0-23144 GCA_039794405.1 Candidatus Jinrextremum sp. | reverse complement strand
ATTTGCACGGGCTGAAAGATACCATAATCATAATATCCTTTGACCTTTGATAAGGCACTGACAATCTCTTTGTTTCCTACACAAAATCCCAATCTCCATCCCGCCATGTTAAATGATTTTGACATGTATTAAATTCCACACCTATCTCCTTTGCCCCTTTAACCTGCAAAAAACTTGGTGGCTTGTAATTATCGAATGCGATTCCACAGTATGCAAAATCATGGACGACAATAATATTGTATCGCCTGGCAAAAGATACAATTTCCTCAAGGAAATTAATTTCAATAGTAGCAGCAGTAGGATTATGCGGAAAATTAAGAATAAGCACCTTTGGTCGGGGAATAAGACTTTTGGCTATATGCATCAAGTTTGGCAAGAACTTCTCATCCTCGGTAAGTGGTACGCTGATAACACTACCACCGGCGAGATTTACCGCATGGATATGGATAGGAAATGCAGGATTTGGGACTAAGGCAGTATCACCTGGTTCCAATAATCCTAAACACAGGTGGGATATCCCCTCTTTCGATCCGATGGTACAAACTACTTCCTTTTCCGGATCAAGTGTTACACCAAACTGCTTTTCGTAATATTTGGCAACCTCACGTCTGAGATTGAAGATACCACTGGCCGAGACCGTGTATCTATGGTTCCTGGGATCCTGTACAGCTTCGCATAATTTCTGAATAATCGGCTGAGGTGTAGGATCATTCGGATTTCCCATGCCAAGATCGATAACATCGATATTATTGCGACGTTTTTCATATTTAAGGGCATTTAACCGACCAAATAAGTAAGGAGGTAATTGTTTAACCCTGTTAGCGATATTTATAACAAACTCTTCAGACATTGAATCCTTTTATAATATTCCTTTGTAAAACCTTTTTTGGGTAAGCGTACAGCTTATCATCGGTCAGTCTGCAACTCCTGCCAAATTGCTGCTAGCTCACGATTTTATAGTATTTGTGAAACGCAGTTACAAGCTCTTTTATCAGTCATTACCTTGCTAGTCGTCGTTAACCAGGTTCTTCGTAATCGAGGCGTTCTCCATCAAACTGATTAACCAGGGCTTGAGCCTTTCTTGATAATGATGATTCCTGACAATCTTTTCCAGCTCACTCCTGACAGCCTTAAAGCCCTTTTTACTAGCAGGCTTTCTTTCAGTGATTTTTATAATATGGTGACCATAATCCGTTTTTATAACACCACTCACTTCACCAACTTTCAGATGTGCCACCTCTTTGCCAATACCATATTTTGGACTGAATGACTGCATCTTTCCACCCCGTGCTGCGGAGACACGGTCAATTGATTCGTTTTTAGCAAGGGTCGAAAAGTCCGCACCTGATTGTAATTTTTTAAGTGCCTCCTCTGCCTCTCTGCGGGTCTTGAAAACAATCTGACTTGCCTCTATCTTTTCACCGTATTCTTGCTCATATGCCTTTTGTAATTCCTCTTCGGTAAGAGTAATAGTCTTCTCCATGGCCTTTTCTGCAAGGAGTTCAACCTCTGCCTGCTTTTTCATCCTCCTCGATAGCTTTTCTTCGAGTTGTTGAATGCTACTGCCAATTTTGGTTAACTCTTTTTCAAGTTCACTCTTATCTTTTATCCTATATGCACGTATTAAACCATCAATCTCACTATTCACGAGGATTTTTAATTTTTGCTCTACCTCCGAATCCGTTACACGAACGCCCTCTTTTTCTGCTGTTTGGCATATCAGTGTTCTTCGGATAAGTACATCTAATGCCTCATCTCCATAGGTATCAACCAGAAGGTTGTAAAGTTCATTTTTTGTAATCTTCTGGCCATTTACAATCGCCACAATATTTTTATCAGCAATAATCTGGGGTTCGTTCTTCTCGGATCTGCCGGACTCTGACTTTTCTCCAAAAACTGCTGGAACAAAAAATATACCTGCAAAAATGGATAACACAAAAATGGGAACGATTATATGAATTCTCATGGTAATACGTGTTTTGTCCAAAATCACTCCAAAATAAAAAAGAAAGTCTACTGTAAAGATAAATAATGTATAAATTGATTTTTGATTATATCACAGTTAAAATTAGGGTGTCAATGTTTTTTGAATTAATAAAGACACGGGAGGATTTCATGACAACGGCAATTATTTTGACAGGCGGGAAAAGCCGAAGAATGGGCTCTAATAAATCATTTCTCAAGTACGGAGATAAAACATTTCTTGAACATCAGATTGCCAGACTTAGTAAAATTTTTGATGAGATTATCCTGTCTGCGAACGATAGAGATACCTATGCAAGTTTCAATTTACCTGTTATACCGGATGTGATGCCTGAAAAAGGACCGTTAAGTGGAATTTGTGCCGGGCTTATGCGTGCGAAGGATCTTCATTCCTTTGTTGTTGCCTGTGACATGCCATTTATTCATGAAGATATAATTCTTTATCTTAAAAGACGTATTGATACCTATGATGTAGTTATACCACAAACAAATCGTGGACTGGAACCTATGCATGCCTTTTATTCTAAGAATTGTATACAGCCAATGCATCGGTGTCTTGTGGAAGGAAGGTTACGGATTGTTGATTTTCTTTCTGAAGTAAAGGTAAGGGTCGTTTCTGAGGAAGAGATTACGGGATTAAATATATCTCTTCAATCCCTTATCAATTTGAATACCCCTGAAGAATATAAAAAATACTGTGAAGCAGTCCCGGGGATTTAACTGATTTCCCTGTGCGGCGTACGTACAGCCACAATAAAACAAGAAAAAGCATACAGGCATGCCAAACGTCAAAACCCACGTTTTTGCTTAAGTATAGCAAAAAACTCTTTGTAAGCGCCTAGTTGGTTTGTCCGCTTAGACGTTCATACTCAGCGAATTCTTTGTTTGCCTCTGCCACCATACCCTTTTTCTTGTAAGCAAGGCCTAAATTATAATGTGCGTTGGCTGCTTCCGGTTCAATAGCCACAACCTTCCGGAATTCTTTTATCGCCTCTTCGTACATGCCTTTCTTACCATACTCAACACCCTTTTCGTTAATTTCCTTTATGTCTAATCCACCGGCAGCTTCTTCCCTTTGTCCTCTATCTGTGCTTTCAGATACCTTCAAAGGATATGACTGTGAAGAGGATACTGTCTGAACCTTTTTCGGAGTGGAAGCTTTTTTGCTTGCTGTGTTTTTCGCTACGCTCTTGGACTTCGTGCTCGTTGTTTTCTGCGTTACTTTTGCGGGTGCGGTCTTTTTTGCTACAGGTTTCGTTTTCTGAGGCTTGGCAGCGACATTGACCTTGCTTGATAACTTTTTATAGGCAACCTCCAAAGATGCAGCCTTTTTCTTCAAGTTTGCATGTTCCTTTTCCAGAGCAGATTGCTTTGCCTTAACCTGTACGTAGGCCTGTTTTAACTTATCCTTCTCAGTCGCAAGCACATTAACCCGGCCTTCAAGATTCTGACTCATAGCTTCAAGGTCATCCGATCTTTGCTCCAGGGAGTTAAAAGTTTGATTAAGACCAACCCCGAATTGTTTGAATGAGCTTTTTTTAAGTCTCTCTTCCTGTATTTTGTGTTTATATACATTTTCCGTGCCAAAGACAGTTTCCAGATTTACAACCGTTGCTAAAGGAAGTATTAAGGGAACGTATTGTAATAGTTTCCTTGTAAACATTTTGTTCTCTCCTAAGCAATTGTGGAAGATAGTTTATTACGCCAACTTTAAGTATATTACACATAAGAACAAAATTTGCAACTAATTTTGCTCGTTTTCATACAAAATCAATATACTTGATCACCGTGACCCAAGCGCAGATGTTTTTACATTGACTTCTCCTGTAGATATCAATATCATTAATATACTATGTTTATGTAATGAATATCTCTACAATCCTTGAAGGAGTATGGGTAGATGAAAAATAAAAAAAGCAAAAAGAGCATTTGTTTTGGGTGTAATTATGCAATTATTTTGGATAGTAAAATTGCCTTTTGCAATATCCTCATGCGCGATGTATCTTACAAGTCTTGTACTGCTTTCGAGAGAAACTGGCAGATAAACGATATCGTTCCGGAAAAGACGAAGGAGAGGAAGAAAGGACGTTAAAAACTCCAGTATCACGCTATATTAAGAAATTTTATAAGATGAAAAAGGGATAATATTTTTCAAATATTATCCCTTTTTGTTTTAGTATTCTCCAGGAGACGGTTTCAAATTTTATTGACTAGATTTTTAATATATGCTAGACTTTTGAGAATTTCCGCTTATATTATTTAAATCAGGGAACGTTGTGATCTTTTATAAATCCTTCAAAATTGTTTCAAGACGTATTCGATACATGGGGAGAATACTGTGGCAACTTTCAAAGTGTTATTTTTCGTAAATTCATTATGGAGAGCAAAATGAAACAAGAAGAATATGCCCAATTTAAGAAGTTACTCCTTTCATTACGTGAGAGACTCGTCGGAAAGGTAGATTCAATGCAAGGAGAAGCATTAAAAAGATCTAGACAAGATGCATCAGGTGATCTGTCTAATGTTCCTATTCATATGGCAGATGTGGGGACAGACAATTACGAAAGGGACCTTATGATTGAACTCATTCAGAGTGGAGAAGAAAGCGTGCGCAATATAGACCATGCTCTGGAAAAGATCGAGGAAGGCACCTTTGGCATTTGCGAATTATGCGCAAAGAAGATAAATAAAGAGCGTCTGAAGGCGGTACCCCATGCAAAGCTTTGTATAGATTGTCAAAGGGAAGAGGAGGTTGACAGCTTTTTAAAATAAATTTATGAGGAGTACGCCTTCGTTTGTTATCGCTACTGTGGGTGGTGCCGTTGCCGACATTGTATCAAAATGGATTGTCTTTTCCCGATTGGATGTGTTTGAAAAGGTAACCCTTATTCCCGGACTGCTCGATATTGTACAGAGCACAAATGAGGGTGTTGTTTTTGGATTGCTTCCCGGCAAAGTAAACATTTTTATTGTTTTTTCAATCATAGCGATTATAGCAATCCTATGCATCCATATTTTTTCTGATAAAAACTTCTTTTTATCAAGCGTTGCACTGGGGCTTATCCTCGCCGGAGCTATAGGAAATTTATGGGATAGGATCTGGTATGGGTTTGTAAGGGACTTTATTGACCTCCATATTGGGGATACATATCACTGGCCTACTTTCAATATAGCTGATAGCCTTATCTGTATTGGCATATCTGTTATGGTTTTTACCTCATTCTTTCCGTCTAAATCAAAAGAATCAGCCTAAGAACCATTTTTTGTAAAGTCACGATATCTTTTAAGCAGTTCAAGGGTAATGTTACCGGGTTTGCCGGTACCGATCGTTCGTCCGTCAATTCTCACGACAGGAATAATTTCGGCGGCGGTTCCCGTCAAAAAACATTCATCAGCAATGTATAAATCGTACCGGGTCATTAACTCTTCTTTCACCTGCATCCCCATCTTATCAGCGAGTTCCATTACAACATTCCTGGTAATGCCAATCAATATCCCAGCACTTGCAGGAGGAGTCGAAAGGGTATTGTTCCTGCAAATGAAGATATTATCCCCTGCACATTCTGCCACATAACCGTCTTTGTTCAGCATAAGTGCCTCTCCGGCTCCTGCCTGCAGGGATTCAATCTTTGCCAGAATATTATTGAGGTAATTGAGGGACTTAATCTTTGGGTCAAGGGCGGAAAAATGGTTCCGGATTGTTGTGACGGTTACGACATCGAGTCCGTTCTCATAAAGTGCCTTTGAGTATAATTCGATAGTGTCGGTAATGATAATAACCTGGGGTGTAGCGCACTTATTAGGATCTAACCCGAGTTTTCCTACCCCACGGGTAACGACAAGGCGGATATAACAATCCTTCTGATTATTAGCCTCCATGGTCTTTTTAATAGCATCCGCCATTTCAGCTTTTGTAATGGGTATCTTAAGTTTGATCGCCGTTGCGGAATCATAAAGTCTGTCTAAGTGCTCGTCCAGCGTAAAAATTTTTCCGTGATAGGCGCGTATCCCCTCAAAGACCCCATCCCCGTAAAGTAATCCATGGTCAAAAACCGATATCTTTGCCTCCTCTTGAGGGACTATTTGACCATTTATATAAACCTTCAATCCCATTGCAATATCTTTTACTCCTTTCTTCTATTCTTGAATGTATCCATCGATAATCCTTACAACCCGTGCGGCATGTTTGGATATTTCTGCATCATGCGTAACGATAACGATTGTCTGATTCATTGTTTTATTTAAGTCCCATATCAGGCTCTTAATTTCACTGCCTGTTTTCGTATCGAGGTTACCCGTAGGCTCATCACATAACAGCAGTTCCGGATCGTTCATTAATGCACGCACAATCGCGACCCGTTGTCTTTCACCACCGGAAAGCTGTGAGGGCTTATGTGTTATTCGGTCTCCGAGTCCGACCCTTTCCAGTAATGCGGTTGCCTTCACGGTGGATTTCCGGTGTACTGCACGCCAGTTTATGAAATTACTTCCGATTAAGCTTGGCAATAAAACATTTTCCAGGGCAGTAAAATCAGGCAAGAGGTGATAAAACTGGAAAACAAACCCAAAGACACGGTTTCGCATTTCGGCCTGTTTCTTCATGCCGAGCCTTGTCAGATCTGTTCCCTTATAGAACACAGAGCCAGAAGTAGGCGAATCCAGGATACCGAGGATATGTAACAGTGTGCTTTTTCCGGCCCCGGATGCCCCAACGATTACCACGATTTCACCCTTTTCAATGGACAGATTAATTCCGTGCAAGACCGGTAGCGTGCGCTCACCGCTTTTATATTCTTTAAATATGTTTACAGCTTGTAACAAGCCGGTACTGAACATGATATTCTGGCCATTGTAAATATACAAACCCAATAAATTTTTTGACTTGAAACTATATCATACCTGTAAATATTAGTCAATTATTTATTTAGGGATTTCAGATGTTTTTTCTGCGTTTTGATAGTTCTTTATTTTCTTTGATTTTATGGTTATTTACAAGGGAATTAAAGAATTCTCATTTTTACTTACTTTGATGTGCCCCCTGTGGAGTTTTATGATATGGAATAGATATTTTATTGATATAGAGAAAAGGAATTGCTATTATACCCGCTGATAATCCCAGGAAGGCGAAAAACCTTCAAGAGAAAATCGGTTTTTCAACCGGTAACGGTTGAGTCAACCAGGATGAAGTTTTGGTGCCACAAATCATGAGGATAAAAATAACCCTCTCAACGGAAAAACCAGGCATCATTGACTACAATTACCAGCATCAGATACAGGCGGTAATTTATGAATTTCTCGCCACATCCGATCCCGATTATTCATCCTGGCTGCATGAACAGGGCTACATCTACAAAAAGGACAAGCGGTTTAAACTTTTTGTATTCTCGGGCATACTATTCAACGGTCCGATAAAAACAGTCCGTTCACATAATCTAAGCGGTTTTTCATTTCATGCCTCACCAATCAACCCCTTCACCTTTTCCTTCCAGATTGCGTCACCTGTCGACAATTTCATTCAACACTTGATTGATGGTATATTCCAGGAGGGAAGCGAGATTATCCTGGGGAGGCAAAAGGCCACAATTTCCAGAATAGAAACCCTTCCAGACTTGCTCCATGACTTGAGTCGTTTCAACGGCACAAGCCGTTTAAGTCTAAGGCCTTTGGAATCCCCCATCTTTGTGAAAAAACCCATGCCTGCCGGTCAGCGCGATATTTACCTATTTCCCGGTGACGAAGATTTTGAGACGTTTCTTTCCCGGAATCTTCTCCATAAGTATGAAACACTCCATGGCAAACCCTGGGGAGGAGCGCCATTAAAATTTGAGTTCCACCCTGTGAAGGGAAAATCAGAAAAACATTTCACCATCTATAAAAAAGGATTCGATGGTGACAGGAAATTCATCCACATAAAAGGCACACTGCAGCCCTTTACCGTAGCGGGTCCGGAGGCATTGATCCGTATTGGCCTTGAATGCGGGTTTGGGCAGAACAACAGTATGGGGTGTGGATATGTGGAAATTAATAAGGATGAACATGATAAACGGGATGGTTTTGATTAACCACGAATTTACACGAATGATCACGAACAAGAATATGTAGAGGTTTGTGTGGGCGGCATGGATAAACCGGTTTATCTGTGTTTGAATTGCTTCGGTTGGTTTAATCTTGCAGATCAATGTCATTAAGTTAAGCTACCTGCTTTAAAATTCCCCCTTAGAAAAGGGGGTAAGGGGGTTGTAAAAATGCCAGGAAAACACACAACCCCCTAAATCCCCCTTTGTTAAGGGGGACTTGACGAAATTTCCCTTAGAAAATGGAGATAAAGGGGTTGTTTTAATCAAACAATCCTTAACTTAATGACATTGTCTTGCAGATTGAACCATACGTTTGGGCGTTTGAGTCGGCTTAAATGATTTAAGTTGCTTGGAATATCATGTACGGTTAAACGGCTTAATCTTTGTCTTCATGTAATCGTAGATTGATGTAAGCGGAGGTATTATGAGACTAGACAAAGGGCAAATTGAAGTGGTGGACGACAGGGTTGCAGAAATACTCAAGAAAAAAACAGGTCAGGAGCGTTTAAAAATGGTTTGGGATTCGTGGACCTTTTTTTACCAGAGTCTTGAAGCATATTTAAAGGGCACACATCCTGAATGGACACAAGAACAGGTTCAAAAAGAGATTGTCAAAAGGGTGACATATGGAACAAAGTGAACTCATGCATCTGATTATCCACGCATTCAAATCTCTGGACATTCCATATATGATTACTGGCTCTCATGCAACTGCATACTATGGAGAACCCCGTTTTACAAGAGATATCGATATTGTTGCAGAGTTACATGAAAAGCAGGTTGATGATTTTGTTAAATTCTTTCCAGGTAATGAATTTTATTGCGATAAGGATATGATAAAAACGGAGATAAAAAGACGTGGCCAATTCAACATTATTCATACTGCTTCCGGACTAAAGATAGATATCATTTTGACAAAGGAAACTCCGTTTTCTAAAACAGAATTTTCCCGGAAAAAAAGGAATAAAGTATTTCCTGATCAGGAAGCAAACTTTGCTTCTCCGGAAGACGTAATCATAAAAAAAATGGATTTCTATAGACAAGGTGGTTCTGAAAAACATCTCCGGGATATTACCGGAATTCTAAAAATATCGGGTGACATAGTAGATACAAACTACATAACTCAATGGGCAGATAAATTAGGACTGCACGATATTTGGGATGCAATAGTAAGACGAATAAAGGAGTAGTGGTTTAGCCACAAATGGACACGAATAAGCACGAATGAGAAGCAAATTACTGAGTATAGTGGATTCAACGAAGCGAATTCACTATCTGTTATAGGCAGATTTTCATTCGATCTTATTCGGGTTGGTTCAATCGTGGACGATTGAACCAACACGGGGCTTTCTGGAATAACACCTTAATCTATGTAAAGGAAGTGATAACTTTGGAACCAAACGACAAAACATTTATTTTAGCTATTGTTTCCATGTCATTTCTTTTTATTGTTCTCATACTCATAATTATTAGATCCAAACAATACTAAGTAAGTAAAATAATTGATACTGCTCATGAGGTAATGTCGAGACTTAGTTTTCTATTCACTGAACCTATAAGGAATTAACTAAATTCGTTGTATCTAATATTTCAGGAAAACACGAAAAGAGGAGAAAATAAGTACTTTATCCAGTCTTTATAGTATCTGCTCAATGAAACCAAACATAATTGTTCCTATATAGCAGATAATTTAGAACGTTTAGGAATTTCGGGTTGGTTCAATCTTGCAGATTGAACCATACGTTTGGGCGCTTGATTCGGCTCAATCCTGTAGATTGAACCATATGTCCCGAACTGGTACAGAGGCTTTGGATTGATGTCATATGTCAATAACATGCCCAAACGTTCCGGTTCAATCGTGGACGATTGAACCAACACGGGGAGTCTTCATCTCTTCCTTGTGTCGAACCAAAAATTTCTCATTCGCTCTGCTTCTTCGAAATGACAAGCTGAGAATGTTCGGTTTCATGTAATGAATACCATAACCATGCAATTATTCATCTGGACAAAGAATCTGTGGGTAGATAAAAGAAAGATGTTTGAATGCAGTCGTTAGATGAGTTAATGCCCACTGTAAAATTAGCATGATTTTTACATGAATGAAAGAAAAAGATAAAGGGATTATTTTGGAATTTAGGAGGCGATTGGCAGAGGATATTTGGGTTCAGATAGAAAAAGTAATCGTATTTGGTTCAAGGGCGAGGGATGAAGAGATGGAAGATTCTGATCTGGATGTTATTGTTCTCGTAAGAGAAAAAACTCCTGAAATTGAGAAAAAACTGGAGGATGTTGCCTATAGTGTAATGTGGGATTATGACTTTAAACCAATAATTTCTCTTAAGGTTTTCAGCAAATCACGGTTTAATGAGGCAACAGCCAGGAGTTTTTCTTTTTATAAACACATTCAAAAAGAAGGTATTTCTGTATGAGCGAGGAAGTCAAAAGGCTTATAGCAAAACAGAACATGCCCTTGAAGTAGCTAAAGGATTAATGAATATTGGTTACCCATCAGATGGCGCCAGCAAAATCTATTACTCTCTGTTTTATGCTGCACAGGCACTTTTGAAAAAGGAAAAACCTTCTTAACAGCAATCAAAAATATCCTCGGAGTCTTATAAGGAAATTCAAATTGGAGGGCATATGCCATTATTCATTTGGACAAAGAATCTGTGGGTAGTGTAGGAGAAAAAAATTGCAAGGACAAGGTTGAATTGGCAAAATATACCCTTTTATGTAATTTAAATTAGGGCTTTGTTAATGGAATATTTACATAAAAGGTAACTTATGAGACGTATTTATACTCATGGAATATCAATAGAGGAAAGAAATCTATTTAATTTTCTTTCTGAAAAAGGAAATATTATTTTCTCAACAAAAGAGATAAAAACCTTTAGGTTATTTAAGAATTGCACAACTCTTTTAATGAACCTTAAACGAAAGGGATTAATTACACAGGTAGAGCGTGGAAAGTATATCCTTTCCAATAGAGATGTAGATTCGTTCTTAATCGGGACAAGACTAGTAGAACCATCGGCAATAGCATATTCTTCAGCATTGAATTATTATGGGTTAACAGAACAAATCCCTAACATTATTCATATTCAAACGAGTAAGAGAAAGCAGAATAAAGAAATACTGAATGTTCGATACCAATTCATAACTATAAGCCCTCATAAATTTTTTGGAATTAGAAAAGAATGGATTGGTCGAGATTCTTATTTTATCACTGATATAGAAAAGACCATCGTTGATTGTTTCGATTTACCTGAATATGCCGGAGGTTTTACAGAGGCAGTCAAAGGTCTCTTTGTATCGCACGAAAGATTAGATAAAGAAAAATTATGGCAATATGCTTTAAAAATGGAGAACAATACACTTATTAAGCGGTTGGGCTATTTATCAGAAATATTAAATCTAAAAGGGTTTGAAGATTTTCGGGCAAATGCTGCGCAAGTTCTGTTGCCTAAGTATACATTACTCAACCCTTTGTCTTCAGCTAAGGGTAAACATCTGAAAAAGTGGCGATTAATCGTTAATCATACAGAATCAGAGATATATACTATGGCAGGGACCGCTTTATAATGATTCCTTTTAGTGAGTTAAGTAAAAAATCAGTAGAATGGGGAGTTCCTATTGAAACAGTAGATAAAGACTGGGTGCTTGGGCATTATCTTAATGGGCTGTACAATCGCAGCCTTTTTAAAGATTGCTTTCGTTTTAAAGGTGGAACTTGCTTGCGCAAGCTTTATTTCAAACACTTCCGATTTTCTGAAGACCTTGATTTTTCGAGCCTATCAGAGATTGAATGGGAAAAAATAAAAAAAGAACTTGAGATAATACATGACGTAATTTACCAAAATGCAGGAATTTCATTTGGGCCTATCCAGATTAAAGATATGCAATCCAATGATCGATTAATGGGATATGAATTCAAAATCCCTTTTTGGGGAGCTAAACATAAAGATAAGATACTTCCTTCCGAAAGGTGGAAGACATCAATTAAGATCGATATTTCACTAAGAGAACCAATATTGTCTTCTTCTGTCTCGAAGAATATTTTTCATTTATACTCTGATTCTAAAGATATTACGGCAAAAGTTCTCAGTTATAGTATGGAAGAGATATATGCGGAAAAACTTCGTACTATTTTACAACGAAGATGGCCCCGTGATTATTACGACTTATGGTATTTATCTGTCTTTTATTCAGAGTCTTTAAGATTTGAGGAAATTGCAATATTTTTTGAAAAGAAATGTAAGCTCAAAGAAGTAGAATTTAAAAGGATCGATTCTTTTTTTCATGGGGTGGAACAAATAAAAGAAAATTGGAAACCGTCTTTAGGAAGCCATTTGAGAGATTTGCCGGATGTTGATAAAGTTTTAAGTGAATTAAGGGTAAAACTGGAGAAACTTTTTAGTGAGAATTCTGTTTAATGAACTAACTGGAAATAAAAGATTTATTCCCTATTTGTACCAAGAAGAGGTTGCTCAATATATTTTGAGTTGGAAAAATATTTTCCTATGCGCTCCTACAGGAGCCGGAAAGACCTGGGCCGCCTTGCTGCCATTTCTTCTGGCAAGGAGGAACAGCACTCTATTTGTTGACCATTTGATTTATGTATTGCCGCTGCGAACCCTTGCCACCACAATATTTACTGAAATTGTAGCCTGCTGTAAAAATGTCTTTGATGTAAAGACCCTGCCGGAAGAACGAACAAATCATAAAAATGAGCTTGTAATTACAATCCAAACTGGCGAACAGAAAAACGATCCTTTTTTTGAAGGCGATATTGTTTTTACAACGATTGACCAGTGCCTCTCTTCTTATCTCAACTGCCCTGTTTCTCTTCCTCAGAGGCTCGGAAACGTTAATGCCGGGGCATTGCTCGGAAGCCTCGTGGTATTTGACGAGTTTCATCTCCTGGAACCAGGTAAGTCAATGGATACAGCTATTGAAATGCTGGAAAGATTAAAGCCTTTTTCCCAATTTGTCATTATGACGGCTACCCTTTCTACCAAGAGCCTGAACACTCTCAAGGAAATCCTCGGCGGTGAGACTGTTCAACTGAAACGTGAAGAGGTTTTGTTTCTCCCTTCCCACAGGGAGAAGAAGCGCACCTATCGCTGGATAAACAGGCCGCTCTCTTCAGATGATGTTCTGAATCATCATGCTGGCAAACGTTCCATTGTCATCTTAAATACCGTCACAAGGGCACAGAATATCTTTAAAGAACTGAAAGATAAATTAAAGGGATCCACCAACACAAAGCTAATGCTGCTCCACAGCCGATTTTATTCCGAGGATAGGAAGAATACAGAGGATGATCTTAAGGAATGGTTTGGAAAAGATGCCGTAAAAACGGATGTCATTCTTGTGACTACCCAGGTGATCGAAGCAGGCATAGATATTTCGGCTGACAATCTCCATACGGAACTTGCACCGTTAAACAGTATTGTTCAGCGAGCAGGGCGTTGTGCAAGATATGAAGGCGAACGTGGAATTGGAACTATCTGGGTGTATGAGCTTGAAACAAATGAAAAAGGGCCTGTTTTAGGCCCTTACCGTGATAACGATCAGAAAGCATTGATTGAAAATACAAGGACCATTTTGGAACAGTTGCCTGAGAATGGGGAAATACTGGATTTTACGGCGGAGCTTGAAAGGTTGGATAAAGTGCATACGCTTCATGAGGCAAAATATTTAGATTCATACCGACAGAATCAAGGGAGTTTGAGAAATAAGGTTAATGAGGCTATGGATGGTCGTAATGAGACAGTTGTTAGAGAATTAATACGAGATGTGGCATCTGTAAATGTAATCATTAGTAATAAACCGGCTTCTTTACAGTTTAATAAAGATAGATGGCCGAGAATGCTTTCTGTCTCCCGCATAAGCCTTTATAACCTTGTTCCGTTTTTTGAGGAAAGCCGGGATTTTGGAGAGACGGTTGCCTGGTATCCAACGGAGAGTTCCAATATTATCGATGACGAAAGTGATATTTCGTTTGGGTGGGAATGCATCACTGCAAAAGAGTCACTTAAAAACGTTTCGTGGCTCATTGTTATCAATCCCCAATTTGCTTCATATTCGCAGAAATTAGGCTTACAAATAGGCGTAAATGGAGATTATGAAGAATCAAAATATTTCGATAGACCAGCTATTCCTCGTTACAAAATCCATTATGAAACTTACAGAGAGCATATCCAAAAAGTGGTTGAGCAATGCAGTGCTATGAGCCGTTTCTATCGCAACGCGACAATAAAACTGAGTCGTAAATATGAAGTCTCAGCCGATCAATTAGAAATGTGGGCTATAATGAGTTGTGCTTTCCATGATGTGGGAAAACTTTCCGTAAAATGGCAAGAGTCGGTTCGGAAGTGGCAACAATTTAAAAACCCTCAAAAGTTGACAGACGAGCCTATTGCCCACTCAGATTATAACCCTGAAACCGATTTTGAGCAGAAGATACAGTTACCGAAACAACCTCCCCACGCCGCTGAAGGGGCATATGCAATGGGACAATGGTTAATAGATTGTATGGGAGAAGATGTTGCTGTTGCCGTTTGGACAGCTATTGCCAGGCATCATGGGGCGTTTACGGAATCTTTGGGAGATTTTAAGTTGATTGATGATGCCTCTAAATGGGTAAAGGAAACTCTTCCGTTTACTTCCGATAGGAAAGTTGTTTTGACCGACAAACCTGACAATATTATTCAAAATGTGTTTAAGGACGACCTCTTGTGTTTCAGTAAAAATAGTGCTGACGAAAGATTATGGCCTCTTTATGTGTTTCTTGTCAGAAGGCTTCGATTGGCTGATCAGAAAAGCCAGAAAGGAAGAGAGTGATGAAAACAATAGAAGTTCCCAAAGGAACAGGGACATATGCCGATTCATTAAGGGCAATAGGGACTGCCAGCCTTTTAGAAGAGATAAGTGGCACACAAGCAATCATCCGGGATATGGGAACTCACTGCCAAATAGAGTGCCCAAAGGATGTGTCGCCAGAAGGATTAAAGCCGCCATCGCCGGGATTTTATTACATTTGGAAAAAGAGTAAGGAAAAGGACAAGCCGTCTGGCGTCTTGGTTTTGGATTATGAAGAGGAAAAAAGTCGTGCAGACGGGCAAAAAAAGGGTGCTGCTAAAAGAAAGAAAGTAATAGATACTGCCCTTGAAGAACAAGGTTTAACAACAATTGGAAAACCACACAGAGAATACCGTCCTGCCGCAATTCTCGAATCAATGAGAAAGGGGTGGGGTTCGGACAAAGAGGTCTATCACTGGGTAATCCAAAATCCTACGGAGGCACTTAAATGGGCACAAAATGAACTTGGACTGCTTGAGCCGATTGGACGATTTGAACCGCTTCGAGTAAGCAACAGCCAGTTTTACAACCCCGCTTCTGGAAAAGGTGTGCATGCGGCTAAAACAATAGCAAAATCACCAGGGGCAATAAGTGACGAAGTTATTCAGCCATTTGTTGAATGGATGAAATACCGTGGGGCTTATATTGCAATGCTCCCTTATCGAAATGGAGATGACTTTAAACTCTTTGTCATTGAACCTGCTGAGATAGGACCAAAAGCACTTGCAATGCTTCGGGAAAAACTTTTAGACCTGAATCTTTGGGGAGGCATACGGCTGGATATAGAAGCCTCTCTGCGTTTGGCTGAAGAGTTGATAATGCATTCTGATGTTATGGGGCAATCTATTGGTTTAAGAAGAAAAAGACCGGCAGAAGTAGTGAGAGGACTACGTCAGGCATTTTTTAAAAGCATGGGAACGGCCGCAGCCCTTATGAATGACGCATTCTTACCGTTACCAAATTGGTTTTGCATTAAAGATAGAAACGACGCAAATGTTTTTTTAGGAATTATCCGTGAGCATATTGGATATTACGAAAACGGACAGAGAAAGCAAGGTTGTTTAAGTTCTTTGGATGAATCCCATTCCGGCGACGTTCCAATTCTTCAGCAATACAGAAAATGGCTTACAACTGGTGGTGTATCAGACCTTCTTGATTTCTTGGCGAGATTTGCAGTCTATATTATGGAAAAACGAGGTAAGAAAGAATGGGTAAAAGAATTTTCTACGGAAAATCTAACGATACTTTTTGAAAGGAGGTATGGAATGAAAGAGATTGTAGAAAACCCAGGATTTTTGAGTGTTGCTTGGGCTATTAGAAATGCCACTATAACAGCTTTATGGTTACAGCAACAAAACAACAAGAAATGGGACGTACGATTCGGCCTAGCCCAAAAATGGAAGCAAAAAATTAAAGGAGGGGCAAAAGAATTTATTCCGGTATTGGCCGAGTTTATTCAGGATTATAACTGGGAAGTGACAAATAGGCTTGAAGGTAAATATCATACCGTTTCAAAAGAAGACCTTGATCAGGTGGTATCTCTTATCGAAAATAATGGGAAAGACCAGAGTGAACTGGTCGGCATGCTTCTTTTAGCCTACGGATATGCCAGATCACCTAAAATTGAAGCCGAAAACGGAACTTTAACAAATAAGGAGGGCAAATAGAATGAAACTACACTCTCTCAGTATTTCCGGCATTGTAACGATGAACCTTCATGCCCTTAATAACGAAGGAAGCGAAGGAAATACTACGATGACACGTATGGTGGAAATTATAGACAAAGAGGGAAAGAATCACACGGTAAACGCCGTTTCTGGTGATATGTTCAAACATATCCAGGCAGAGCATCTCTTTATGGAGGCAAAATCAAACAACCTTCCTTTATGTGAAGGATGTGATACGTTTGATGCCAATAGAATATGCGCTGATGAGTCATTCACAAAAAACAACAGTTTTACGACAGAGACAAAAGACAGCGAAATAATTTCTGAGGCAATAAAAAAATGTGTAATTGATGATGCTGAGGGGATTTTAATAACAAGTGAAATTGGCAAAAAAGGCCGTTCTATTGCCCGTAAATCCTCTATTGAATTCGGATGGATTGTAGGATGTCCTGATAATACAAGAACTGAATCCTATTTTTATGCCAAGTATGTACCCGAAGGTCGTGGAAAAGGTTCCGGAACAGGAGAGAATCTTGGGCAGAATATTTTTCATCGACCCGCTTCTTCAGGCCAATATGCCGTCGTAGTAAATGTTGATCTCTACAAGGTTGGTCGGAATGACATTACCCTTGCATATGTGGATGGAGTTGACAGGCAGGCCAGAATAAAAGCCCTTTTAAAAAGTGTTCTGAATACTTTTGTTAAACCAACAGGTGCTCATCGCAATACACAACACCCACACATCCTCGATTTTAGCGGAGTTGTGGCTACATCGTTAAGTACACTACCAGCACCCGTGATTAGTGGCCTTAATCCAAATTATCGAGAGGAGATAAAGAAGATTGCAGAAAATCTGAACAGAACAACTAACAATAATCCTATAACAGTTATGACATTTGATGGGCTTGCTGCATTCAGTGGGATTATAGCAGATATTTTAAGCAAGGTTCAGCCTTACGGAGGTTAAGATGACTAAGGAAAATTTTGCCAATAGTCAGGAAGGGAAATGGCTTATCTTACGTTACCTCCCGGTGAGTCTTTTTTCTCTCAGAATGACCCATGCTACAAGCAAGGGGGGAAAGACTCTTTTGGTCCCAACTCCTTATGCCTTTAAGATGACTTTGATCGATGCCTGTTTTAGAGTATTTGAGGGTAGTGATGCAGAAATTAAAGCTAGACAGGTGTTTGACCTTATTAAGGGTTGTAAAATCAGGTTTAGTCCACCTCCTGTTTGCATAGTGCAAAATACTTTTATAAAAATTCGTCAGGAAGAGCGGGACGCACCGAAAGGTTTCTATGTCCCTACTATTGCCTATCGGGAATTCTGTTTTTATAGCAGTGATACGCTTAATGTGGCATTGGGTATAAAAGATTTTTCAGAAGATGTTGTAACTATTTTGAGACGCTTAGGTAGTCATATTAATTGCATCGGTAAGAGGGGCTCTTTCTGGCAATATATTGGAGATTCAATTTGTAAAGATGAACTTCCTAAAGGATATACATATAATCAGAAAAATGAACAATTGACTACGGGCAGTTTTCTTTGGGTACAATATCTCGATGACTTTGGAGAACCTCTGTGTAATGCAAAAGATGGCTTTGATCGAATAAGCACCTATGGTTCAGGTACAGTAAAACTGGGTGAACATCGGATATTGGTAAAGACAATCGTCCCTTATCGTTTTGTACAGAGCAGTAAACATTTTACGCAATACGAAAAAATTGTTTTGTAATTTCGATAGTCGGCCCGTTGGAATAACATCCAGGAAGGGTAGGAGAATATGCATAGTAGCCTTCGCCATTATCCTCCTTTTCGCTTACAATTTCACCGGCGATTTTTAGTCCTTCACGTACTTCGGACTTTTTGTGATAAAATATGGAGAAGCTAAATGAACAGGGATAGACAGGATGAACGGGATAGAGGTAGTGTATATATTCAAAATTAAATCGGGAATTATTACGTATAGCCATCCGTGCCTATTCATGTTGATTCGTGGCTAACCAAAATATTGTACGCATTAAGAAAGGGTTAGTATGTATGGATTACCAGACATTGGATGACGAATCGCTCCTAAAACTTCTTTTTACCGAAGCAGACCGGCTGCCACGAAAGGCAGTGGATGAATTTGTCAGGCGTGGTGAACGGATGATAAAGCCACTCAATGACATTGTATCAAAAGAATCCCATTGGACAAGCAGCATGCCGGAATGGTGGGCTGTGGTACATGCTGTATTTATCCTCGGTGCAATTGATACAAAAGAGGCCGTTTTACCCCTGATACGAGCTTTACGATGGGCGGAAGCACATGATGTTGAGTGGATTACTATTGAACTTCCATCGATATTTGGCAAATTAGGCATACCAGCAATAGATGAACTGAAAAAGATTACAAAAGATAAGGCAAACGATTGGAAGGTTAAGTCTTCCGCAATAATGGGATTGGCATCCATTACTATTAACCATCCGGAGGTTGAAGATGACATTTTCCCTCTTATCCACTCCCTGTTGGCCGATACGGAAGAGGATACCAATCTGAGAGGATGCGTAGGAAATGTACTCCTCGATTTTGCACGCAGCGAATACAAAGAGTCACTTCTCGCTTTTTGCGAAGAAGAGAAAAAGGCAGAAGAGAAAACAGAAGATGATGAATTTAAAATCGCTGCATTCGACGAGGTAGACGTCAAAGAGGTTGTTTCCACACATGAAAAAACCCTCTACCATTATACAAAAGACTGGTTATCCTTTTATGATGAAGACGAGATAAAGAGTCGGCAAGAGCGGTGGAGAAGAGAAGAAGAAGAAGAAGAAGAATATCTTGAAGAGGACGAGGAGCTTTTAGAGTCTTTTACTCCTGAAAAGCGGAAACCTGGCCGTAATGAACCCTGCCCATGCGGCAGCGGAAAGAAATATAAGAAATGTTGTATGAATAAAACGATTTAATGAGATAAACACTGATTGAAGTAGAATTCAGGAGCCAGAAGTCAGGAGTCAGAATGGGAAAAAAATGACTTTATTCTGAATTCTGGATTCTGACTCCTGACTTCTGTATTCAGAAGGAAATTGTAACAAGTGCAAAGTTATGAATAGCTCTCTACATAATATCCGCTTCACCGGTACCCAGATAAACTACTACTTCCTCTGCAAAAAGAAGCTGTGGTACTTTTCCAAAAATATTGAGATGGAGCAGACGAGTGATGCAGTCTACCTCGGCAAGCTGGTCCATGAGACGTCCTATGAACGAGAGAAGAAAGAGATCGATATTGACGGGACCATCAAGATAGACTTCATCGGCAAGGATAGAGTCATCCATGAGGTAAAGAAGTCCGATAAAGTAGAAGAACCGCACATCTGGCAGTTGAAGTATTATCTCTGGTACCTGAAACAGAAGGGTGTGGATGGGGTTACGGGAAAAATTAATTATCCAAAACTGAAAAAGACCCTCGATGTATTTTTAGAATCAGGAGACGATGAAAAAATCCAGGTGATTTTGAAAGGGATAAAAGGTATAGTTGAAGCCGAATTGCCCCCAGCACCGGTGAGGATGAAGATATGCAAGAGCTGCAGTTATGGGGATATGTGTTGGGTATAAATGTAGATAAAATTCAGGCGTCAGAGGTAGGAAGACAGAAGTCAGAATTCAGAAGTCAGGAGACGGAAGATGGCGAACGAGAAAAAGGTTGCAGCAAAAAACTTCCAGGATTTGATAGTATGGCAAAAAGCGCATCAATTTGTGCTATCCATCTATCAGTTTAGCAATAATTTCCCTCAAAAGGAAATCTATGGATTAACTGCTCAATTCAGACGTGCAGCGATTTCCATCCCAGCAAATATCGCAGAAGGGTTTAAAAAAAAGACGAAAGCCGATAAAGTGCGGTTTATGAATATTTCACAAGGCTCCCTTGAAGAATGCCGATACTATTTAATTTTGGCAAAAGACCTCCAATATGGCAATACTATGGAATTAATGTCTCAAGTTGAAGAAGTCAGTAAATTACTGGAGGCCTATTCCGCTTCCATTCTGAATTCTATCTCCTGACTTCTGTCTTCTAGAACCATGAAACAAAACTACTACATCTTTAACAACGGACGACTCAAACGGCAGGAAAATACCATTTTCTTTGAAAAGGAAGATGGCTCAAAATCCGTCATCCCTATCGAGAATACAGAGTCCTTATATGCCTTCGGGGAGATTGACTTCAATACTAAACTATTCAATTACCTGGCGCAAAAAGGCATCCCCGTGCATATTTTCAACTACTACGGTTTTTATTCCGGCAGCTACTATCCAAGGGAGTATTTAAATTCCGGACAACTCCTGGTCAGGCAGGTAGGTCACTACACGAGCAGGCAAAAGAGGGTCACCCTTGCGCGGGCGTTTGTGGATGCTGCCAGCTTCAATATCCTGAAGAACCTGAGGTACTACAACAGCAGGGGAAAAGGGCTGGATGAGTATATCAATACCATCGAAGGTTTCAGGGCACAGATTGAAAAGACAGAAGCAGTGGAAGAACTGATGGGGCTTGAGGGAAACATCCGGAATACCTACTACAAGGCATGGCCAGGTATCATTGAACAGGAAATTGAATTTGAGCGAAGGGTAAAACAACCGCCGGATAATATGATCAATGCCCTGATCTCATACCTCAACTCCATGGTCTATACCACATGCCTTGGTGAAATCTACCATACGCAGTTAAACCCGCTTATTTCCTATTTACACGAGCCCGGTGAGCGGAGGTTCTCCCTGAGCCTCGATCTGGCAGAAATATTTAAGCCAATTTTCAGTGATAGAATCATATTTACCCTCCTTAACCGTCAGCAAATCACCAGGGATGATTTTATGACAGAGGTTAATTGCTGCTACCTTGGCGAAAAAGGGAAAAAGGTCATTGTCAAGGAGTACGACGAAAAACTGAAAACCATTATTACCCACAAAAAACTTGAAAGGCAGGTCTCTTATCGATATCTGGTGAGATTAGAATGTTATAAGCTCATCAAACACCTGATTGGTGAGCAGGAGTACGAGGGGTTTAAAATATGGTGGTAGGGGTTTGGGAAGGCTGAAGGGCGAAGACAGGTTTCTTTGATTTCGGATTGCGGATCGTTGATTTCTGGTTCTGAGAAGGTAGAAGACAGGAGACAGGAGACAGAAATTCTTGATTATGGAGTAATGGAGTAGTGGAAATAGAAATGGCATACCCCACAACTCTTGAAAAAAATCACTCTAAAACCTTAATTGGATAGAGGCTGCAAGCTGACCGCAGATAGCTGACTGCTTATTTTGTACATCCTGGTTACTTTTAAAACTTGACTCATTGGTAAAGATAAACAGCTTATTACCTTGATTGTATAGGAATTTTTATTTTTTGTGTGGGTAAAGATGAGTATTGTAACGTTGCCTGGAAAAATACAACCCCCTAAAATCCCCTTCGTTAAGGAAGCTATAGCATCCAAGAGATGAAACCGAACAGCACATAATGAAACCAGATAAAATGAACCAGGATTTGAGTACACCATCACGGACAAACTCGTTTGTCCGTGCCACCCGATCTAAAATACTGTTCGGTCTCATCTCTTGAGCACTATAGCTTGAAAAAGTCAGTAAGTTACTGGAGGTCTATTCTGCTTCCATCCTGGATTCTGTCTCCTGACTCCTGTATTCTGATTTCTGTAAAATTTAAACAAAGAGGTTGACAATCATGTACATAATTGCCGTCTACGATGTAGAACAAAAACGATGTGGAAAGATGTTAAAGCTCTGCCGGAGCTACTTGCATCATATTCAGAATTCGGTATTCGAAGGAGAAATCACTGAAGCAAGATTGGAGGAGTTAAAGATAAAGGCTAAAAAGATCATGAACGAAGATGATGAAGATTCACTTATTTTATTCAAATCAAGAAATGAAAAATGGCTAGACAGGGAAATTATAGGAACTGAGAAGAGATCTGCAGATAATATGCTTTAGTACCTTGCTCTCCAGTTTGTTTTGGTTAGGATGAAAAATTTGTAGAAAAGCTTTAAGATAAAAAGTATACTGTGTTTGCAGTATAAAGAAACGGAAAAGGACTCTGTCGACCCCTGGGGTAAATGCTAAAAATATATCTTCCCGGGTATGTTTTATGAATTCAAAAAGAACCTATATTATCTTAATTCAATGATTTAAGAAACTCTGTCAACCTATGGGTATTTTTACATGATTAAAGGTCGACGAAAAAAGGTACAATTTTTAATCCTCAAAAAGCCTCAAACACCAAGTATTTACTGCATCCGTAAAACGGATTTCATTGAGCCTATAAGGAATTGAAACGTTATTCGGATAATGCCTTGATTGTGCTATATGCAGATTTCATTGAGCCTATAAGGAATTGAAACGGTACTGAATGTTGCCGTAGCGGTTAACTCAAACAATTTCATTGAGCCTATAAGGAATTGAAACTGATATCGGCAAGGGCTGGCGTGCTACAGAATATGATTTCATTGAGCCTATAAGGAATTGAAACATTAAGGATTTGATACTTGCCCTTGAAACCGGCATAATTTCATTGAGCCTA
>JBDIVL010000057.1:0-24631 GCA_039794405.1 Candidatus Jinrextremum sp. | reverse complement strand
TAATACTGATGGCCACAAAAAGCAGGAATGAGACCCGGATGGATGTTCATTACCCTTTCTTTATATTTTTCAGGGATTTTATAGAGATGAATGAAGCCTGCAAGGGTGATCAGATCAATAGGATATTTGTCCAGTTCAGTTGTGATTGCACGGCTAAAAGCAGCTACATCTTTATAATCAGAACGGGGGATAACAGATGTCGGGATGTTGTGTTTCTTTGCTCGTTCCAAGCCAATGACATTGGGTTTACTACTTATCACGATTTCAAGAGAAGCCGGTAATTTTCCTGTTTCTATTTGATCGATAAAATTTTGAAGGGTACCTCCGCTGCCGGATATTAATACTCCTAAATGAATTTTTTTTATCATAGGTAAGATAATGTGAAAAATGTTGACAAAAAATTTTTTGTATGCTATTATGCTAGTCTTTATTATACAGAATAATTTATGATACTTTAAAGTTATAAATATAAAAACAAAAAACATATATGTCAAAAAGAATTACAGAAAAATCACAGAAGGCATTTGTTGAAGCGCAGAGTTTTATACCCGGTGGAGTAAACAGTCCTGTTAGGGCTTTTGGAGCTGTAGGTGGAACTCCGATTTTTATAAAATCAGGATCGGGCTGTTATTTGACGGATATCGATGATAACAAATATGTTGATTACGTTGGTTCGTGGGGACCGCTTATCCTGGGGCATGCTGATTCAAGGGTCGTAAAAAGGATTCATGATGCGGTTACGAACGGAACGAGTTACGGTGCGCCAACAGAATTGGAGATAAGGCTGGCGCAGCTTATCAAAGAAGCCATGCCTTCTATAGAAAAGATAAGAATGGTCAATTCTGGTACGGAAGCTACGATGAGTGCCATCCGCTTGGCCAGGGGATTTACAAAACGGGATGGAGTGATTAAATTCGAAGGTTGTTACCATGGGCATGTGGATAGTTTACTGATTCAGGCAGGTTCTGGTGCAACAACCCTTGGTACGCCTACCAGTCCAGGTATTCCCCAGGATTTTGTTAAACATACAATTTCCCTTCCCTATAATGACATCGATAGTGTGAATGAGGTTTGTTCTAAACGGGGGAAGGATATTGCTTGTATTATTGTTGAGGCGGTAGCCGGCAATATGGGCGTTGTGCCTCCCCGGAAAAACTACTTAGAGGGGTTGAGGGAGATTACAAAAAAGCATGGTATTGTACTAATATTTGATGAGGTGATGACAGGCTTCAGGGTTGCACACGGTGGCGTGCAATCGCTGTATCGTATTGAACCTGATTTGACCACCCTTGGAAAGATCATTGGTGGTGGTCTTCCTGTTGGGGCATATGGTGGTAAGAAAGAGATAATGGACAGCATATCGCCTGTAGGACCTGTATATCAGGCAGGCACACTCTCTGGTAATCCGGTAGCCATGACTGCTGGGATTGCTACATTGGAAATATTAAAAGATAATAAGATTTACAGGGATCTGGAAGAAAAGTCGCAAAGACTGGCAGCCGGTATGGAAAGGGTATGCAGGGATGCCAAGATACCCGCCTATCATACACGGGTTGGTTCCATGCTTTGTACCTTTTTTACGGAGCAACCTGTTACTGATTATACTACAGCCAAAAAAAGTGATACGAAGCGGTATGCAAAGTTCTTTCATGGCATGTTGGAAAAGGGTTTCTATTTTGCTCCGTCACAATTTGAAGCGGTTTTTGTGTCAACAACCCATGGTGGAAAAGAGATTGATGCGACCATTGATGCTTTTCGGGAAGTGGTAAAAGGTTTTTAAAATTTTTTTCTTGATATAATTTGTGCCTTTTCTTAAGAAAGATAAAAATAGCGAGACGTATCGTATCCTGGGTTTGGTTGGGGGCTTTGGCTTTACGACGGCAGGCGCCATAGCCGGTGGGTATTTTATCGGTAGCTATTTGGATAGAAAATTTAATACGTCTCCATGGATTATGATATCCTTTATTATGCTGGGGATTATTGGGAGTTTTGTAGAGTTTTTCAAATTAGTGAAGAAGTTATTAAATGAGGATAAGAAGGGTAAGTGAAATGATAAAAGAAGAAGATAATGAAAAATCTCTTCTCTTTGATGAGGGCTTTCCGGAAAGAGTGCTCATGACCTCCTTTCTTTTGTCGTTGATAGTTATTGCTTGTTCATTATCATGTTTGTCCCTCAAGATGACGTTGAGCATTGCTGTGGGCTGTTTTACAAGCCTTGTTTTGTGTAAGGTATTGTGGTGGACAATACAACATGCATTAAAACATAAAAGACCTGAAATTAAGAAGTTTTTTTTAAAGGTGAGCATCTTAAAATATTCCCTGATAGGTGTAACATTATTTTCCGTTTGTTTTTTCCTGGATGTTGACCCGATTGCTATGGCACTTGGTCTGGGTGTTGTTGTTGTGGTTATTATTATGAAGATTGGAAGTAAATTACTGGTAGATTATTTGAATAAGTCAATTAAAGTGCCGCTTGAAAGATAGGAAATAATCGGATGCCCGTTAGGGGGAGCATATACAGATTCCGGAACACAAAGTGTGACTGTAATTCCGGACTGGAAAGAAGCTTTTCTCCTCAGAATATACGGTATCTCTGTTCCTCATTAAAAATACCTCTTGTATAAAAAGTAACAATACGAATAACTATACATGGTAATAAATGCTATAATTTTTGAGCTGATGAATAATTGAGAAAGGAGTGTGAGTCGAGTGTCTGGTGCAGAGGGTGGTGCCGAAAATAAGACTGAACTGCCGTCGTTTGTTGATTTGATACCCGTTGATCCCCACAGCCAGTTTTTTGGTATAACGAAGCATGAATGGGTACCAATAATCATGTCTGCAACGATAATCATATTTTTGGCAATATTTTCTATTATTGCAACAAGAAGATTAAAGAAGGTGCCTGGTAAGCTTCAGGCTTTTTTGGAAATTGTTGTGGAAGGGCTTGAGAATTTTACAAAGTCGCAGATGGGACGTGCCGCGGGGCCATTCGTTCCGTTTATCGGGACGTTGTTTATCTATATTTTTATTATGAACATGGTGGGGCAGGTACCCCTGTTTCATTCACCCACGAGTAATTTCAATACAACGATAGCGTTAACGCTCATTGTTTTTTTTGTTACCCATTACCAGGGTGTAAAAAACAACGGCGTAGTCGGCTATCTGAAACATATGGCTGGCCAACCACTTTGGCTTGCCCCATTGGTTTTTCCTTTACACCTGATGCAAGAGCTTCTTTCACGTCCATTATCACTATCGATGCGTCTCTTTGGAAATATTATGGGTGAAGATACCATTATAGCGATATTTGTTGGATTTTCTCCCTTTTTATTAGGTCTTATTCCCATACCGGCGCATCTGCCAATGGTTTTTCTTGCATTGCTGGGGAGCACCATACAAGCGATGATCTTTTCGCTTTTGGCGAGTTTTTATATTGCGGGTGCAATTGGCATCCATGATGAAGAACATCATTAAACATTTTTAAAGGAGGAGGTTAAAGCGTGATTTATTTTGCATTATTGGCAATAGCAGTAGGTTTGATTTCAATTGCAGCATTTGGTTGTGGTTTAGGGCAGGGTATTGCGGTATACGGGGCAGCAAATAGTATTGCAAGGCAACCTGAGACCGCTGGGAAAATACAGCTTGTTATGTTTGTTGGTCTGGCATTCATCGAATCATTAACGATTTATTCCTTGATGATGTCCTTTATCCTTCTTGGAAAGTTACCAAAGACAGAAGCAGTTCTTGAGTTAATTCAGCATGCCGTTAAATAGGCGTAGGAGGAGATCGATTGGATATTCTAAATACCCTGGGAATTAATTTTAAGTCTATTATCGTTCAGGGAATCGGCTTCTTAATATTGCTCTTTGTCCTCAAAAAGTTTCTCTTCGGCAAGATATCTGCCATGATAAAGGCAAGGGCTGAAGAGGTAAAAGGCACCTATGAGAGGACAGAAATGGATAGGGCAGAGGCAGAAAGTCTTAAATTAGAGTTTCAGAAAAAGCTTTCCGAGGCCGAAGCCGAGGCTGCTAAGAGGATTCAAGAGGCTATTAATGAAGGTAATCGTATAAGTGAGGAAATTGTCAAGCGTGCCAAGGAAGAGGTTGAATCGGTAAGAATAAAGGCACAAGAAGGAATTGAACAAGAGCGAAAAAAGGCACTCGCAGAGATAAGAGATCAGGTAGTGACCCTTTCCATTCTGGCTTCTTCCAAGATTATTCAACAGTCTATAAGTCCGCAGACGGCTGAAAAGCTTGTCGACGACTTTATTGAAGAGATAGGGGAACTGAGTGTTAGATAAGAGCGTTGCAATTACGTTTGTGAGTGCTCTTTTAGAGGTCGCTTCTAAAAAAGGGCAGTTTGAACAAATTGAAAAAGATCTGGAGTTGGTCTCTGGTATCATTACGAGATACGATAAACTGAAAAAGGTGCTCTATCATCCATCGATTACACGGGATGATAAGAAGAAACTGATCAAAAAGGTGTTCGGCGAGCCAGTTTCAGATCTTATGAGAAACTTTTTATCCTTGCTGGTTGACCGGAGAAAAGAGGAAATTTTAGAATTTATCCCTGAAGTATATAGGACGGTCACTGACGAGAAGAAGGGAATCATCAAGGCCAGAGTGCACACGGCTATTCCTTTAACTGGGGATCGGTTGAATAAATTCAAGAAAAAATTAAATAAGGTTACCGGGAGAATGGTAGAGTTAGAAGTTATTCATAATCCAGATATCCTGGGGGGACTAGTGCTGCAGATTGGGAATAGGATGATAAATGGAAGCGTTGCAAACAGATTAAATAATCTCAAGTCAAAACTATTATCGGTGCGGACAGCTTAGGTATCGTTTATATTTTCTCAATACAAAGGAATTAATCATTGGGCTGTTTTATAAACTGTTAAGTTTTTTGCAGCCCAATGAGAAGTAATGAGTATTGGGGCCGATGTAACAGATCGAAAACGGTTTAGATACAATTTAGGGGAGTATTTTACGACACGCCCCTAAAATACTGTATACAAAGTTTATCTGGGCAGCCCCGGAATTAAAGATTTAAAATTATACAATTTTGATTCTTTCGGTGTATTGTATGAGAAACGATAGAAAATTATGTATCGTTCTTAGCAAATAAAAGAAGAATCTCAATTATTTAAGATAGGAGTAGAGGAAATGGCATTAGCATCTACTGATATTGCTTCAATCATTAAAAAGGAGATTGAAGGATATGAAGAAAAATTAAAGTTGGAAAATGTCGGTCACGTTATGCAAGTGGGTGACGGGGTTGCACGTATTTACGGGTTAGATGATTGTTTATCCAGCGAATTATTGGAATTTCCTGAAAATGTATATGGAATTGCCATGAACCTGGAAGAAGACAACATTGGTGCAATTCTTCTCGGTTCCGATGAGAAGATCAAGGAAGGCGATATTGTAAAAACTACAGGAAAGGTAGTACAGGTGCCTGTAGGTAAGGCGTTATTGGGTCGTGTTGTGAATGCGTTGGGGCAACCTATCGACGGTAAAGGGCCTATCGCTGCTGATCAATTCAGGCCGATTGAAGGTTCTTCTCCCAATGTGGTCGAGAGGCAACCTGTGAAAGAGCCGTTACAAACCGGTATTAAGGCAATAGATGCCATGATACCAATTGGCAGGGGACAACGTGAACTTATCATCGGTGATAGACAGACAGGGAAAACTGCTATTCTTATTGATACTATCATTAACCAGCGTGAGTCAGGGGTTTATTGTATCTATGTGGCGATTGGTCAAAAGATGTCTACTGTTGCCGATGTCGTGAAGACATTGGAAGATCATAAAGTGATGGACATCAGCATTGTTGTTGTAGCTTCCGCATCTGATCCTGCCCCTCTGCAATACATTGCGCCTTACGCCGGTTGTGCTATGGGAGAATATTTCAGAGACAATGGGATGCACGCAGTTGTTATGTATGATGATCTGTATAAACACGCAATTGCCTATCGTCAAATTTCGCTTTTATTGCGGCGTCCTCCTGGCCGTGAGGCTTTTCCGGGAGACATCTTCAACCTTCACTCCCGGTTACTTGAGAGGGCTGCAAAGCTGAATAACGAGCTCGGTGGAGGTTCTTTAACAGCGCTTCCTGTGGTAGAAACACAAGGCGGTGATTACTCTGCTTACATTCCAACAAATGTTATCTCTATTACGGATGGGCAGATTTATTTAGAAAGTGATTTATTCAATGCAGGTATCCGGCCTGCTATTTCGGTAGGGTTATCGGTATCGAGGGTTGGAGGAAATGCTCAAATTCCGGCAATGAAGAAGGTTGCTGGTACCTTACGGTTAACTCTAGCCCAGTATAGAGAATTAGCCTCTTTTGCGCAATTTGGTTCTGAATTAGATAAATTTACTCAGGCACAGTTATCGAAAGGCAGCAGGCTTGTAGAGATTTTGAAACAGCCGCAGTATTCGCCCGTACCCGTAGAAGAGCAGATTATGTCAATCTTTGCCGGAATCAATGGATATCTGGATGACATTGCTGTAGATAAGGTTAAGTCTTTTGAAAAGGAATTTTTGAAGTTTATGAGAGAGAAATATGCTTCTATTGGTATCGAGATACGAGAAAAGAAGAAGCTCGATCCTGAGATAACACAGAAACTTGAGAATGCTATCAAAGATTTTAAACAAACTTTTGCACAGAAGGGCTAATAATGCTAAGTACCCGAGAAATTAAACAGCGTATAAGGAGTGTTTCGAGTATAAAGCAAATTACCCGCGCTATGGAAATGGTGGCGGCGAGCAGGTTAAAAAGAGTAGAGTCCAGGGTTTTAGCATCGCGGGCTTATACCGAGAAGATGCACATGGTTTTGAGTCACCTGGTTTCTTCTTTAGAGGGGGCTCACCCATGGTTTGCAGAAAAAGGGCATGAGGTACCAACGATAAAAATTATCTTGATTACCGCGGATAAGGGACTTTGTGGGGCTTATAATAACAATATAATCCAGAAGGCTGTAAGGTTCATTAAGGAACAGACTGATAAGAAAATTAAGCTGACTCTTATCGGAAAGAAGGGATACCTGTATTTTTCTAAAGGGAACTATGCGCCTTTCATAGAAAAATATATCCCTGAGAGTATAGAAAAAATTGGTTATGACCAGGTACAAACAATAGCTACTCAGTTAATTCAGGGATATGATAATGATGAATTTGGGGAATTGTATATATTCTATACGAAATTTCATACCGTCATGCAATCCTTCCCTACGAGTATGCGACTGTTACCTATAGAGAAAGGTATTTTTGAAGCGAAAGAGAAGCCAAGTGGCGAGTACATCTTTGAACCATCGGCGGAGCAGATAGTGAATCACCTTTTTCCGAAATTCATAGAAACCCGGCTTTACCAGTGCATTCTGGAATCATTAACTTCTGAATATGCAGCGCGGAGGGTGGCCATGATTGCGGCAACTGAAAATGCGGGTGAAATGATTGAAGAATTGACAAGCACGTATAACAAGGCTCGACAAGAGGCAATAACGAAGGAATTACTGGAAGTTGTGTCTGGTGCCGAAGCACTCGTACGATAAAATGTGCCTCTTTTAAAAATAAAAGTATTAAGGGATACATAAAGAATATTAAGGAAAACCAGGGGATTGAAACCTCAGCAAAAACAGGTTTTTGGTTTTCCGGATCCATAATTTTTGATCTGTTCAAAATGTAAGGAAGGAGTAACTCATTTGGCTGCAAAAAAAAGAGAAAGTAAAAAAGATAATAAAGGAACAATTGTACAGGTGATCGGACCTGTCATCGATGTCCGGTTTGCCCCTGGTAATCTTCCTCCCATTAAGAATGCCGTTAGTATAAAAGACCCTCAAAGAGATATTTCCGTTATTGCTGAAATTGCGCAACATTTGGGAAATGATACTGCTCGATGTATTGCCATGTCATCAACGGATGGGCTGGTAAGAGGTATGGATGCCCTTGATACCGGTGCACCTATCACCGTGCCGGTGGGGAAAGAAGTATTAGGCAGGGTTTTTAATCTATTGGGTGATCCAATTGATAAACTGGGCGAGATGGAAACTGCGAACCGTCTTTCGATCCATCGTGCTCCCCCATCGTTTGAAGAGAGGGAAACTGTCACAACGGTATTGGAGACTGGTTTAAAAGTCATTGATTTACTTGCGCCGTTTGCTCGTGGTGGAAAGATTGGTATGTTTGGTGGTGCCGGAGTTGGTAAAACGGTATTAATCATGGAACTCATCCGAAGTATTGCTACAGAGCATGGCGGCTATTCTGCGTTTGCAGGAGTTGGTGAAAGAACCCGTGAAGGAAATGACTTGTGGCTTGAAATGAAGGAGTCTGGGGTTATTGATAAGACTGTGCTTGTCTTTGGTCAGATGAATGAACCGCCTGGTGCAAGACTGAGGGTTGCTTTAACAGGTCTGACTATGGCGGAGTATTTTCGAGATGTGGAGGGACAGGATGTACTCTTATTTATTGATAATATTTTCAGATTTGTACAAGCGGGTTCTGAAGTGTCTGCGCTTTTGGGCCGTATGCCTTCTGCCGTAGGATATCAACCTACACTGGCTACAGAGATGGGAGATTTGCAGGAGAGGATTACAACAACAAAGAAGGGTTCGATTACATCCTTACAGGCTGTTTACGTCCCCGCCGATGACTTCACCGATCCGGCGCCTGTTACAACCTTTCCTCACCTCGATGCTACCATAGCCCTGTCCCGTCAGATTGCTGAACTCGGAATCTATCCGGCCGTAGACCCGTTGCGATCAACTTCCAGAATTCTCGACCCAAGGATCGTAGGACAAGAACATTATGAGGTTGCCCGTGAAGTTCAGAGGATATTGCAGCGTTATAAAGAACTTCAGGACTTTATCGCTATCCTGGGTATGGAAGAGCTTTCAGAAGAGGATAAAGTATTGGTCGGCAGGGCCAGAAGATTGCAGCGGTTCTTGTCGCAACCATTCTTTGTCGCTGAGCAGTTTACCGGGACGAAAGGGAAGTATGTGCCTCTGAAGGAGACCATTAAGGGATTTAAAGATGTGGTTGAAGGAAAGTATGACAACCTGCCTGAGCAGGCCTTCTACATGGTTGGTGGTATTGAAGAAGCAGTAGAAAAAGCAAAACAGATGGGTGGATAAATATGGCCAAAACATTTACATTTGAGATTATCACACCAGAAAGAGTTGTTTACAACAACGCCGTTCAAAGTATATCTGCAGACGGGACTGAAGGTTCCTTCGGTATCCTTGCAGATCATGCACCGTTAATCTCTGAGTTGAAGACAGGCATCTTAACCGTTCATGATGCAAATGGCAAAAAAGTGTTGTTTGCTCTTGACAGGGGATTTTTGGAAGTTATGGCGAATAACGTCGTTGTGCTAACCGATGCATGTGTTATGGAAGGTGAGGTTAATGTAGAGAAGGTACGTGCTGAAAAAGACTCAGCCGAAAAGATCTTATCTGGCGGAGCGAGTACCGAAGAAAAGGAAAAGGCGCAAGCAACTATCAGACGGGTTAATACCTGGTTAAATCTGGCAAATAAATAAATGTCCCGTAAAATATCAAATCCCCCTTGTTTCATGTTTTTAAAATGGAAATGAAGGGGGATTTTTTTATTGTAAAAACATCGGAAAAATATTAATGTAGAATGATCGCAAGAGATAATATCAAAGGAGTTCCTGATTTGATTGTTGAGATTTCGTTACCTTCTACATCCAAGCGAGATAAGGGGATTAAGAAGAAATTATATGCAAGTGTAGTGTGCGGGAATATTGGATTGCTGATCCTGAAAACGAAATAGTTGAAATCATTAAGTTATATGGTAAAGAGTACGAAGGCAAGAATACCATAAGAAAGACCGCTTGAATTCGATAATAATAAAGGATTTAGCGTTCGGGGCAAAAGAAATTTTCTTTAAAATAATATGACAATACTCATTACCGGTGGTGCAGGGTTTATTGGGAGTCACTTTGTTCTCCGTATGATCAATCGGGATAAGCGGGTAGTGGTGCTTGATAAATTAACCTATGCAGGGAACCTTGAAAATCTCAAGGATATTACTGAAAACTCGAAGAGATCCCGGCAGTTTATCTTCTATAAGGGCGATGTTTGTAACCAGGAACTGGTAGAACATATCTTGTCTGTGGAAGAAATTGATACGATTGTTAACTTTGCAGCAGAAACACATGTCGATCGGAGTATTCTTAGTGCAGGTACCTTTATTGATACAGATATGAAAGGGGTTTTTATTCTCCTGGAGGCATCAAGGCGGTATAAGGTTAAAAAATTTATTCAGATATCTACCGATGAGGTTTATGGAACAGCTTACAAAGGCACTTTCAGGGAAACCGATGCCCTAAATCCCAGTAATCCATACTCTGCCAGTAAAGCAGGAGGTGACCGGCTTGCTTACTCATATTGGGTGACTTATGGATTGCCAGTTATTATAACAAGGGCATCCAATAATTATGGTCCATATCAGCATCCTGAAAAATTTATCCCCCTTTTTATTACAAACGCATTGGAAGATAAAAAGCTTCCATTATACGGCGATGGAAAGCAGGTAAGAGACTGGATCCATGTAGAAGATCATTGTGCCGGTATTGATTTCCTTATGACACATGGGATAGATGGAGAAGTGTATAATATCGGTGGGGGTAACGAAAGGTGTAATATTGATACGGCAAACCTTATTCTGGAAGAGCTCAAAAAACCAAAGACCTTATTAGAACATGTAAAAGACAGGGAAGGGCATGATAGACGTTATGCCTTGGATTGTACCAAGTTGGCCTCCGCAGGTTTTAAACCACAAATAACGTTTGAAAAAGGTCTCAGGGATACGATACAATGGTACAAAGATAATCAGGTATGGTGGAAAAAGATAAAAGATAAGGAATTCATGGAATATTATCACAAACAGTATAACCACCGGTTTGTACAGACACCTTCATAAGTTTACAAAAGATTTATTTGTTAGAAAGAGATTATATGATGAACACGATAACGATAAAAAATACGCAGCGGTTTATAAACTTACAAGAAAAAGTAATGCATCTTTTTGCATCTCTGAATAGTTTTAAGGAGAATCAGAAACCTTTCCTTATGAGGTGTGCCGTTGTTTATATGTCGGTAAAGATAGGGCTCATACTTCTTGCTACCTTTACAACAATGGCTTTTTTCATAACATCTGTAACCCAGTACCTTGCCATTGAGATGTCGAGATCTAAGGCGCTTCTCTTTGCATCACCCCTGACCCTTGTCATTGTGTTAAAATTATATTTTATTTGTAACGTATTAATTACATACGATAGATCCAGGCTAATCATGAAATCTATTCTTAACAGGATATTCCTGAAAGGAAAACAAGGTATGCATACACTCAAAACGACATTACCAGCGGATCTACCGCCTCTATCCCTTGAAAAGGTAAGAAATCGTTAAAAATACTTTCAACATTTACTTTATTGTACCAAACTGTAGTTCTGCCTCGCAAAGAGGACACAACCATCATCTATATATAATTGCTTCCAATTTTTTTCACTTTGTAAAAGATTATGGGTTTTTCCATTTGATTTTATTAATATTATATCGTGTGGGTAATTCTCCAGGAACCTTCGCCAGTTATTACGTCCGAAATGAAAATCAAAATATTCACGGTGTATTTTATCGGGATACACTGATTCATAACGACCATCCATTCCCACAAGACATTTTGGATACAGATTCCACATAATATATTCTCCCCAGCCAAATTCACATAATATATTACCAGCCAAATTATGTTCACGTATGTAGTCTATTGCTCCTATAGGATAATACATTGATGCTTTCTTAGCTGAATGAGTTGGAAAGCTTAATTTAAGGGGAGAAAATTCTATGACACGATAATGAATGGATATAAGAAAAGCCGATGCGAGCAGATATGTCTTCCAACCTGCACGATTGAATAGTTTCAATATCTTTGGGTCTGATTTCAAACGCTCACCAAAGGCCATAAATATGCTGGGGTAAAAAATTGCGAATGATAGAAAAAAGAATGCCGCATGCCGACAACTTTTGAATCCCAGATATACCGTTGTTAATAAAATCAAAACAGGTGTGATATCCTTAAATCGGTACCGTAAGCCAAATATAATGGCAATAAACGTGATAAAAATAAAATAAATCTGATTGTTAATCAGGTAATCTGATTTTATTGCCTTATAAACAGAAAACCATTCTCCGATTTCAGGACGGGGCATGGTAATCGCCTCTGCCATATGAACCCAATAGGAAATTCCATATGGATTAATCAATGTTGCAAAGGTTGACATGATTAATATGATAAGGTATGGTTTGAATTTGTGCCATGATAACACCTGGCCTGCCGTATAAAGCGATACAAGCCCTAAACCGGCAAAGAAGCCACCATGAAAGTTGCACCAAAGTATTTGAATGGGAATGATAAATAGTAGACGTCCCCATGAGTTCTTGAGTCTGGCCGTTTCAAGCAAAAAAAATGTCAACACAAAAAAAAGGTAGGTAAAAATAGTGGCCCTCACCGAACTATAGTAGGCGGTAAACATAATGCTCACCGTCCAGAGTGCAATTGCTGAACTCAACGGACCAGCGCCTCTTTTTCTGGCTGTCAGATACACCATTCCCGCAGTCAGCAATCCAATACCATATCTGAAAATCTGCAGACCTGTTTCACCGAAGGCCTGATATATTTTAAAGAATAACACACCTGTGAGCCACTCGTGATATATCCAGACAGGTCTTGTTGGCATGTAAGAGAATATATCATGATAAGGGAAGCTGTTTGCTTCCCAGAATAACCGGCCGAAGGCCATATATCCCCAGAGATCAGGGTCTGCAACGGTAGCAGATGCGAGACGATAAAAAATAGTAAAGAATAACGGAATGCAAATAACCAAATTAATCCAGTGTTTACTAATCCATCTGCTAAAAACCCCTTTTTTTGTTAGTGGAGGTTCAACTGTTTGTAATGATCCATTATTTAAAGTATTTGATAACATAATTCTGCCTTTCTTCTCTATAGTATCTGGACGAAAACTCATTTTCTTATCATTTCGCTCTCTTCGCTTCATGTCATTTCGAGGAGCGAAGTAATGAGAAATCTTTTGCTCAGGATAGGATCCTGAAAAACCAGGAAATCTTATGATTTATAGCGATCTCAAAACAAAATGTCACATAGCATAGCAGATTTTGCCAAGAATATAGGGCTTCTGAAGACTATAAAAGTGACATTTTGTTTTAACATTACTATAGCTATCAGATGACTGCAGACTGCTTTTATCAATGGCCAAAAGATTTCTCGCTACGCTCGAAATGACGGTTTTCCCGATGTTTCTGGATTTGTTCCAGTATCTGGACTTATGATTACTGTTTTTGTGAGAGGACTTACCGAAACCTCCAAAATTTTATCGATACTTCCTTGCTATACAAAAATTATTTAACCAGAATTGGAAATACCTATGGGTTTCAATATGTAATTTTGTTTTTTTGAAAAGATCCGTTAATTCAGAATAATTGTAGTATTTTTTATGATCTTTGATCTCTTCTTCATTTATTATTTTCAATTGATACGATAAAAATTCCAAAACTGGTTTGGATAGCTTGGCGGGAACTGTCAAAATAAGACTACCGCCGGTTACTAATAACCGTTCAACTTCTTTCATTATTTCCAGCGGATGTGATAAATGCTCCAACACTGCCAGCATGGTAATCACATCAAATGAATCATTTTCAAAAGGAAGGGTGGTGGTGAATCTTGTCTGAAATGTTGTAACTTTCTGACTCGTTGATTGGCGGGCCTTGAAATCAACTCCAACACCTCTTGCAATATAAGGCTCAACGGTTTTTAAGAGTTTATAATCCCAGCCACATCCGATATCCAGAAGGTGGCAGCCAGGATATGCTTGGATTACCGGCAATACCTTTCTTATTCGTAGCTTTCTCAGGATAGGTTCAAGAAATGGCTCTTTCATGTTATGCATTGAATACCCACGCAAGATGTGAACAATCACGAGTTTTTTTGTTTTCTTTCGTACCATTCTCGTGGAATTATGTTTTTATCGCTTTAAAATGTTATGGATATTTCGGTGAGTTCTCTCACTGAAACAAAGTAGCTCATGAACAAATTTAGAACATCGAAACAATTTTCGATAGATGTCGCTTATAAAATTTTAGAAGGAAAGGCATTCCTATAAATAAGCTTACCAGTCCACCTGCTATGTACACATAACCTGAAATATAGGCAAATATCCAAAATAACGTGAAATTTGTCGCTGCTGCCAGGGCGAAAAGGAATATACCGCAAAGGAAAAGATATTTGGTGGTTGATAATGCATGTGAGTTATATTTCAGAATACAATATAATGCCCTAAAACCGTCGACCCACCCGATCTTTTTACCCTCTTCATACGTACGACCGTAGTACGATATTCCAACTTCATACACACGACATTTCATTCTCGCTACTTTTGCGGTAATTTCCGGCTCAAATCCAAAACGCTCTTCCTCGATTTTGATTGATTGGATAATCTCACGTCGGAATGCCTTGTAACAGGTCTCCATATCAGTCAGGTTGAGATTCGTAAAGATATTCGAGAGTAATGTCAGCAAACCATTCCCGATCCGGTGCCAGAAATAGACAACCCTGTGTGGGCCTACCCCCAAAAACCGTGATCCATATACCACGTCAGCCTTGTTTGTGAGAATCGGTTCAAGCATTTGGGGATATTCATTCGGGTTGTATTCAAGATCGGCATCCTGCACAATCACAATGTTACCGGTAGCTGCCTTAAATCCGGTCCGAAGGGCAGCGCCCTTGCCCTGGTTTCGTTCATGATATACGATTGTATCCACCTTATCGGCAATTTCATTTCTCAGTATTTCTTGTGTGCCATCGGTAGAGCAGTCATCTACGATAATGATTTCTTTTTTATCGTAGGGAGCATTTCTGACAATCTCAACGATTCGTTTTATGGTATGAACTTCATTATAGCAAGGTATAACGATTGATAGTTTCATGGCAGTATGTTTCTTGTATTTTTGTTATGGAAGAATAATAAAGTAAAAATCAAGGTAAAACGAAACGATATGAAGCGTTTATTTACCTCCTTTCCTTATTGGTTTTGACTTTATTCGGTGTCATTTAAATCTGAAAATGTTCATATCAAAAAAGATACCAACAGGAGTGGTTGGAATTGGTGATTATGATGGTATACAGGAAAATTGCGCCATTTTGCACCATTTGTGGGGTAAAAATGACACAAATTAATCGTATCGGAATGGTACTATGACACAAGGATGCGTTATTTTAAACTGTAACTTGTTACAGAAGTGTGTCTGCACAGAAGCGTGACATGGCGCACTTCGTATCACAGCATAACTACAACCCAATAATCTCCTCCATGCGAGTTCAGATTTGTAATTTGAACCCTTCATTTTGGAACAAACCAACAATAAAATGGGTATTTTAGAGTAGTACCCCAAACCAAAGATATTCTTTTAAACTTGGAAGTTCATAAGAGTATTGCAAGGGATGAAGGTGGAATGCCCCCGGCTCTCCCGGCTGATGCTGATGTTAAGGGGATGATGTTGTTCCGACCGGTGAGTCCTCTCACCGAAACAAATCAGCGCCAAGGTGGGTTTCGGTGAGAGGACATACCGAAACATCACATTGGTTTGAAATTCCTAAACATAAACGAGTCCTTTGGCACTTTTTTCTGTTATGAATATGTAAGGCGAGGCTTTAGTCTTGCTTCTCCGCTCGAATACAGTACCCAGAATAGTAACCCTAAAGGGTTGCCCTACTCCTCAGGGTTGGTTCAATCTTGCAGATTGAACCATACGTTTCGGCATGTTGATTGACTTCGGGCCGGTTCAATTTTGTAGGCTGAACCATATGTTTTGAGTGTTAGAGAGGCTTTGGATTGATACCAGGTGCCAGGAACATGCCTAAACGTTTCGGTTCAATCGTGGACGATTGAACCAACCCGACATGGTTATATGGTTGGATGGTTAATAGCCATTGAGCCATTCAACCATTGATCCATCTCTCCCTGTGTCGAAGCAAAGGTGCTCATTCACTTCTTCGAAATGAAAGATTGAGCATGTTTGGTTTCATGTATTGAATACGATAGATAACCCTGAAGGGGTGAAATGATTATCGGGTTTCCCATACCATCCCTTCGGGGTCCAAAATCTTTCTTTTGTTTTTTTTGTTATAATCATGACATCCTTCGGGATTGAGAAAGAAAAATACCTTATACCATAATCATGATATCTCTTCTCCGGTTCAGTCGTTGATCACTATAACATTACTCCGTTGTGAGCGAATCCATCTTATCTGAAGAGGGTATATTCATGGACGCTTTTGCTATCTCCTTGTTTTCATGGGCTTTTGCAAAATAACTTGGTTTGGTTTCAATGGCCTTTTCGAATGCACAGATCGCTTCTTTGAACTTTTGCTCTTTCATGTAAATATATCCGATATTATTGTACGCGCTTGCCTCGTCTCCGCCCTTTTTAAACGCCTTAAGTGCCTCCTCGTATCTTTCTAATTTGCATAAGGCCAGCCCCATGTTGTTATAAAATTTAGAGTTTGTAGGCTCTATCGTTAGAGCCCTATTCAGGGTTTCAATTGATTTTTCATATTCTCCCTTTAAATAATATGACATCCCCAAATTATTGAGGAGGGTGCTGGAGTTCTGGTTAAGGGTAATAGCTTCCTGGTATGCATGAATGGCAGATTCAAATTGTCCCTGGTGATCATAAATTATTCCAAGGAAGGTATAGGATTGCCACAGCTTTGAGTTAAGATGTATGGCCTGCTTGAAGTTTTCTTCCGATTTGCCGGACTCATGCTTCGTAAAATATACTATTCCCCTACCCTCATAGGCAAGGGCGTTGCCTGGATCAATTTCTAGAACTTTATCAAACTCTTTCATCGCTTCGTCTGTCATCCCTCTCCTTAATAAGAGCCGTCCCATCTTATTCCGTACGCTCGTTTGACTCGAGTCTAGCTGGATCGCCTTGCTATACTGGATAAAGGCCATCCCAAGATTTCCCTGTTTCAGGTAATCATCCCCTAATGCCTCATATCCCTCCTTTGTCATCTCCGGAATTTTTTTTGAGATCTCTTTTTCCATTTCCATGGAGGTTTTTTGTTTTTGAAATTCCATCATTTTTCTGTATTCATTCTGCTCTTGTAAAATTTTTTGCTGGCTTTTCTGGGTTGCACATCCCGACATGCCACCTATTGCTGTTAGGAGAAAAAGGCCGGTAAAAATACAAAGACCAAGAGGTTTGATGATGAGATTCAACTGCCCTGGGAATACTCCTTTTATTGAACGATAACTATCCCTATTTTTTATCATATTGCTATCTCCCTTTCTTTATTAAGCGTATAGGAATTTCAACATTCTGTTATAGGGGCAGGTTTAAAACCTGCCCCTACATGGGTTCGCCCTTGCCCTGTACGGTTCAAAACGTTTCCGTTTGTTCATTTGGGCGAACACAAGGTTCGCCCCTACACAGAGAGTATAAGATAATGTTACCGGGCATTAATGGCCATAAAATAGCTTGTATGCTTGAGTAAGTGCCGGTCCTAAAATTACGACAAAAAGGGAAGGGAAAATAAAGAAAATCAAGGGAAATAATAATTTTAACGGCAATTTGACGGCCTTTTCCTCTGCCCTTTGGCGTCTTTGTACCCTCATGAAATCTGAATGAACCCGTAATGCCTGGCCTACACTTGTACCAAACTTGTCCGTCTGAACTAATAATGTTACTAAATTATTAACGTCTTCTACTCCCGTTCTACGTGCAAGATTTTTCAATGCATCCCTGCGCGTCTTTCCTATCCTCATCTCTTTATTGAATATTCTCAGTTCTTCACTGATTACCCCGTTACTTATCTTCATCTCCTCACCGACCCGGTCTAATGCAGCATCCAGGCCCATTCCAGCCTCAACGCATACAACCAGGAGATCGAGGGCATCGGGGAAGCCGTCGAGTATCTTTTCCTTTCTCCTGGCAATCTTTATTCGGAGCCAGATGCTCGGTACATAAGAACCAATCAATGCAAGAAAAACAATGATTGCTATAAGGAAAAATGATCCAAGGGGTTTTGATACGCAAAGTTTGAAAAGCAAGAAGCCTATTGCAGGCATCAGGAATGTACAGAAGGCCTTGGCTCCAAAATAGATAATCGATGCATTGCTATTCCGGTATCCGATGTTTGACAAACTTTTTTGAACCCGGGAGATGTCTTCTTCACTCTTGGGTTTTGTGACATTTCCAAATATATTCGCGAGGTTCAAGAAATATTGCCCGAATCGTTTTTGATGCAGGCCTGATACGCGGCGCTCATCGGTAGCCGGTTCTACTCCCGCGCTACCCCCGCTGTATTGAATTTTCTCCATGAGTTTACGACGTTCCGTGCGGGATTTGACGGAAAAGAAAATCAAGAGTGTAAATAGTATTATGCAAATAAATACAACGATAGGTATGAGAAGAACGATATCCATAATAAGGCCTCTTTATACTTTTATTGTGATAATTTTTTTCATTACGATAATTCCCATGAACGTTGTAAAAAGAGAGAAGGCAACAAGCATCTTTCCCAGAGGATCAGTTATAAGATTTTTTATATAATTCGGACTGACAATGGAGAGTGCAAAGGCAACAAAAATTGGAATGGCAATTAATATAACGGCAGATAGTTTTCCCTCGGCAGATAAGGTGCGAATGCGATCTTGAAGCTTGAACCTCTCACGAATCAAATAACTAATGTTTTCAAGAATTTCAGCGAGGTCTCCACCTGTTTCTCTCTGGATGGTAACGGAAATGGCAAAGAATTTCAGGTCGTTGCAATCGATACGTTCGGTAAGGTTTATCAATGCCTCTTTCATACCGACACCAAAATTAATCTCATGAAGGACCTTTGCAAATTCACTGCCTACAGGATCATCAAACTCTTGTGCTACCATCTGTATCCCCCCGGAAAAGGCATGTCCTGCCCTTAATGACCGTGCAATCAGATCAAGGGCCTCCGGTAATTGCTGCTCAAATTTTTTGATCCTCATATTCTTTTTAAAAGAAATGTAAAGGAACGGTATTGCACTAGCTACGAGCGCTGCAAGGAGTGAAACAAGGTTACTTTTTATCGTATATGAGGTAGCAAGAAAACCAAAGAAGGCCATAGCTAATGAAGTTAAGAGAAAAATGCCGAGGGGGTACTTGAGATTGGACTGTTGCAGGATATGATCAATTTTCTTCAACAGGGGAATATCAGAAAGTATCCGGTGAAGCCAGGGAATGTTGCTCAGCGGCCTCGTTTTCCTGGTTATATCGACAACCATTTTTTCATATGTCTGAGTTGAAAGTGTTTTTAACTGTTCCCGAACCCTCTTCGACTCTGAATTCTGTTTGAGAAAAACATAAGCCCCAACAGCGATCAGTATGATAACAAGAAAGAGAACGGCGCTAATAATGATACCCATATTACGTTTGCTCCCTGGTAAAATTTATAATTACTCAAAATTTCGTTGAAGAACTGAACACTGGTTCAATCATTCCCGATCGAACCGAAATGTTTTGTACTTTTCATATGCCTAGTGCTAATCCATGACTTCCGGACCGGTTTTCATGTAATATTTTGTTGTAGGGGCAGGTTTTAAACCTGCCCCTACATTGGTATTATTAAAGTCACCGAAGGTATAATTTAATGTATAGGAATTTCAAAGTTTGTCATAACATACCAGGCAACCCCTTAAATCTCCATTTTCTAAGGCGGGCTGGCCTATGCCGTGAAAATACGTGTTTGTGGATTGCCGCAGGCATAATTTCCAGTTGCTCAAAATTCAGCCATGTAGGGTGGCATTACCTACCAAAAACAATCAACGTGGACGAGTGAACAATATTTTGGTGGGCAATGCCCACCCTACCCGGCTCTCTAACAAGACCGATACGTACTCATATTTAAATTACTTTACGGGAACCAAAAATGTCTTTTGGCAGTTGTACCCCATACGCATTGAACTTCTCTGTAAAACGTGGAAAGACATTGGCAATCTCGAATCTTCCTTTTATCCTGCCATTCTCATCTAAACCATCCTGTGTAAAGGAAAAGATTTCCTGCATCGTTATTACGTTTCCTTCCATTCCGGTAATTTCCTGCAGGCTTACCAATTTTCTACTCCCGTCAACATGGCGTGAGACCTGAAGTATGATGTGAATAGCAGAACTGATGTATCTCCTTATTGCCTCACTCGGGATATTAAGTCCGGCCATAAATACCAGGGTCTCTAATCGCAAGAGTGCGTCTCGGGGTGAATTGGCATGAATGGTGGTAAGTGATCCCTCATGTCCGGTATTCATAGCCTGCAGCATATCCAAAACTTCCGCCCCTCTGACCTCACCCACAATAATCCTGTCGGGACGCATCCTGAGGCTGTTTCGGACAAGGTCCCGCTGGGTAACTTCTCCTTTCCCTTCTATATTTGGGGGACGTGTTTCCAGACGAACCACATGCTCCTGTTTTAGCTGAAGTTCGGCAGAATCCTCAACAGTTACAATCCTTTCATGCGAGGGGATAAACCGGGAAAGCACATTTAACATGGTTGTCTTTCCAGTACCGGTCCCTCCGGAAATTAAAACGTTCAATTTTGCAGTTACAATGCCTTTTAATATCTCGCCAATCTCCGGTGTTAATGTCTTCAGCGTGATCAAATCCTCCAATTCCAATGGAATTACAGCAAAGCGCCTGATTGACAGCATGGGACCATCGATGGCAAGGGGAGGGATGATGGCATTAACACGTGATCCATCCGGCAGTCTTGCATCTACCATGGGACAAGATTCATCAATGCGCCGTCCTACCGCAGATACGATCCTGTCAATGATGTTTTTCAAATGAATATCATCCTTAAACCTTGCGCCTGTAGATTGCAATTTCCCATATCTCTCAACATATATCTGTCTGTGGGTATTAACGAGAACATCCGTGACCGTTGGGTCGTGCATGTATGGTTCTATGGGCCCCAGTCCAAGTACCTCATTCTGTACCTCTTCGATAAACTGCTCCTTTTCTTCAGCATTGAGAGGAATAGCATACTTATCCTCCGATAAAATCCTTTCAATCACCTTGAGAATTTCCCGCTTCAGCATATTCTGGTCGAGGGAGCCAATGAGTGAGAGATCGAGTATCTCTACAAGCCGTTCATGCACTTTGGTTTTTAATTCAAGTAATTCATTTGACACTAAGGAAGTCTTTGGTTTCTCATTTGCATATGTCAGGTATTTTGTATTCATAGGTTATAGGTTCCATTATTTTTGGTTGAATATCGATGTGAAAGAAAAAGCGCCTTTTTCCCTCTTTTTTCCGTTCTCCTTTAAAAAACCAGCTTCTGCCTCTTCGGTAAAGGACAAGGCCAATTCTCTAAACTTTTTAAAAATTTCTGTTCCTTTCGCTGTCGTGCAGATAGGTTTTCCCTGGTTGATAGCATTTGTTGCAACCTTGTATACATTTGGAATACAGCAAAGGATCTTTTGATTCAGACTCTCCTCTGCATCTTTCATGGAGATATCTGAATTTTTGTAAAACCGGTTTACAACGATTCCAATATTCTCTTCATGTGGATATCCACGTTTCCGGAACGTATTCTGGAGTCTTTTGATATTGATAATGCATGGGAGATTGAGTGTGCAGACAAGGAGTACCATATTTGATATTTTCATAACCGCTCTGGAATTATCATCAAGTAATTGTCCTCCATCGATGACAATGTAATCAAACATAGCCTGCATCAACTTCAGGAGTGTTGCCAGCGCCTGCGGATTCGGCGTATAGTCATCGGTCAGTTCAATGGGGGACGGCAAGATATAAATTCCTGAGGAATGCCTGGACAGAATACTTGTTATATAGGTGGTATCTAAACGGGAAATGTTTTTCATTACCTCTATCCAACTGAAGGCAGGTTCCATATTTAAATGTGCTGATATTTCTCCAAAGAGGGGGTTCAGGTCTATCAGTGCAACCGAAGGATTATTCTCTAATCCGGCAAGACTAATCGCCAGGTTTATTGCGACAGTGGTTGTCCCAACTCCACCCTTACTTCCAAACACGTCAATGATCCTTCCTTTTTTTACCACCTCTCCTGTTTCAGTTCCCCCTTCGTTTTGACCTTTTACTTTTAAAAGGGCCTTCCTCACATCTTCCGTATCGATTGGCTGCGGGAAAAATCCTTTTATTCCAAGGTTCAGTGCCTCAATGAGGATTTCTGAATGTGTTACCGAAGAGGTTAAAAAGACATTCCTGGTGATTCTGGACGTCTGAAGTGTATGAACAAATTGCAGGTCTTTTTTATAGTCATCCCCTACCTCCAGGATCACCAGGTCATAAAAACCAGGGTCCTGGGGATGCATCTGTTTCGAATAGGAATGGAATCCCTTGAGTGATGAGATGGCCTTCTCCAGTTCTTCCATCACTTTCTGATCTTTTATCTCTAATAAAACGGACATAGTACTTTCAGGCATAGAAACGCTCCTTTATTTTACAAGTACAGGTATTTTTGCCAGGACACCAAAGTTCTCCCCACCGGTAGTACCGGTAGGTTCATGGAGTTCACAATCTGGTTTAAAATAGATGCTCTTCTTTGCATAGGGGGCAGGGCTTCCATCAACATTTTGTAAGTTAAAATGTGTAACAAAACTATTCCAGCGTACCTCTCCGCTTGGGTCGGTAGATGACCAATCCTCCATTTGGGTTGGGGCATTTGTATAGTCGGGATCTTCGCCCGCTCCGGTTATCCAGAGAATGTTGATATTCACTGCACCTACTACTGTTTCGCAGGTACCAACGTTATTGCCAGGACACGTTACTACCGGGAGGGTAAGGTTCCAGGGTACAATCTTTCCGGTTGTATCTTCCCAACATCGTATCAAATCATTAAAGGCTGATTGGATTTCTCCCCCATTTGTTGCCATAACTTTGCCGAGATAAATTGTATAAGGATTCCCTTCACTACATATGAGGCTACGTACTGCGGGAGCATTCGTACCACCCTGACATGGATTTCCTTCCTGGTTAAAATCGGTCCACCCTCCCGTCTCGGAACTTGAGATTGATTCACCGCTATTAATCATACGTCCAATAGAACATTGATATGCACCGTTTTCATCCAAAATGCTATCCCTGCAAATAACGATAGGCTGATCAACATCATGTGGTGGTAATGTTCCTGCAAATCCTATATATGCGATTGCCTCTGCGCTTTTTACAAAATTCTGATAGCCGAGGATTTTGGCAAAGAAGGATGATGCAGGCGATGTTTCCCGCCTGGTCTTTACCCTGACTGCGTTAATAAAATTCGGATCATTATCCAGATCTTCCGTAGATTTGCCCCAAAGTACAACGGGATCGAGGGAACTGTTTGGGGTAAAAGTCCTGGCTGCGAAACTCCAATGGCCCCTCTGTACATCATCACCATTCCCTCCGGACCAGTTAACCTCAACGGCTTTCCCTTCACTGGTATTTGCGATAGCTGCACTGTATGCAATCTGGTTTGCTCCTTCATTTACTGTGCCGTCCTCATTGTAAAGAAATCTTGCGCCGGCCAGAGCACCTGCATCGGCTGCATCCTGTAGTTCGTTACGTACAACATAGAGGTGGCCCAGGTCAACAGCAAGTGCACCGAAGCTGATGAGCATTACGATTGATATAGCGATTATTATTGCGACTGCCCCGCGTTCATCCTTTAATCCTGAATACAATTGGAAACGTGTTTTCATAGTCTTTCTCTCTTTGTTTTAATAAGGTCTTCGTTAACTTTTCGTAACACCTCTGTATGGGCAAACCTTGTGTTCGCCCTTGTCCTGCACAATGCAAAACATTTCCGTTTGTTTCCCAATTGGGTGAACACACGTAGGGGCAGGTTTAAAACCTGCCCCTACAACAAATATTGAAGTTCCTATACGATTGAATTATTCCATCCTCATCACGGTAACTGCGTTTAGCGCTTTTACCCCGGCAAGGGCCTGTATAAAATTGGGAAGTACCAGAAAGTCATAATTGTATGATACCGTGACGGTAAGACTGTCACCGGTACCGGAACCTGTCCTTGCAATATCTGTGGTGGGCGTGTTTGCCGCCCCAAAAGTAACCAGATAATTTGAGCAATACTCATTTACTTTTTGTATTATTTCGGCATCTGTTATCCTGTCGGGGGCCCGAAATACGATCCCGTATCTCGCCCCTTCTCTACTTGCATTCGTAATTACCTGTTTGTCATACAAGAGCAGGCTGAACTCGATAATTCCAAAAACGAGGATGACCAATAATGGTAAAACAATAGCAAATTCAACGGCTGCTGTTCCTTTTCGACATGTCAATGTCTTCATAATTGCACCTCTCATAGTATTACCTTTTTGGATTGCGGCTTCACCGCGCTAGTTTTAACGTATAGGAATTTCAATGTTCTGTGTAGGGGCAGGTTTAAAACCTGCCCCTACATGGGTTCACCCTTGCCTTGTACGATTCAAAACGTTTCTGCTTATTTCCGTTTTGGTGAACACAAGGTTTGCCCCCCTACATCGGTGGAAAACAATAGTAAAGACGTAACATTTTGC
>JBDIVL010000056.1:0-24837 GCA_039794405.1 Candidatus Jinrextremum sp. | reverse complement strand
AGCACGGACAAATAGAGTTCGTCCGTGCCACCGCGAAAATCCGCTTAAATGAAACGAAAATTTCTATACAATAAACTTACAATTTTTATCCATATAAGGTGGGCATTGCCCACCGAAAAAATAAGCAACGTGGACGAGTGAGTGATATTTTGGTAAGCATTGCCCTCACACCAGGATACCCAGTTAACCTGGCAATTTTAAGTACGTAGGGTGGGTTAAATGCATCATAAAACGGTTTAAACGGTTTAAACCGTTTTTGGTTTTCTTCGCTTCACCCAACCTACATAAAAGGACGTCAGGGATTTATCACATGCTTTGTTATCAGCGGCATGGAATAAAGCGAACAATATTCTTTGAATTACGAAATACTTCATCAAGAAGGAATAGAGCCCTCTCAATTTCCCCGGTAGTATTTTCAACTCCGAGAGAAAAACGAACAGAACAATGCGCATCTTCCTCGGACAATCCTGTTGCAAGAAGGACATGTGATGGTTTGGGGGAGCCAGCACGACAGGCAGAACCTGAGGAAAGCGACACGCCTTTTTGGTCAAGGGCCAAAACGAGTGATTCTCCCCGTATGCCAGGCAGGACAATGTTCAGCGTATTGGGAAGCCTTTCTGTATCATGCCCGTTTAATCTCATATCCGGGAAGATTTCTTTTATTCCCATCTTAAGCCTATCACGCATCTCTCTTACCTTACCCATCCGGGGAAGATTCTTCAGGGCAATTTCAGCAGCTTTACCAAACCCGGCAATGCCGGGTAAATTCTCAGTCCCTGCCCGCAATCCACCCTCCTGTTTCCCGCCATGGATAAGGGGTTCAATATCTATTCCTTTCCGTATATAAAGTGCACCCACGCCTTTCGGGCCGTGTATTTTATGGCCTGATATTGATAAAAGGTCTATGCCAAGAACCTCAACATCTACCGGAATCTTGCCAATCCCCTGTACACTGTCCGTATGGAACAGAATTCCCCGCGCCTTTGCTATGTGGGTCAATTCTGCAATTGGTTGAATCGTTCCAACCTCGTTATTTGCCGTCATTACACTTACAAGGCATGTCTTATCGGTAATCGCATCAGCCAAATCATCAGGACTAACCACCCCGGTACTATCAACCTTCAGACAAGTCACCTCGAAACCATATTTTTTCAACCATTCACATGTCATGAGTACCGATGGATGTTCTATCTCTGTAGTTATGATATGATTCTTCTTATTCCAATTTGCAAATGCAATACCTTTCAATGCCAGGTTATTTGATTCAGAACCGCCGCCGGTAAAGAGAATACGGCGGGCTGTACAATTGATTAATTGTGCAATGCTCCTTCTCGAAGTTTCTATAACAGCGTGGGCATCTTTCCCTTCTTTATAAATACTTGAAGGATTTCCATAACAATCATTCATGCTTTTTGCCATTACTTCAAAGACATCCGGTAAAAGGGGTGTTGTAGCATTATGGTCTAAGTAAATACGCTTCCCGCTGCCCTTTACCTCTTTCTCAACTTTCGGAAGCTTGACACATGAACTGTATTCACCCGAATCAATTTTCGCTGCCTTTTTTTGCCCGGAAATTTTTATAACATCACATAAAAGTGCTTTATAAACAGGAAATCCGGAAATAGGATCGTAACGATGAAGATCTGTCAATTCATTAATATTACATTCCTGCCACGCCTTCGGTCCTACAGGTCCACCCCCTCCCATATTTGCATCTATGGTACCTTGCATGATGTCATCTGTAACGAAAGCCCTCATGGTAACGCACCCTCGCATCGTTTTAACCTGAACAACATCATCACCCTGAATATTTCTCTCTTCGGCATCATGGGTATTTATCGTGACCGTCGGCTCCGGACGCTCTTTATATAAGCCTGGAATACCATGGTGTTGTGAACGGAAATCGGTTGTTACTCTTGATCCTGAATTAAATATCAGAGGAAATTTTCCCAAAAGTTCCGGTTGGGAATAAGGCCCCTCTTTTGGTTCCGTATAGACGGGTAACGGGTCGTATCCATATTCTTCAAGGATTGTTGAGGCAATTTCAAACTTCCCTGTAGGGGTATTAAAACCCGTCATCCCATCAATCCTTAACAGTCCTTTTTCCCATTTTTTATACTGCATCATTGCGGTGGGGATCTGCACGATACCGCCACGTGTTCGTACCTCTTCCAAAGTATATCCTGATGTTTTTAAGACATGCCGGAGAAGTTCTTCCTCATTCCGGGGATAGAGATGACCATAACCTAAACGTCTGGCAAGCTCAGCCATGATAAAATAATCATTCCTGGCCTCTCCTATTGGTTCAACAACCTTTTCCCTTATACGGAATATCGGCCCATATGTCATGTATGATTCTATTTCATACATGGTCGTTCCCGGCAGTACAATGTCCGCATAGGCAGCATCGGCGGTGAGTTGGCGGTCTATACAGACGAGGAAATCAAGAGAACGTAAGGTCTCCCTCCAGATTTTCGGTTGTGGCCATGCGGTAAGGATAGAAGCACCTAAAATGATAAGAGAGCGGATTGGATAAGGATTCCCCTGCCTGACTGCATCAGGTAAGGCCATAGGATGGGACTCCGCACGATATAAACTAAAAACAGGAAAACGGTCTCGCCCTAGCGTTTTGCGAATATCGGGATTTTCAATATGACCCTCCCGATTAATAGGAAAGTAATTTTCCCGCATGCTAAAACAACGGCCTCCCGGAACATCAAGTTGACCTGCAAGCGCCCATAAAACATGAGCGGCACGTATTGCCTGTACTCCGCTATCGTTATATTCAAGACCACTGTACATAACCGGTGAGGCTCCATTTGCCCTGAAAATGCGCATGGCAAGCGACCTTATTTTCTCTGCAGGAATACCGGTTATTTTCTCCACAATATCGGGTCTGAAGTGCTGTACATATTGAGAAAACTCGTCGAATCCATGCGTCCAGTTCTTTACAAAAGTATCATCATAGAGTTCTTCTTCGATAAGGACATTGCACATACCCAGGGCGAATGCCCCGTCAGTACCTGAACGAACAGGAATCCACTCGGCATCTGTCTGTTTTGCTATCATCGTTCGGCGTGGATCAATCACAACTACCTCTGCACCACGTTCACGCGCCTTCATGATTCTCTTCAAATCTAAGGGTGGACAATCCGTCGCCGGGTTTGCACCCCACACAACGATAAGCTGTGCGTTCTCAATGTCTGAAAACATATTGATGAGCATACCGCCCATTGTTACATGGGGAGCAATCATCGCAAAGGAAACATAACAAAGCGATCCTACACCCATAGTATTTGGTGAACCAAAAGGAAACAATACACTTGAGGCTGAAGAAACGGCTACACCCTTCGGCTGAAATATATCACACATCGAGAGTTCAAAGCTCCCCCGGCCAGTATATATTGCATTCGCTTCTGCGCCGAAATCCGACTTAATTCCGTTAAGCCTCTCTACAATAATATCGTAAGCCGTATCCCATGATATCCTCTCAAACTCATACGTACCTTTAGGACCATTCCGCCGTAATGGATAAAGAAGGCGGTCTTGGGAGTAAACAATATCGGCAGAATACTCACCGAGCTTGCAGATAATGCCAAAATCCGAACTCTCATCAGGCCGCACCTTATCAATTCGCCCTTCCTTATCGTAGGTGACAATAACCCAGCATCCGGCAGGACAAATGCCGCACAGTGTACGTTTCTCATTCAGCGCTGATTTCTCTTGAAAGCCCATAGTCCTTCCTTAAAAATACGTAATCTATCAAAATAAAATAATCATTTGAGTCGGTTAAATTAGACTTTCGGCAACTTTGTTTGTGACCGCGCCGGGTAGGGTGGGCATTGCCCACCCTACATAGTTTTTTGTGAATTTGAGTAGGGGTTGAAGATTTTCACCCCCCCTACGTTTGGAATTGATATACGGCTTTTAGTTGGCACCGGATATAGACAAACAAGCAAATTTGCCCGTGCTTGTTTAAATACGCACATGGATATGGAATATAACACGCTGACAAACAAAGTTTGTCAGTGCCACCCCCGGAACTGGCTTACCTGCTTACAGAGAAGGAGAGGCATATAAAGTACGGGTAAAGCGTCAGTGAACCAATCACAAAGCCGTTTCAACAGTTTAAACTATTGAAACCATTTTTCGTGTTTTCGTGCGCTTTTCTTCATCCAACATACAGAAAATAAAAACCCTGCACGGTCAAGATATAAGTTTTGCCTGCAGCTTAATTTCAGTACCTGCTAATACTTGTGAGACAGGACAATTCTTTTTTGCATCATCCGCATGTTCAAGAAACTTTTGCTTTTCAATACCAGGAACTTCTGCCTCGGTATTTAACTCTATGGAGGTAATTTTAAATCCCTCGCCTACCTTAGCGAGATTTACCCTGGCGGTAGTGCTGATGCGTTTTGATGAGTAACCTGCCTGGGCAAGCCCATGCGCAAGCGCCATGGAAAAACAACCTGCATGTGCAGCGCCAATCAACTCTTCAGGATTCGTTCCCTTTCCATCCTGGAATCGAGAAGCAAATGAATACTCTCCCTCAAATACGCCACTCCCTAATTTCATTCTCCCTTTACCATCTTTCAGTGTTCCTTCCCATACAGCAGATGAGTTACGTACCGGCATAATAACACCTCCTTTTTCCGTTATTGTAATATTGTTTCATTTTTGTTGACTGAGCTTCTTTTTAGAACTGGCATGTAAGTTCCGATTGGTATCAGGCATAGGAAACATACAAAACGTTTCGGTTCATTCGTGAACGATTGAAACCACCATGAGGAAACGGAGTTGAGACGCAAAACCCTGCATCCATCTTTTGTCCGTGCCACCTGCAAAGTCACATAAACAAAGTGAATAGTAATAGTGGATGAAAAATATCTCTTACCATTCACGAACAACCTATTCACTATATACTATGTTCTTTTACCAACCTCTCCCAAGGGAACTTCAGAAACCAACTCAAACAAAAAAAGCCTTACTGCGGAGATGTTCTTTCATGAAAAATCATCGGCAGTAAGGCTGTCTTTTTCTTTAATCACCCTTTACGGAAGGGTTGATTCAGGGAGAATAAAAGACCCTTTCCTTTGCGCCCCCTGATTGCTCAGGGTTTGCCCTTATCCTCATATATCTATTTACCATGTAACATGCATATTATCTCTATTTCAAGTAAAAACGTAAAAATATTTGTAATTAATCACATTTTTACCGATACAATCCCTAGGCGGCGTAATCACAACCAAATTTTTATCCACGCCGGAATACTATTCATCCTCGCTGTAGAGGGATGTATGCATAGAATCAAGTCCCGTCATGAGTTGACCCCCGTTCACATCACCGTGGTACGAACGTTAAAGTCGACAGGAAGCTGGAAGAATTCTTCGATGAGGTTGATACGGTAGAGAAACTTGGTATCGCTAAATCACTGGAGGATTTTTTTGATGAAATTGATAAGGTAAAAAGAGAAATACCATTAAACAAAGGGTATGCGTTTTCATTCAGACACTTACTTGAAAATCATGTAACCGTCCAACATTCCACTCCATTCCTTGACGAAACAGACTATTTCAGGTATAAATATACGAAAACTTCTTGATGTTGTATGACCTGTGTTCTGCTCACTATCGGCTATTTCGAGCTACTCAGCAAAATTTTGAATAATTATGAATTTTAGACTCCAACACCCTGCAAGGAGGACATATCATGTTTTTTAAGAAAAACAGGCCCATCCTAAAGGCCTCTACACTACGTAAGGTATTTGAAAACGGTAAACGGAAAGCAGAAGAGTATGCCCGTGACCCGGGAAAAACTCAAAAGCTACTTGAGGATGCAGTAAATCGCGCTGAAAGCAAGAAAGAAAATAAAGGGCCCCTTGCTAAGGTTTTGAATTACTCGACAGCGTTATTTCGGCTTTTACAGGCTTATGTACGTCGTGACTACACTGAAATCTCTTGGGGCTCCATAATATCTGTTATCACAGCTACAGCCTACTTTGTATCACCAATAGATCTTATTCCTGATTTCATTCCAATCAGCGGTTTTATTGATGACGCAACGGTGATCGCTTTCGTAGCAGCACAGATTAAGGCAGATTTGGATAATTTTCTTGCGTGGGAAAAGAAACAAAAGGCTGGTTCAGCCGTATAAGTCAGGCCTAAATTAGGCCTTCGGCAACTTAAACTTAAATTTTCCCTCCCTTGATGGGAGGGATTAAGGGAGGGTGATTAGCTTGCTCTTACACCCCCACCTAACCTCCCCCATCAAGGGGGAGGAAAATTAACAATTTGAATTTCCTAAACGTTAAATTAGGCCTTCGGCAACTTTTTCTATCACCGACGTAGGGGCAGGTTTTAAACCTGCCCCTACACAGAACACTGAAATTCCTATACATAAGTACCTGAACACAAATTTTTGTACTTTTTCAGGAGTATCGTCAGGGTTGGTCCAATCGTCCACGATTGAACCAAAAGTTCTGGCATATTTGACTATGTCTGACACCCGTCAAAAGCCACACATCAATCCTAAGATTGGGAAAACAAAGATACAAATATTTATGTCCAGATACTTAAATACAGAAAAAGCAAAAAATCAATCCTTACAAAAATCTTCTCTCCTGTTCCGCTGCCAGAACCACAGGATAACAAAAATGGATGCGATGGTAAGGTAGCCAAGGCTAAACTGCCATGTATACGAAGGACCATATGCATTAACGATCGACCCGTTAGCAACCTTGTAACCATGCATTAGACCGGTAGCACTAATACCCGCTGCAGCAAAGGCCCATGCTGCAGCAATAAGATACTGCTTTTCAACAAGACTCACGGTAAGGGCCGCCAAAACCATGGACGTAAAGATAAAACCCCGCTCCAGCGAGATAAGTCCAACGACAGGAAGCCGGGCAGAAAGGGCTTCAATCCCCGTTGCCCCGATAGAGGTTCCGGCACTGCGCAGCCCGCTTTCGAGTATAAATAAAGCCCAGGCGGCAAGTGCAGGAAATAATCCAACAACTACTGCCGGTGCATGTTCCCTGGGTGTTGCCTGAAATGCCTGGGCTGTAATGGTTATCCCTATCCACAAGAGTATAGCGGCACCGGCTTCGACCGGAATGAGGGCAGATGTAAACCTCACAAGCCCAAGAAGACAAAGGAAAGTGATTACAACACCATTAGCGACAGAATACCCTGCACCAGCACCCATCCTTTTCCATCCTGGATGACCAATATAAATAGTCGTAGGAAAGACACTACCAAAACAGGCAGCAGCGATACTGCCCAGACCATTCATGGCTAGTGAACTTCTCACCGAATAAGTATCTCCTGCAGCCTCAGCACTCTCCAGGTTTTGCAGAGAGCCGAGAAGATTAAAAAGCCCCATAGGTATAATAACAGGAAGAAACACCAACAGGTAAGGTGAGGCTACTGCACTTATCAACTCATATAGATAAGGCACAGGGAGTTGAAATTGGATATCCATAGCACTTATTAACCTGCTTCCGTCCATCCTTCCCAATCCCCAGGCCAAAGCGGTACCGGTAATTACAGCCACAAGGCCTGCCGGAATTCCCGCCGGAAGATAAAGCCTTCCGATATATTGAAGAAAGATAAAGGCGACTGGTACAAAACCGACTAACGGGTCGGCAAAGATACGGAAACAAAAATCCATGGATATAAATGTTATGGCAATCCCTGCCAGAGTAGCCAAGAGCGCAGCCCTGGGAGTCACCCGCTTTATCCAGCCTGCAACAAAAGCCCCGGCAAACTCTATAATTCCGGAACCAAGACAGGCCGCCAAACCTACCCGCCAGGTAAGCTCAACATCATTTGTCTGTTCTATAACAGGTTTCATAACAAAGAGCACATACGCAAAAAGAGACACCGTGTTAACTCCGTATGGTAAGGCAGTTACCTGGCGCAGGCCTGTACGTATTTGAAGCGCCCTTGCCTGAAATGCATAAAAGACGTTGCCAACAAGAAGACTTATAGCTACACCTGGCAGTATCCTCCCATAAACTAATTCCCCGGGCATCGTCAGAACCTGACTGCAAAGAATGACGATCATGATAAGCTGGATCAGGTTGTCTATAAAAAGTCCAAAGAACCCGTCCAGGTCTCCCCTGCGCCACCATTGAAAGTATCCTTCCTTTTCCACAGCATCTCTCCTCACTACCGGTAATTCGCTACAAAATCGAAAATTTTAAGCCAACATATAACCATACAAACGGCAAGTTATGCAAGGCAATTTTTCAGACTAAGAACCTATCTGAAAACAAGAATTATGCACAAATGAAAATTTACTTTTCCTTGACCTTACGGGAATTCCGAAGTAATATGCGTGTATAATAAACGGAATAGACAGAGTGGTATTTACAGGCTCTCAAGACTTCTCTTCCCGGTTAAAATGACAAGAGAAATACCATTGGTAATTATACTATCAACCTTATCTCAAGAGAATTCATTACACATCTTCTTATACCGGTACACAATTCTTTTTTGGCAATCAGCTTACTCATCTTATATCTCGTTATACCCGCATTTCGTGAAACGGGGTTACAATAAAAACGATTTCGTTTGAAACGGCATAAACAGAACATAGCATACGAAAGGATGGGTAGTCTATGAAAGTACTTATTGTCTATTACAGCACCTATGGTAACGTTTTCAAAATGTCAAAACTTGTAGCAGAAGGGGTCCGCGACATTAAAGGTGCAGAACCAGTTATCCGTACAGTCCCTGAACTGATCCCTGAGTCTATTATTCAATCCCGTGAGGACATGAAGGCAGGTAAAGAAATGCAAAAGGGCATTCCATTCGTTACTCACGATGATTTCAGAGAGGCAAGGGCTGTTGCTTTCGGAACACCAACAAGGTTTGGAAATGTATCCGCACAGCTAAAAAACCAGATAGACCAACTTTCAGCATTGTGGCTTGCAGGAGAATTAGAAGGTAAGCCGGCCGGTATCTTTACCTCCACTTCAAGTATCCATGGGGGACAGGAAACGACTATTTTAACCCTGATGGCTCCCCTACTCCATCTTGGATTTATTCTTATAGGTGTCCCATATTCCGTTAAAGAACTCTTTTCTACCCAGAGCGGCGGTTCTCCCTATGGGCCAGGTCATGTGGCAGGGCTGGATAATAAGCGCGAGATCGACCAGCAAGAAGCAGCTATTTGCCGCGCCTTCGGCCGCAGACTTGCACAAATTGGCCTGCAACTCCAAAAGGAAAAATAATAACATGAAATACAAAATTCTTTTATTGTGCCTCATTGTTCTTTCCGGATGCGCTGCAGTAAAAAAAGAAAAGGCATTAGAACTCATGCCACCTGATACACCTGTAAAGAAGATAAAGATGACGGCAGAACAATTTCAATTTAATCCCGATGTGGTGCGGGTCAAGCAGGACACCCATGTTGTCCTCGAAATAACAAGTCTTGACGTAACCCACGGTTTTAAAATTGATCGTTATGGGATTAATACTACCATTCCTGCAAAAAATAAAACTATTGTTGAGTTCTATACCCGGGAACCCGGTATATATCCCTTCCGTTGTTCCCACTTTTGCGGCATTGGACATTTTGGAATGAAGGGAAGGCTTATCGTAGAAGAATAGCCAAATTAAGTTAAGCGGGTAGGGTAGATATCGCCGCCCAAAATATCGCTGAGGACACGGACAAACAAAGTTTGTCTGTACCACCCTGAAAGCCGTTTAAATAAAATTTAAAAGACAAAACTCAAATAGGAAAAAATTGGATATTCTCATCGTTATTACCAATCGTAATAGTAACCCTGTACCGGTTGTACCCATAGGCGCATGTCTCGTTGCTGAAGCTGCCGAGCGGAACGGTCACAGGGTAAAGGTATTAGATCTGATGTTCGAACGTGACCCCCTCCATGCATTCGAGTTGATTCTCAAGAGAATGAATCCGGACATCGTAGGCCTTTCCATAAGAAATATTGACAACAACGATATGCAGCATCCCGTCGGCTTCTTTAGAGATTTAAAACCACTTATAGAAGCCATTCGCAGCAAAACACAAGCAATTCTTATTTTAGGCGGTTCTGCAATTGGGGTAATGCCTGAAGAGTTGCTTCGGTATACAGGAGCGGACTGGGCAGTTTTGGGCGACGGAGAGGTTGTTTTCCCAAAATTGCTGGCAGCACTTTCATGCGGCGAGATACCGGATAAAGTACCCGGTATAGCCTGGCTTGAAGGTAATTCACTGAGAAAAAATACAGCCTACGTACCCCGTTTTTCAGAAGGATGCCTGGTCCCTGATTTTCATCGGTGGATTAATGTCCATACTTACCTGTCTCAGTTGTCAACCATCCCGATCCAGACAAAACTTGGATGCCACTTTAAGTGCGTATATTGCACCTACAGAAAAATTGAAGGGCAAGATTACCGTTTGTGCAATCCAAACGCAGTAGTAAATGCGATCAAGGACCTTGCTGCTCGAGGATTTCGGGATATTGAGTTTGTTGATAATGTATTTAACTCTCCGTATGACCATGCACTGGCTGTGTGTGAGGACATTGCCAGAATCCGACCCTGTGTACGTCTCCAAAGTCTGGAATTAAATCCACTTTTCATAGATGATAATCTCCTTACCGCAATGGAAAGAGCCGGTTTCGTTGGTATCGGCATTACCGTTGAAAGTGCATCAGATGTTGTCCTGGAAAGTTTAAAGAAAGGTTTCACGGCAAAAGAGGTCTATAATGCAGCACAAACTGTCCGGCACCATAAGCTGCCCTGTCTCTGGATCTTTATGCTCGGCGGTCCGGGTGAAACACAAACAACCGTTCGGGAAACGTTACACTTTGCAGAACAGCATGTCAGACCTGGAGATACCGTATTTTTCAATATAGGGATACGTATTTACCCGGGAACTGAACTTGAACAGAAAGCACGGGAAGAAGGTGTGCTGGCAATTCCCCCGGGAGAAATGTTAGAGCCGGTATTTTATCTATCTCCCGTCATTCATCGTGACTGGTTGATACAGGAAACCCATCGCGCCATGTCATCCCATATGAATTATATAAATTCTACTTCTCTCGGTTTACCGTTTTTACCATTTATTAATCGTCTTGGATACAAATTAGGTATCAAAACCCCTCTTTGGAAACATACACGATCTGTGCGGCGTGTACTGAGACTATTACGAATAGATGCATGAATACCATGAACGATAAGATGCTGCCCTCAAATGTTTTTCAGGAGCAAGTTTTTCTTGCATCGGTAGCAGTAGCAACACCACCCTACTGCATAGATCAGGCCCAGGCAGAATCATTTCTCGTAAAACACTATTCGAATAAACTCAGCCGGAGAAGTCTGGCCGTTATACGCAAGATCTTTTCCCATCCAAGCGTATTACGCCGGCACATTGCTGTTAAAGACCTCGAAAATCTTGTTAATGAGCATCCCGACAGCCGCATTGCCAGGTTTACAGATTGGGCAGTAGCCCTTTCTTCTGAAGCAATTACCAGGGCGCTAACCCAGGCAGGATTAACTGTTGCTGACGTCTCCGGGCTGGTTGTTAATACCTGCACCGGATACATTTGTCCAGGCATATCTACATATATCATAGAAAAACTGGGCATGTCTGATCGGATACGTGCCCATGACTTAGTAGGCAGCGGCTGTGGTGGTTCAGTTCCGAATCTACAAATGTGCAGCGACATCTTAAATGGAACAGGCCGCAGTGTGGTACTCAGTATCTCCGTCGAAATCTGCAGTGCCACATTTCAAATGGATGATGATTTGAGCCTTATTGTTTCAAACGCAATCTTTGCAGATGGCGCATCGGCATCGGTACTCTGGCACCGTCCGGAAGGTTTGGCATTAGTTGCTTCAGCCAGCCGTTATGATCCGAAATATCGTGATGATATACGCTACGTTTATAAAAATGGACAGCTCCACAATCAACTTTCCGTTTTTTTGCCTGAGTTAGCAAGTAAAACAGTTGCCAAGGTAGTTTCTGACGTTTTAAAACTCAGAGGGCTCGGGATTAAGGATGTTAAACACTGGGCATTCCATCCCGGAGGTGAAAAAATAATTCATGCAATCAAAAATGAAATCGGACTTTCCGAAACGCAGTTACGGGCAACCCGTGACATTCTGGCTCAATATGGCAACATGTCCTCACCGACGGTATGGTTTGTATTGCGGGAAATTATGGACAGAGGTATTGAACCCGGAGATTGGTGCGTTATGGTAGCGTTTGGGGCCGGCCTCTGCGCTCATGCCTTTCTTCTCAGGGCATAGGCAAATAAGAGCTATCCGAAAAGAGGAATTGTTATTCCGAATGAAGCGAAGCGGAGTTATGTTAGAGGTTAGAAGTTGTAGGGGCAGGTTTTAAACCTGCCCCTACGTCGGTGATGGAAAAAGTTGCCGAAGGCCTAATTTATTACAACTTGTTACAAAGTAACCCTTGCTTTCTGACCCTTGCATAAACGACTTTACAATTTTCAATTTTCATTCATACTCCCAAAAGAATAGAATTTTCAGGTGCCTTGCAGAACCCATCAGAGGCCGCTTTGGAAGGGACTATCCAAAACTTAACCTCAAAGAGATCCATATAATCCACCTCGAAGCAAAGGGAATATCCTATAGGACTACCCAAAGATACCCGATAGCTAGTGCAAGGTAAGCGAAAAAAGAGACAGCAAGGAGCCACTGCGATATACTTCCCGGGCGTGCCCATAGAGGAAGATGCGGTGCCAGGATCCGATAGTTTAAGAAATAGAGGGCCACGGGAAAGATCACCGTACCAAGAAAACCAATAACTGCGCTGATCATTATGAGTGTCCCCGGTGCCTCAATCAGCATCGTGAGAGAAGTAACTACCGTAAGTACACCGAGAAAGAAATAGTACCAGTGACGCAGCGCAAACCGGCGGCTTTTGGGGAAAAGGATATGCACAATATCTGCCTGCATCCGGCCTACAGCATCTACAGTAGCTAACCAGGTATCAGCCATGAATGCCGATGCCACAACAAGAAACAGGAGCCGCCCAACGTATCCCCAGCATACCTCAAAAAAGCTGCTCTGAACCACAGCCAATTCATATCCTTGTGGCAGGAGCCCTTTGGGAAAAAGCAGGGCATAGGCCAGCAGGCACGTCATAAGAGTGGTAAAAAGATTTCCACCAATACCAACCAGTGTATCAATAGCAAGATAACGCCGCCATAAATTCCATCTTCCTGAATTTTCCGGAGACCCATCCGGCAGATTTCCATCTTCCGTAACTATTTCCGGCTTACCGACAATAGGCCCGGTAATACGGCCCATATGGGCAGCCATGGCATTACCCTTGTCACGCATCCAGTAAGAATAAAAGAGTATCCAAAATCCACCAAGACCGGCAAAGGTAATTGCCGTCAGGAGCCTGGTAGCATCGTTATTGTCCCAGGGGCATGGCATGGGACCATAAGAACCGATAAGCCCCTTTATGAACTCTGGTGCAGATTGGAGAACCTGGGGCTGAAGACACGCCCATAGCAATCCTATAACGGTAACTGCCGCTACCGCCTTCATGAACCGTTCAACGAGCGAATAGACGACACCGCTCATCAAAATAGCAGCAAGAGAAACAAGGATAGAGGTGTAACCCCAAAATAACGTCTGACCACGCTGGCTCCAGCCCGGAGGGAAATGGGTCAGAGCTGCCATCGCTGTCCCTCCTGCAGAGGCAAACGCACCAAACCACAAAAACGAAAGTGTCATCAGTATCCAAAGAAATATACCAAACCAGCGATTTACACGAATGAAGCCGTGAAAAATACTTTCACCGGTAAGCAGGGTATAGCGACCAATCTCTACGGTGACAGGATATTGCAGCAGACATGATGGAATGAGCAAGAACAGGAATGTTAAGCCATATTTAGCGATGATATATGGCCACCAGATCAATTCACCACTGCCCTGGGCAAGGGCCATCCAGACGATCCCCGGTCCCAAAGCTATCCACCAGCCTGGAAATCCTGGCATTGGTTTACGTCCAAAAGATAAAAATTTATTTTCTGGAGACATATTTTATTCTCGCAATGGTGTCACAGGTTCGTGCATGTGTAAAGTGCAAAACCTTTCGGTTCAATCGTAAACAATTGAACCAATCCGGAATAAGAAAACATGTACGTCCCGTCACATATCGCCATGATACTAACAGAATCCGGCTCCTGGCATACAGAACATGAAAGGTACTTAACATCAAACCATTATTCAACCATACCAGGAAGAGATAGCGCAAGATATTTTTAAAGTTTCAGAAGTACGGTTTAAATCCTAATCCTTACTTCCTCCTGCCTTTATTACTGGCCGCATTATGTTGACTTTTTCTTGACCTTAATCCAATTCTCCAGTAATATGCTTTTTATTCTTAATCTGGGAAATCTATACCTTTCTATACGTTTTATTGGCCTGAGGCTTTGCCCCGTTATTTACATTGCAGAAGTAAATACTGAGGATCATCTCTCTCCCGATTGAATTCTATGGCGTGGATATATCTTTTGATCGCTGGTCTTTTGGAAACTGTATGGGCAATTGGTATGAAATACACCGAGGGATTTACTCAATTCTGGCCGAGTGTATGTACCGTACTTGCTATGATAGCAAGTTTCTTTTTTCTATCAAAGGCCCTTATGACAATTCCAGTAGGCACAGCATATACAACCTGGACAGGCATCGGTGCCGTCGGTACCGTAATCCTTGGTATACTTTTGTTCGGTGAATCCCATGATATATTTCGGATTATTTTCATTAGTATGATTGTCGTTGGAATTATAGGACTTAAATTCTCATAAATCCACCGTACAAAGAATAAACTTTCTATTTCCCATGTATAAATATCCGTCTACCCTCCTCCTTTTTATCTTACTTATACTTTCATCTGTCTGCTTTGGAAAAAGGAATGAACCCAACGGACAGCAATTGGTAAGCAGATATCTTAGAAGTACCAATACAAATGAGATGGAGGAAATCTTCAAAACCATCAGTGAGTTGGATGTAAGCGTAAATGAGGTGAAAAAATGGGTTGCAGCAGGAGCAGGAGCAGATTATTTACCTCACAAACCGGGTTTACACAGAAAATTGGCGCCTGTTGGAGAAAGAAAGGGAGAATATTTTGTATATGTACCGTCCTCATATACACCGGACAAGCCCTGGCCAGTTGTACTGGCATTGCACGGAGTAGGAGCCAGCGGTTACGAGCAGGTAATGGCGTGGTTGAAGTTTTCAACACACAATGATGAATTTATCCTTGTAGGCCCTACCTATGGCCCCGGACTTTGGTGGAATGAAGAAGCGGAAAAACTCATACTCTCAATATTTGATCAGGTTAAACGGGAATATCACATAGATACAAACAGGGTTTACATTACAGGGTTTTCAAGTGGCGGTCATGGTGCATGGTACATGGCCATTCGCTATCCCTGGCTTTTTGCAGCCGCGAATCCCATTGCCGGTGAATGCCCGATACCTTCTCTCCTGGTAAACTTACTCCATGTGCCTGTCTATATTGTCCACGGGGTTAAGGATATGGTCATTCCGATAGAAGCGGCAAGGGATGCACGTTTAAGACTGGAGAAGCTTGGTTATCGCTTCATGTACAAAGAGCTGCCCGAATTGAAACACCGGCTTCCCGTAACTCAAATCAATGGGGTTCTTGATTGGTTCCGGCTAAATACAAGATCGCTCTATCCAAAGGAAATACAATTTTCCACGGAATCGACAAGATACCCCGTTTCTTACTGGATTGAAGTAGGAGAATTCACAGGATTAGTCGGACAAATTTCTGGAGTTCGAAGAGATCCTTCAAGGCAATCAGCAAGACCCGAAGGGCTTTCGGTACATGCAACCATTGAGGCAAATATAAAAGAAGAGGACAATGAGATCTATTTGAAAACCCGGGAAGTAAAAGCTCTACGCCTTTATCTGGAGGATAAACTCATTAATATGGAAAGACCTTTGCGGGTATATATCAATGGAAAGGTAGTATATTCCGGAAAAGTGGATGAAAGTATACGTATCGTCCTCGATATGGTAAAGAAAAGGAAAGATCGGAACGCTTTATTTTCTGCATATCTTGATCTCAAAGTCCCGACAGTTGACTAATGATATATCAAAAAACAATGACCCTTTTAATTCCCTTAATTAAAGAAGGGGATTTATGGGGGGATTGTATTCCTCATATATGATTATGAAAAGCGAAAATGCTTCTTTTGAAGTGTCTCTTCGTCCTTTACATAATCCATCAGAAGCTTCAGGCAGGCATTTTTACTGCAAACGGTATCTGTATTAATATAATTTACCCAATCTTTATTGGCTTCTATCCAGCTCAAGAGAATATCTATCTCTCCCATTTCAATGTCAGTAATGGTACGATCTCGAGTATTTCCCGCAGGAGATATTTTCGTCATCCGGAATTCCTTCCCTCCTGAAGGAGAACCAGGGCAAGTTAAGGGATGAGGAGAGGAATTTTCAACGCCCCTCGTAAGGAAATGGTCTGCAACAGGTGCATAATACATCTCCTCTATAATCCTTTCTGCCTCTGAAAAGTTCACAATACCTTTCACCATCTCGTACCGTTGTAATGGCATTCCTTCTTTCATAAAGAACAGTTCTAAATTCCCTTCCCCTGAAGAGGGTAATATTACGATAAAATTCTGCAAATTTCCATACCTTGCAGCCCTTTCATGTACCTCATACTGTTGATTCAATGCCGGGCGATACTGTTTTATTAATCGAAACTCCGTCAACATGGCTGCCAATTCAGAGCCAGCTACTTCATATTCAATCGTATAAACATCACTCAATAAATCGGTTATTTTCTGTAAGCGGTCTACTGTATTCCAAAAATAGGAACTTACACGTGTTTTCAGGTTCTTTGCCTTACCCACATAAATTAACTCGCCATCTTTACGCTTCATTTTATAGATACCGGGCTTTTGAGGTATGGACTGAAGGAAGCTTTTATCAAAGGCATATTTGCTAAAATCAACATAATCGACTTCGGGATATTGAAATTCTAATACCTCCTCTAACGTATCAAGTTCGTACCCTTTTAATAACTCTTTGTACCGGAAAAAGATCTCAGCAACTATACAAACCTCTTTTTCCGTACGCCGGATGTTCATGGTAGGAATCTTAAAGAAGGAGGCTATATCATCCAGCGACTTTGGACAAATATCCGGAATGAGTTTCTTTGTTAAATATTTCAGGCATAAAGATGCATTTTCAATATATTCATATGATGTATTTAAAATATTATTGACCTGGTTTATGGATGATTGGATTTCATAACCGACTAAAACAGCGTCTTCAATAAAATGAAACAAGGATCTTATGGCTTTTGCTACAAGGATACCATTTTTTACTTCCTGCAGGAAATCCGCAGGTAAGTATACGGATGATATTACATACAGACCTGGGTCTATTAGCAGATGAAGCCGGTCAACTATCTTATCATTCTTTAATTTCTGTGCACTAACCTCGACAATTGCTTTAGTTTTATCGGGCGTTTCGAGTGTCAAGAGGCTGAGAAAAACAAATGTCGCTTCTGAAAGAGGAGTGAATTCTTCATCAACAACCTTCCAGAGGTACTGTTTATCGAAAACAAATCTGCGGTCCTCTGCAACAGCACTCCGTATAAGTTTTTCACTTATATTTTGCGAGGCACCCTTAATCTTCAATACCCGTTCAACAAGCTCACTGCTGGTGGCACCTGTTTCTTGTAATTTAAGATATGCATAAAGCTTATCCCGCATAGTATTCCCGCTCGTTTTAAATTTTTTTCTGTATCTTTATCTTTTTATATTTTCTTTGATTTTATCTGAGATTACAAGGCTCTCACAAGAATTATTTATTTTCTGTAAGCAAGTTTTGGATGGCACTGACAAACTCTGCCTGTCTGTGTTCTCTATTCCCTATCCATGTGCGTATTCAAATAAACACGGACAAACCCGTTTGTCCGTGCCACCCGGTCTGGATGTTTTCCCTAAACCTCAATTGAGTATCTATAATCATTTGAGATAGAGTATTTCTCATGAGAGAAATTTTCATGCTCTAAGCCAGTTCCATGGGTGGCACTGACAAACTCTGTTTGTCAGTGTTTTACATTCCCTATCCACATGCGTATTGAGACAAGCACGGACAAACTTGTAAAGACGACCCGGCGGGCCGTCTCTATTTTTGTCCGTGCCATCCTGTCTGGATCTTATCGCAAAACCTCAAATTCTTCCCCCTTGACTTGTGGGTAAGGATGAGTCTTCGCAAGGAGAGAATGAGGGAAGATTTTCCACTAGGTATTTCAGTATGTCACTTGCTATAGCATCCAACAGATGAAACCGAACAGCACATAATGAAACCAGACAAAACGAACCAGGATTTGATTACACCATCACAGACAAACGAGTTTGTCCGTGCCACCCTATCTAAAATACTGCTCGGTTTCATCTCTTGAGTACTATAGCTTGAAACCCGCTTACATAATAGGTTGGATTTTAAAAGATAAAAACCCAACGACTTTTTACCCACCCCTATCCCCTACCGGGAGGGAACTAAGGGGTGGGTTCCCCTCCCGGGAGGGGACTTTTTGATTCCCCTCTTGAGAGGGGTTAGGGGTGTGTTATATGGTATTATGAAAAACTTTGAAATTCCTATACACCAGTTAGTTATAACTACAGACATGTTTATTTCTTCTCAAGCTGAACGGAAACCGGAACAGGATTGGTAACAATGTCAAAAACCGGTGACCGCTTCTGAGCCATTTCTACAAGTTCCCTCAGCTTTTCCTCCGGGGCATCTGATTTAATTTTGAACGTCACCCTGATCTTATCATACCCATTTCTCACCTTATCTGAAATTCCAAGAAAACCACGGACATCAAGGTCTCCTTCAAGTTTGGATTCCACTTCATCCAGTTTAATTCCTCTGGCAGCCGCATGGGCAACAAGGCTCGTGGTCAGGCAAGCCGATAGAGCAGTCAGGACGTACTCTACGGGATTGGCACCTTTGTTCTCTCCCAGGAGAACGGGAGGTTCATCTGCATCAAAAACCATCGGTTTTGACCGGGATGCATCCTCCTGTCCTGCGCCATAAAAATCTTTAACTACTGTACAATTATGCGTGCCCTTAACCCATTTATTGGTTGCACGAAATTCAAACTTGGCAATATCCGGTTTTTCTTTGATGAGGTCAACCGTGCTGGACAGTTTATCAACGTCAACTCCATTTATGATTTTCTGTTTTGCCATTCTATTTGCCTCCTCTCTTTCAGTTGTTTGTCTGTTCATTAAAATGACCGGGATTGTATACAATCTTATGTATTTGTGAAATCGTAACCATGAACTCTTTTATCGATCTGAGGCTTTATCTCACTAGTTTTACTATAGACGCAATCTCTTTCCTTGCAAGTAAAATATTCATAGTTCTTAACTTGTCTTTTGTAATCTTTTGAATAATGTCAGGAATACTGTTGAAATATCTTACCGGATGTCTTTTAATATTTGAATACGAGCACATTCAAGAAAAGATGGCGGGCAAGCCAAAAGTTCCAGAGAAACTAAGGAAAAATAAAATTACAGAAAAATACCCTGTTTCCTCCATGGTTATTTTTTAAATTAGGCCTTCGGCAACTTAAACGTAAATTTTCCCTCCCTTGATGGGAGGGACTAAGGGAGGGTGATTAGCTTTCTCTTACACCCCCACCTAACCTCCCCCATCAAGGGGGAGGAAAATTAACAATTTGAATTTCCTAAACGTCAAGTTAGTCCTATTAAATCTCCCCTTAGTAGAGACGCAAAATCTTGCATCTCTCCTAAGGGGAATTCAGGGGCTGTGTTTCTCCAGGCAATTTTGCAACCTGCTTAGCCCATTTTTAAGAAGAGATTTTTATATCTCGTATCAACCGAAAACCCGTTTAAATATAATGAAAACTCCTATACAACTAAAATATCAGCACCAGAAAAGAGAGAACACATGAGAATACTCATCGTCTCAGCAACCCGTCTTGAAATTAGACCATTGTTATTTTTCCTCGGTTGTACTGAAGACGAACTTTTTTCAATAAAAAACTTCCGCTTTCGGCAGTTACACCTGGATATACTCATTACCGGGGTAGGATTGATGCACACCGCTTATCTTCTAGGAAAAACCCTGGCATGTAATCAATATGATCTGGCAGTCAACCTGGGAATCGCAGGAAGTTTTCAAAAAACCCTTTCAATTGGCGAAGTAGTAAACATCACTGAAGAGCGGGTTGCAGACCTGGGAGTTGAAGGTAAAGATAGTTTTTCGGACATCGTAGAACTCAACCTGTTAAACCCCAATCAATTCCCTTATAATTCCGGCAAACTAGTAAACAAAACCCCCGCCTTGATCCATGAAACGGCAAATTTAAAAAAAGTAACGGGCATCAGTGTTAATAAGGCCAACGGAAACCAGTACAATATTGACAAAATTATTCAAAAATACCATCCCGATGTGGAAAGCATGGAAGGAGCTGCCTTTCTGTACGCATGTTTACATGAAAATATCCCTTGTCTCCAGATCAGGGCCATTTCTAATTATATCGAGCAATTGAACAAGGAAGCATGGAACATTCCTTTAGCTGTTCAAAATTTAAATGAAACTGCCATCAAGCTTGTGAATTTGTTAGCAAATCCATCACGTCCATTTGTTATGAATGCATACCAATGAAACTCACACTTGGTTTTTCTCCATGTCCGAATGACACCTTCATCTTCGATGCAATAGCTAACAATAAAATTGATAAGGAAGGTTTATCTTTTGAGATAATCATTGAAGATGTGGAAAAATTAAATAAACTTGCCTTTCAACATCAATTGGATATCACGAAATTGAGTTATCATGCTTATGCCTATTTGATGAAAGATTATCTATTATTAAATACCGGAAGTGCGCTGGGTACTAATTGCGGACCACTTTTAATCTCAAAACCAGAAAATCAAAAATCACGTATTGAGAGTCTTACCATCGCTATCCCCGGGAAATATACCACCGCGAATTTTCTGCTCGGTCTGGCTTTTCCCAAGGCGATACAGAAAATAGAAATGCGCTTTTCTGATATAGAAGACGCTATTGTGCAAGACAAAGCAGAGGCAGGAGTGATTATCCATGAAAACCGATTTACTTACCAGGATAAGGGGTTAATAAAGATTATGGATTTAGGTGAATTCTGGGAATCGCAGACGGGGTTTCCTATCCCTTTAGGCGGGATTGCGGTCAAGAGAAATTTCCCCAGAGAACTTTCTCAAAAGGTTAACCATATTTTGAGAAAAAGTGTGGAATATGCATTTGCTCATCCTGTCTCCTCCCACAAATATGTTAAACAATATGCACAAGAGATGGATGAAAGTGTCAGAAACCGGCACATTCAATTATATGTAAACAATTACACCCTTGACTTAGGGGAGACAGGAAAGATGGCAGTAAAAACACTCTTTGTATGGGCGAAAAGAAACCAGTTGATAACTACTATCAGTGAAGATATTTTTTTGTCCTGATAAATCTTTTTTCGATACATAAAAATTGGCTTTTCAGATAGGCACTCAGCACCTAAATATAGTTCAGTTCATGGGAAAGAGTTCGGCACAGCCCCCTACCCCCCTTTATTGAGCTTATCCTTACCTACAAAATGGGTAAAGAACAAAGGTGTGATCAAAACTCATTATTTGAATAATGGCAATATATCCAATCAGCGGCGGAATCAACCATAGAAAATATCAGGTTCAAGTCACAAATTTGAATCCGCAATAAGATATCAACATAGCTCCATTAGGAGCGGTCTGTTTGTAGAAATGAAATCACAACACAAATTGTAGAGACACCCCCGGCGGGGCGTCTCTACGAGGAGTGACCTGTACTATGCTATTCGCAAATTTACATTCTCAGATTATCTTTGCGGTAAAAGGCAGGCTAAGTTTTAGTTTTATCACGAAGCAATGCCAGGAAGGTTGCACGAATATATTACAGGCAACTGTGCAGAATCGCGAACAAAAAACGCTGCCAGTTTCTACGTGCCCGACCGTATGTTTTTCTCCTGTCAACCGGTTAAGAGAGGTTTTTAAATGTATTCCTAACCTCATCCATCCTTCCACAGGTCATCTTTCCTTCCGGACATGTATTATCCACACAACCTGGACCCGCATTTTTGAAGATATGGGGAGCAACTTGTTTAGCCAAGCGGAGCATTTCTACCGCCATAGCCCTTATCTCCCATTGTGCACGGTTACAGCAGCGGACCCTGAAGAAGTGGATTAATTCACGGGCATTCATGGTGATAACAATTTTCGTCTCCGTTGCATTGGGTAATAAGAACCGGGCATCTTCAAAGGTCCTTTCTCCATGATTTCCAAGCGCCTCTACAAGCTCATCATACCATCCCTGAATAGTTTCCATCTTTTCAATAAACCATTGTTTTTTTCCTATTTTCTCTATGCCTGGCGGAATGATAAAATGGAACTGCCCACTCTCCTTACTATGTTGCCCAACATATCGTTGGCTCTGCTGTGAATAGGAGGCCAGGCGGTGTCTTACGATCTGATGAGAACAGGCACGGGAAATACCTTCTACACCGAAAGTGAAGGTAACGTGTTCTACAGGTGAAAGGTGCCGCATGTCGGTCAATTTTTCAATAAAACCTCCAACATCCTTATTCTCAACTTGTTTCTTCAATTCATCAAGAGAAGCCGGACTATAGCAAAGCTTCGCCGCTTGAGCTACGATCTCTTCAGGGTTGGGCGTATATCGTAACAGAATGACATGGAGATTGGATTCTGGCATAGGTTTGGTTGTTATCATTGTATCAAATTTCACAGATTTTTGCTAAAAGTGCCTTTGTGTGATTACTTTTCTTATAAAAACTATCCGGTCAGGCTAAAATTCAATACCCTTTTGGGCCTTTACACCTTTTCTGTAATAGTGTTTAACCTCCCGCATTTCAGTTACAATATCAGCGAGATCTATAATCTTGTCATGGGCATTGCGCCCGGTAAGTACTACGGTTAATCTTTTCGGCCTTTCTCTTAGCGCAGTAGCCACTTCATCAACATTCAGGAGGCCATAATCGATCATGTAATTAATTTCATCGAGGATAACTATATCATATAAATCAGAAGAAATTTCCTGTCTTGCGTAATCCCAGGATACTCTGGCATTCTCAAGAATTTCTTCTGAATAATCGCCTTTGTGCGTCCTGAGAAATCCCTGTCCCAACTGGACAATCTTAAAATTCGGCCTCAATTTTTTCACTGTCTCAAGTTCTCCTGTATGCCATGACCCTTTAATAAACTGAAGCATGAGCACCTGCATATCGTGTCCAACAGCCCGAAGGGCAAGACCGAGTGCAGCAGTGGTCTTGCCTTTTCCATCACCTGTATTTACGATAATAAGTCCATTTTCCACATCAGTCCTCTTATAAAGAAACCAAAAATCATGTTCTATAATAGGTAAAATAATTCTATTAATCAAGCATGAAAATTATCAGTGTTTTTTTATTAATGTATCTGTGAAATCGTAGTTACAAATTCTTTTTCGCCTCGTTAGTATTTTTGTAAAATAGATTTTCTTGATAATTTCAAGGCACGATGGGATAATCTGTTAGATTGTTTTGTTTATCCTGAAAAATGAAGGACCTCTCAGAGAAGGCCATTCACTTCACTCAGGGTAAATAAGACCGTAATCAAGGTAAAATAGTTATTGGGTTTCCTGTAAAGGAGTATGGAACATACCTAAATGTTCTTCTGTTGATAAAATGTATTGAAGGAAAGGAGTTGTATATGGGTAAGGTTATGCAATGCGATCTGCCAAGTATAGGTAAGAAGTTTACTTTAGAATTAGATTCCGGTGATAAACTGGTTATCGTAATTCATCTCTCCGGGGAAAGGGAGGTGTTTAAATTTAAGAAAGACAGCGACGAACCGGTTTCTGTAACCAGTCTTACCGACGAAGAAGCACACCAGGCAGGCGCTATACTTGCCGGGACGTATTTTCAACCTATTATTGAAGAAGAACAAAAATTAACGATGAAAAATATCACCATGGAATGGCTCAAAATATCCCCTGATTCAACATTGGCCAACAAAAAGATCGACGAATTAGACATTCGAAAAGTAACAGGAGTATCTGTTACCACCATTATTCGGGGTGAAGAGATAATCTCTAATCCCTCACCCGATGAGATTATCAAGCCCGAGGATACCCTTATCATTATTGGAAACAACGAGCAGATAAAAAATTTCATATCTATCTTTCTTTTGAACAAGAATAAAAATGATCGTTAACGAGAGCGTATTATCACTGGGAATTTCCCTCCTTGCCTTATTTTTTGCAGGCCTACTTGCCACAAAGGTCAATCAATCTCTTACGGCTGTTTTTATTGTCGTTGGCATGATCCTGCAAAACTTTTTCCACGTTACCATTATTACGGAATTTATTGCCACACTGGGTATTATTTTTATGCTGTTCATGTTTGGTCTGGAATTCTCGGCAGGAAGCCTGATCAACATGCAGCGGAAAATATTCTCTACCGGCATGTATGACTTTCTCTTCAATTTCCCCCTCGGCCTGCTCCTCGGCTGGCTGATTGGGTACGATTTTATACAGTCGCTTTTACTTGCAGGGATTATCTATGTAACCAGTTCGGTAATTGTTGCCAAATCTATCATTGATTTAAAACGTTCAGCAAATCCAGAAACTGAATATATTTTGAATATTTTAATCTTTGAGGATATGTTTATTGCCACATTCCTTGCCTTCATTGTTGGCATTACAAATTATGGCTACATAAATGCAAAAAGCACCTTCTTTGTTATCCTGA
>JBDIVL010000055.1:0-25654 GCA_039794405.1 Candidatus Jinrextremum sp. | reverse complement strand
TTTTGTTTTTGCATAATTTTATGACCTTCTCTATTTTTATCGATTATTAAAGATTTTCTACTTCTTTAATTATCGCATAAAATTATGCTCGGTAAAGATTGGCCGAAGGCCAATCGCGTAAGTCCTAATTTTTTTGCATTTATTCCATAGGTCGTAAATATTGTGTCCAAAAGGAATATCATTAAAAGTGCTTAACAATGCTTCACCCTTTTTGATAATCTCTTTAAGACGCAATTCAATATATTGCCTATATAGAAAAACGATAGGATAAACAAGCATATCCTGTTGGCCTGGAGCTTTTAATACAAACTGAACCAATATGTCTGCTGCATCTTTATATCCGAGAGCGTATAGATTCCAGTTAATGTGGTAAAAATCAAGGTGTGCGTTGTGCCACCAATTGCCATCGTTACCTGTTTGAAAAAGTTTGTCTTCTTTTTGTAGTATTTTTGGTTCATCTATTTCAAAGTTTGTCATTATTAAACCTTAAAAGTTATCAGAGAGGTGAGATAGAAGTGTCAATTAAAAGGACTTGATACCTTTGTTATTACATAAGTACTACTTAGTTTAACCCTATTTTATTTATTTGACTGGAGACATATTTACTGCTGATCTTCATCGCTTAATTCCCTTTTTCACACTCATTTTTAAAATCATTTACTTCATTTTCAAGCTTTTCAACCAAAACTTCTATCTTTTTAAGTCTTTTCATATATTTTTCCATCTTTTTATTGTCATCAGCAAAAGCCTTTTTGATTGCTTCTTTCCCATTGGATATACCCTCTAAAAGTTTTGCATTAATACCTGAATAAAACATTTGTATGAAGTCCATATCATATTGTTTATAAGAGGGGTCATGCTGTTGAAGGATTTCAAGGTCTGTTATACTATCCAACCCCACTTTTCGCATGGCAGAAAGTAATGCCTCTAATTCCTTTCTACCAGATTCAATGATAAATCTAATGAGATTAATATGTCTTATAAAATCAGTGGGGTAATGGGCTAATATACCCCTTTTTGATTCAATGGATCTTGGTAATTGCCCTATTTGTATGTAATGTTTTATTGTATTTGGATTTATACGCCATTTCTTCTTTCTAAGTTCCACAAAAACTTCTTTCAATAAGATCCCTTCTGCTCTATATTTTTGTTCTATTGCCTGAAGTTCTTCTTCTGTAAAGTATATCCCGTCTTTATTGGTTTCTTTATAATAATCCATTTCTGTTAAGCCCTTAGCGAGTATATCTCTTCCATATGTGTTAATGCGTGGGATTTCCTCTAGTTTCACTTTTGTAACTCTATGTTTATCTTCGTACATCATATTTATCCACAAATAAGTTGTTGTTCTATAATATTACACCAGTATAATACAATATAAAAACAATATGTCAACTTGATTCTTAAAATATTTTTTGAAAACTGTTTTAATTAATCTCCCTAATATTTTAAGAAAAACGCTTACCGTCCTTTACCCTTTACTTCTTGCTTCACCGTAAAAACGTGCGCAATACGCAAATAAAAAAGTATTGCCCCATGTTCCTTTGTCAAAATCTTTCGTTATTCCAATCAGGAAGCAAGGCAAAGAGGCAAGATGAATATGTCATTTTATTCTTCCTTCTACATTGAATACTAAAGGAGAGAGATGATTATAAGACTTGATGAGATTGCAGGAATATTAGAATAGGACGGACAATGTGCGGCAAATTACCTCAAGGGTTCACTTTATACACCTGAATCCACAAGCTGGTAGATTGGAGGCAATAACCTCCAGCCTACAATTAATTGGATCTTTAAGGGCAAGGTTTTTGTTAGGTTTACTCTACCCATCTATGTCTATGCCTCTTGCATCTTTTCCTTGTTTCGTGCCTAGCAAGGGCGAGCGGCTGTTTACCCCTACATTCCTAAACTCTTCATTTTTACCATCAGGTAGCGAATATACAATCTCCCCATCATTTGTTACAAAAACAGTCCCTCCTAAGGTATTTGCGTAAAATTTTACCTTTTCATTAACCTGGCCATCATTGGCAATGAAAGGAATTTGGAGTTTTTTTGTTTTTTGGATGATCTCTGTTTTTGACGGTGAATTTGAGTTCTTCTGGCTTGCTGTTAAAGGTGAGGCGGTAAATGCTATCAGAAAAAGAAATGCAGATGTTGTAAAAACAACAAAATTTCTTTGTATCATCACAACCTCCGAAATTGGTTTGTTCAGGCTATTTTTCTTTGGAAGTGATGCGGAGTATAAAAGATTCGAAAATATAATTCAATATTATTTTAGTTCAAATCATTATTGTTTGGTCACAGCATAAAATGTTCTTCAATTACTGTATATCTTACACTTTATCTATTTGACATAATTTGACATAACCACTACAACATGATAAAATCGATTCGAAAAAATGACCTAAACGGGACATCGAATCCTATGAAAGAAGAGAATTGTTACAAGAGATGCTTTCCAAGTCTAAAACATTAGATTTTTCAGAAGTAACAGAGTGTGTGAAAGTATTTATATTTCGGTTGGATTGTATAAACGACAGTCATCACATTTACAATTACCCGGATGTACAAGAATTGATAAACCTCCAGGATGTTAAAGGGCAAGCAAAACCATATCAGGTAAAACAACTGTCATGAATATCTGTTTTCATAAAACGAAGGAGATTATGTATGGTGACACTAAATATTAAAAGCTCATCAGGAGAAACAGACACTATCAAAAAACTCCTGACTAATGGCCTTGAGGAAGAAAGGCGAAGGATAAAATTTGCACTGGATTTATCTGATTCAACAATCAGAAACGGCTTTGTTGCACAAAGCCAAAGCGAATTACAGTTTAAAGAATATTTTGTTACTATCCCGATAATGAAAAAATTGGCTTATTCTTACCATTACCAAAACAGAGATAAAGAACTTATCTTCAGATATGATAACGCAGAACATCACAAAGAAATAGCAACCTATCCAAATCACAAGCATATAACCAATGATGTGTTACCTTCAGACATTTTGTCATTGAAAGAAGTTTTAAGAGAGATACTCGTAACATTAATACAGTAAGGCAAGGTAATTGCAACCTATTATTGAGGCTTTTATAATTTTCCATTTATATGTAAATTCTCAAACTCCTCTATTAAAAATTCCATACCACCAAGTGAAAGTAAAGATGCCGCTCGACTTGGTCTTTGCCTCAATCTTTCTTGTCTACCAGGGTGAATCAAATTTCTAAAAGTTTGCACTTGGCTGAGGGCATTTGCTAAACTTTCAAAAATCATATTAGCTTCTCTTGAAATATTTATTAATTCCTCTAAACCCCATTTGTTGATATTTGAATCAGGAATTTTAAGCTTAGATTTACCTTCTTTTAACCTTCGAGTATCCCATTTCTCAAACAAAGGCTGAAAATCGGAAATATTATTCTTTTTTATACCCCTAGTATTTCAATCGATTACTATTAATCATACTTAAAATATTCTTTTGCTGGTTCAATCGTCCCTGATTGAACTTATTATACAAGAAAATTCAATCTTGGTAGAGGCTCCAGGGGTCTAATTTAATGTATAGGAATTTCAAACCTATGTGATGTTTCGGTGTGTCCTCACACCGAAACCTGTGCCGGTACTGATTTGTTTCGGTGAGGGGACTCACCGAAACATCTAAAGCTGCCGAAGGCCTAATTTAATGTTTAGGAAATTCAAAGTTATGCCCTCTGCGTGTCATTTCGACCGAAGGGAGAAATCCTAACTGTTAAGATTTCTCCCTTCGGTCGAAATGACAAAAAGTCGTTGAGTTTTTGCCTTTTAAAACTCAACCTAATTTAACGTTTAGGAAATTGAAACCCGTGTGATGTTTCGGTGTGTCCTCACACCGAAACTCGCGTTGGCACTCTGATTTGTTTCGGTGAGAGGACTCACCGAAACATCGTGACAGAGTTTTGGTACAAGCTGAAAGTAGCCGAAGGCCTAATTTAAATGTATAAGAATTTCAACCGTCTGTTGTAGGGGCGAACCTTATGTTCGCCCTTGCCTTGGACAAATTCAAGAGGTTTCTGCTTGTTTCCTATCTGGGCGAACACAAGGTTCGCCCCTACTGTGGTAATAAACAAAGTCACCGTAGGCTTAATTCATTATTTTCACATGTATTTATTAAAACTTCAATTTGTTTAAAGAAAATGCGAAAACATAGTGTTTATAAGCGGAATGAGGAATCTTTTGTGTTTCGGCCTTTTATTTTCCATTACCAAAAAGGACTACTTTTATTGTTTTTAGCAGCACGGCAACATCGAGGATAAAAGACATGTTTTTAATATAATAGAGATCATACTGCAGTTTTTCTTCTGTTTGTTGTATTGAAGACGCATACGGATATTTTACCTGAGCCCATCCCGTTAAGCCGGGTCTGACGGCAAGCCGCTGGGTATAAAAAGGAATTTTCTGCTCAAATTCTTTTATAAATATGTCCCTCTCGGGCCGCGGGCCGATTAAACTCATATCGCCTTTTATTACATTTAACAACTGAGGAATTTCGTCCAATCTCAATTTTCTCAGAAATCTTCCAATACGTGTGATGCGAGGGTCGTTGTCTGAGGTATAAACTGCGCCCGTATGCATCTCTGCGTTTTCTACCATAGTACGGAATTTTAAAATGGTAAATATTTTTCCATCCTTGCCGACACGTTCCTGTGTATAAAAGATTCTGCCCCGGGAACCAAATTTTATCAAGAGTGCTATCACTGCCATAGAGGGTATTAACAGGAGAAACAGTATGAAGGCAGTAAATATTTCAAGAATTGGCTTGATGAACTTGCCGTATAGCTTTGGCTTGCTAATAACGGTGTGCAGCATCCACATATCATTGATATGCTTAAAAGGTATTTTACCCGTCAATTGCTCATAGATAGCGGGCATATCAATAATGTCTATTCCATTCCATGAGCAGTTTATGAGTACTTTTATTAACTCTGCATGTTTTTCATGAGTAATAGCTACAATGATCGTCGTAATATCATTTTGCTGAACGATGTTGTATATTGCACATCGGTTACCCAAGATAGGAAATCCCTCAATAACTTTACCCTGTATTAAAGGATCATCATCAATAAAACCTACCACCCTTAATCCTGATTTTTTTGATTTATTTATTTCCTGCAGAATCGTTTTTCCTGCCCAGCCGGCGCCAATAATAAGGACGTTTTTTTTGAAAATTGGTTGGTCCAGCAGGTAATTGTATAAAATCCTCCATCCGATAACAAAAAAGATAATTAATACACCATTTATGATGAATACACCACGACCGATGCGCAAGGACCAATTCAGGTAAAAGAGAAATGTTGTAATAACAAGGGCAGTGACGGATGCGAAGGCAATGGCCATAACATTTCCGATAGATTTGAAATCCTTCCGGATGTCATACAGTTCAGCAAAAAAGAAGGTAAAAATAAAAATCAGACCTGTTAAGATAAATGATAAGGGATTTCCTTTTATATATTCCCATCCACCCGTGGAACCTAACCGGATTATTGCGGATAAAAAGAGAGATCCATTTATAATAAATAAGTCTCCCGTTATCAGTAATGTGAGTCGTTTCGAGATTGGATAATGAAAGATCTTAATTGTCATGAGCGAATAGAGTATTACTCTGTAAAAATTGTAAAAACGTCTTTTTCCTGCAAATTTTTATGCTATCCGTGAATCTATCATTGATATGGAGTAATGGAGCAATGGGGTATTTGAGTTTCTTTCACAACACTATATCATTTTGCTCCGCTACCCATTACTCCGTATCAGGGATTTTGGTTGCAGCTATGCCACGCTGAGGTTACCTCATCCATCCCAGAAATTTTTCAATATCATTAAAAAATATCTTTGGATTATGAAAATACACGCCGCTTCTGGCCTTTGCTCTTTCAAAGATACGCATAACGCCTTTGTTATAGGTATGAAAGGCATCTTTCACCTCGTTTTCCAGTGCTACAAAGTCCTCGTGATCCATAGTGTCAACCCTCCGGTTTACATCTTTCAAATAATAATCACTTGGTATACGGGTGAAGAAATCTTCATATGGCATTTCTCTGTTTACAAGGCCGCGTTCAACACCGATATCAAAGAGTTTTGTTCCTGGAAAAGGTTCATAAACGCCGATTGAGGCAAAACTTGGTTTAATTTCATAGAGTAAATCCAGGGTTTTTTTGATATCTTCTTTTGTCTCTGTAGGTATACCCATCATGAAATAAGCCGTCCAATGGATCCCCACATTTCGAAAAAGTTTTGCTGACTCAAGTACCCGTTCCAGGGTAATACCCTTATCCATTAACTTGAGTATTCTCTCACTTCCCGACTCGATCCCTACCTTTATGCTGTTACAGCCTGCCTTTTTCATCGTTCCCAGGAGTTCTAAATCCACAAGATCCACCCGCGTATTGCAATCCCAATTAATCTTTATATCTGTGCTCATCAGTTTACTGCAAAATTCCATAACCCTTTTTTTATTAACCGTAAAAGAATCATCCTTGAAGGTAAATTGACGGGTTCCATACTGACGATGTACATATATAATTTCCTCCAGGATATTCGCAAGAGAACGGTATCTTACCTTCCTTGTCCATATCTGTGTTGCACAATAAGAACAGCTATAAGGACAACCCCGGCTTCCCATTAATAAACCCATATCCTCTGATGTATATGTGTCCGAGCCTAACAACGTTTCTCTATCGGGAAACGGGAGGCAGTCTAAATTGTCGATAAATCCTTTCGTATCGTTTTGAATGATCTTGTTTCCATGTCGATAAGAAATCCCGCTTACCGTGCTGAAATTATTTGTCTTTGTAATCAGCGCATCTGTTAATTCGAGAAATGTAAGCTCGCCTTCCCCATTCACAACAAAATCGACATCTTTTGTATTTTTGAGAATCTCGTCCGGTCTTAAGGTCGCATGGGGGCCGCCAAGGATGACAGTGCAATTTTTGTTGTATTTTTTTGCTAAAGAAGCAACAGTAAAGGCAGAGGCGGCCTTTGGAGTCATAACTGTTATACCAACGATGTCAGGTTGATATTTTGCCAGGGTCCCGGAAATCTCTTTTATAATGGGGTTTTCCGGATTCTTCAATTCCTTCAGATAGGTACGGTATTTTTCAGGCAGCCTTGTATAATCCATGCCTTTTGAGTCTTTATTACAGTCGGCATCATAAATTGTTACCCGGTGCCCGGCTTTTCTCAGTGTTGAGGACAGATAACTTAACCCTAAAGGGAAATAACGGTTAAAATAATTGAAAAATCTGTAAAAAGGCGGGTCTACCAAGAGAATATTCATTTCTACAAACCTCTATCTGGGTTTCTTAATTGTACTGATTCAGGTCTATACTATAATTGTGAGAAAAATCACAAAATGCCAACTATAAAATATTTTCAGATTGGGGTGTTTTGTAGGTCGTTCCGTAGGAGCGGAGGTAAGAAGTGTTTTATCATCCATGGTGAAATCAAAGAATTTTTATCTATCCCACATCTTTTTTACCGGACAGAGATTATATCCTTATTATTTGCGTATCGTCAAGAAAAATGATAGTTCGGGGAAAATTACCGTGGAGTTACAGACGCGCGATTTCAGGTATTTTCTATGCCCGGAAGCAGTTCTTCCTTTAACATATAGGAATTTCAATGTTCTGTTGTAGGGGCAGATTTGAAACCTGCCCCTACTTGTGTTCGCCCTTGCCGTGCACGATTCAAGTCGTTGGTTTTTTGTCTTTTAAAACCCAACCCAATTTAATGTACAGGAATTTCAAACCATTTATGTAGTGGCAAGGCGTGCCTTTGCCACTGCACGGTTAAAAGTTACGAAGACCTAATTTAATAAAAAACCTCACAAAAGATACGATAGACAAAATGGGACGGGGATGATTATAATAGAACGATGTTTATACCCACGGAGATAGAGAAGGAAGTAAGGGTTTCCGGTAGCTGAAATGAAATTGTAAGTGTACAGGGAAGTAAAGAGTTTTAGTATAACGCCGATAATAGAGAGGAAGAGGTTTTAGATTAAAGGACATGAAACCTATCATACGAAAGTGTTCATAGGAAAATGTGAATCTTCTCTGTGAAATTTACGGCAAAATATTTCATCATGTAATCGATAATTCGCTGGTTAATCTTTTATCTGTGTTAGAGGCTGAATGCCTTTGGAAAATCGCATGAAAACTATACGTGTTAATCTGGCTGCCAATAGTTACAATGTCTATATCGATAGAAATCTCCTCGAAAGAATTGGAGACATTTTAATTCACGAGAAAGGGCCTTGTAAGGCCCTCTTGATCACCGATAGTAATATTGACAGGATTTACAGTGGTATTGTAACTCAGAGTCTTGTAAGAAATAAATTTGATGTTAAGCCGGTAATATTAAAGCCGGGCGAAGACCAGAAAACCCTTGAGACTGCATTTGCCCTTTACGATGCATGCTTTGATCATAAGCTGGATAGAAACTCACTTATCGTTGCCCTGGGTGGTGGTGTTGTAGGTGATATCAGCGGTTTTATTGCATCGACCTTTATGCGCGGTATCCCTTTCATTCAGGTGCCTACTTCACTCCTTGCACAAGTTGACAGTAGTATCGGGGGAAAGGTGGCCGTGAACCATCCTAAGGGAAAAAATATGATCGGGAGTTTTTATCAGCCGAAGGCTGTTTTTATTGATACCGATACGCTTTCTACACTGCCAGCCGCTGAACTCATAGCAGGACTTGTTGAAGTTGTTAAGTATGGTGTTATCAGAGATGCCGAATTGTTCGGATACATAGAAAAGAACCTCTCTGATATCCTGCAGCTTAACCACGACGCCTTGTTCAGGATTATTGCCGTATCTTGCCAGATTAAGGCGAATGTCGTAGAGAAAGACGAAAAAGAAACGCATCTGCGTGCAATACTCAATTACGGGCATACCATTGGACATGCCATTGAGGCACTTACCGATTACAAAAAATACCGTCACGGCGAAGCCGTGGCTATTGGTATGCTTTACGCTACACAAATTGCTAGAGAAATGGGACTGGCCAACCATACAGTCTTTGACCGGCAGCTTTCTTTAATAAAAAAATTGGGATTACCTCTTCATACGGGATTAAAACCTGAATCAATAATAAAATCGCTGTATACCGATAAAAAAGTCATTTCTGGTAAACTCCGGTTCATACTCCCTGCAAGAATCGGTGAAGTTATTATATCAGAACAGGTAACCGAGGATATATTATATCGGGTGCTCAATCAGTCTTTTTAAAAAATGTATGAAACCAAAATTAGTTTATCTTTATTACGATTTTATCTATCATGCCTTATAAAAAAGGCAAGACTGCATCTGAAGTCAAAAAGATAATTGATTTCGTGGTTAAAGATCAGTACCTGGACAAAGACATTTGTGACCTGTTTTTAACGAAGGTCTATTTCAAGAATACATTACCTATGCGTACAAACCTGAACAAATAGATATGCCACTGGAAGCTACAAAAGAAAGGTAATATACATTGGACGAGTTTGAAGCTATCCTCAAGTTAAGTATGACCAGAGGAATCGGGATAAGGACATACAAAGCACTTATAGAAAAACTCGGCTCTGCTGAAGCAATTTTCAGGGCTTCAAGAATGGAACTGGAGTCAATTCCTGGCATAGGGGTAAAACTTGCAAACGCCATCATTGAAACGTCCAGAAATATTGATGTAGAAAGCGAACTCAATCTCGCCAGAAAAAATAACATACGGATACTTCCTTATACCAGCGATCAATATCCGGGACATCTGAAAAATATTTATGACCCTCCCCTTGTGCTTTATGTCAAGGGTAGTATCCTCGAAGCAGATATTATATCGCTAGCAATCGTAGGTTCACGCCACTGTACCTATTATGGTTTGTCGCAGGCAGAGAGATTTGGACGGCTCCTTGCACAAAAAGGGTTTTGTATTGTAAGCGGTATGGCACGAGGAATTGACGCAGCGGCACATCGTGGTGCCATCGACGCCGGGGGACGTACTATTGCAGTTCTTGGTTGTGGCCTGGGGGTTGTTTATCCCAGGGAAAACAGTGAACTGGCAGAACAGATTACTCAATATGGTGCTATCGTATCGGAATTTCCCATAAATACGCCGCCCGATTTCCGTAATTTTCCACCAAGAAACAGACTAATCAGCGGCCTGTCACTGGGTGTACTTGTCGTTGAATCATCGTTAAAAAGCGGCTCTCTCATAACTGCACAGTGGGCACTTGAACAGGGAAAGGAGGTCTTTGCTGTTCCGGGTAACATCGATAATATGTATAGCCGTGGTACGCATAAGCTCATTAAAGAAGGTGCAAAACTCGTAGAAGATATTTCTGATATCATTCAAGAGTTGGGACCGGTTGCGGGAACCTCATGTAACAGTGACGAAACCATACCAAACGACCCTCGAAGCCTATCCCTTAATTCTCAGGAAAAAAAGATTTTCTCGCTCTTGTCGAGTAACCCTAAAGATATTGATGAGATCATTCACATTTCTGGATTGCCTACATCCGTTGTATCAAGCACTTTGATGATCCTTGAAATAAAAAAGCTGGTAAAACAACTTTCAGGCAAAAGATTCGTTAAAGCATAGCGTTGAGAATAGAAATTCTCAATTTACAATTTGCATTTTTCACTTCCAGCTTGTTCAGATTGGGCTTAGAGCCTGTCCGAAAAACCCGGCGTGTTATATTCCGACTACGGAAAATAAAGATGCAAATATTTATGTCCGGGTACTTAATTCCTGTTTTCTGATAGGTTCTTATTCCTTCAGAAATGATACCTGCACGTAATTCATTTAATGTATTAACAAGGTTAATCCACATTTATTGGCACCCTTATTGCGCAATTCTTTCAGAAGCATTTTACTTATTCTCCTTATTTATAAATTTACCTGCAGGAGAATCGACAGATTGGTCTTTATAAATTGGCGTAGTTATAAGAAAAATGGTTTCCAGAAATACACCAAAAACAACCATGGGGAAAAGGATAAGAAGAAAAAAGAATCCAGGAGTATAGAACATGCTGTCTAAAATCCTGGATAAACTTAAAAAAAGCATCATGTTGTGGAGGAATTTTTGTTTTAGAAAGACTATGGAATGATGATTATTGTTATTGATAAAATACAGTGTGTTGGGTGTGAGGAATGTGTACACATGTGTCCTGCGATAGCTATCATCATGAGAATAGAAAAGGCGGAAATTATTCAACAGTATTGCAACCAATGTGGAAAATGCATTCACGTATGCCCTGTAAAGTCCATTAAGAATGTATCTGCACTTTGTGAAGTAAACTGTATTTAATTTTATAAACATCTTTTAAAAGGATTATAAATATGGCAGAAACAAGTTTATTTTGTCAGGTTAATACCCCAGCTACAGGTCCGGCAGAGGCAGCAAAAAAACATGCACCCGTAATCACCGTACCGGAGAATATAAAAGTTGGGCAACCTTTTATGGTAAATATAAAGGTGGGAGATGTTTCGCATCCGATGGAAAACGGCCATTTTATTCAGTTTGTGGATCTTTACTGTGGTGATATTTATATTTCACGGGTGGATTTTACCGCAGAGCTTAATAGACCGGAGGCGTCGGTGAGTGTTGTCCTTCACCACGAGGGTCAGAGGAAACTTCGGGCCTTTAGCCGTTGTAACTTGCATGGGGTATGGGAAGGAACGAAGGATATAAACCTTACGAAATAATTTACGAAAAGGAGCCCATATGACAAAAGTGAAAACCTTTACTTCGGTTTTAAGAGTATTTCATGTCCATAACGAGCTTATAACATTAGATAAGGAGGTGAATGATTTTTTTCAAGTAAATAACATAAAAAAGGTAATCTCTGTCTGTGATAGTACAACACATACGGATGGTAACACAATGGGTATTATCCGTGTAGTTACCTATGAAGAATAAAAATTTCATTTTACTCTTTTCATGATAAGCAATCGAATTTAAAATCATAGAGATTCAATAAGAATTTATTTTAAAAAACGTATTGTTAAACTTTATAAAATTCGGAGAAAAAGACATGTATAGGGCAGGAATTTTTGCCGCAACTTCTTTTGCAGTTACTTTAAGTGCTATGGTTTCTTTCCCGGGAATTTCTACGTCAAAAGCAGCTGATTTCGATGCGAAGGGACTGTATATGACTCATTGTAAAACTTGCCATGGCGCGGACGGGAAGCCCACGGATTTAGGCCTTGGTTTAGAAGCGCGTGATTTAACCGATCCTGATTGGCAAGCGAAAGTTACTGATGAACAAATTATTAATCAAATCACCAATGGTACCCCTGACAAGATGTTCCCGTTTAAGGGCAAACTGAGCGATGAAGAGATTAAAGCCTTGGTACCCGTTATCAGGAGTTTTGGCAAAAAATAATAAAATAAAAAGTAGGGCACGGGGCACCGTGTCCCTACCCTTAAGGAATTTTAAGAATTTTCATGCTTTTTGTGGAGGAATAATTAATAATGGGAGTAACGAGGGCACTCGTCCATGCAATGTTCTTTGCTATGTTAGGTGCACATATTTTCTTCTCAACTGCTCATGGACAGGAAAGCAAACAAAGTAACGTAAAAGAATTGTTTGATTATTACTGTGCTACCTGCCATGGTGTTGATGGTAAAGGGACAAAAAGAGGCCATGCATTGAAGGCTCCAGACCTTACAGACCCCTATTGGCAAGCTACGAAAACAGACGAGGAAATGTTAAATTCCATTATTAATGGTAAAAACAAGATGCCGAGATGGAGTGACAAACTGAAACCCGAAGAGATACAGGCCCTGGCTAAATATGTGCGTAAATTGGCTCCCAAGATCCAGGCGCAAGGCGTAATTTCTTAATTCTTGTAATAATGCGCTGCGCCGCAGAGGAATTGGAAGTTGGAAGGTAAGATTTCCAATTTCTATTTTTTCTAACCTCCAGGCTTTCGGCGGTGAATTGTTACTTTATTTGTAACTGCTCGTGTTTAAGGTTCAGGTTAGAGAAAGGTGAAGACTGAAAGGTTTTGAAGAAAGGAAAAACGACCAACCGTAAACCCTGGACCTGACAACCTGAGTGGCTCCTTTGTTTTTTATTAAAGTACAAATTTTTATAAAAGGAAACCTATGGACAATGAAGAAGATCGGTATATTGACAGGCGGCGGAGATTGTCCTGGACTCAATGCTGTTATCCGTGCTGTGGTAAAATCGGCATCAGTAAAATACAACTGTGAAGTAATTGGATTTGAGGACGGATTCGATGGTATTGTTTTACCCAATAAAACACGAATCCTAACACCATGGACAGTCCGTGGAATACTTCCCATTGGTGGAACAATCCTGGGAACATCAAACAGAGCGAATCCCTTTGAGTATAAAATTACTTGCAATGGCAAATCTGAAGTAAGAGACGTCTCGCAAGACGTAATGAAAAATATTCAATCGCTTGGATTGGATGCCCTCATTGTTATTGGAGGTGATGGCACACTTAATATTGCTTACGAACTCTTTAAACTTGGGTGTCCTACGGTCGGGGTTCCGAAGACCATTGATAATGATATCCAGGCAACGGATGTAACCTTTGGGTTCAACACCGCAGTACAAATAGCTACCGATGCATTGGACCGGCTGCATACCACGGCAGAAAGTCACCACAGGGTCATGGTTGTTGAAGTAATGGGGCGTTATGCAGGATGGATAGCCCTGGAAACCGGAATTTGCGGCGGTGCGGATGTAATCCTTATTCCTGAAATTCCTTTCGCTATTGAAAAGGTATGTAAAAAGATTGAAGACCGCAAAAAGAGTGGCAGCAAGTCCAGTATTGTGGTTGTATCTGAAGGGGCAAAACCGGTTGGAGGCAAGGCTTCTGTGTTGACTGGAGCGGAGGCTGGCGGTAGCGCTGAACGCCTGGGTGGAATCGGAAATAAGGTCGGGGCCGAAATTGGCAAGTGCATTGAAATGGAAGTTCGTGTTACCGTCCTTGGACACTTGCAAAGAGGCGGTTCACCGAATGCCTTTGATCGCTTACTTTCAACACGTTTTGGTGTGGCAGCGGTAGATTTGATTGCTGGCAAGGGATTTGGAAAAATGGTTTGCTTAAAAGGGCAGAATATCGAATCTGTTTCCTTAAGCGATGTAGTCAGACGTCAGAAAAGAGTGCCTACTGAAGAGGGTTTAGTAAAAACGGCCGAATCAATAGGAATTAATTTTGGAAGATGATATCCTAACCCGAACGAGTCGGAAAGGAAAATACAAATTGCAAAATGAAAAAGTATGCCCCGTGTGCTATATCTCGATGTACAGGAATTTCAAACCATCTATGTAGTGGCGGCGCACCTTGCCACTACACTTGAGAGGCTCACCGAACATCGTGTAATGAATAAACATACCCCCGCCCCTCTCATGATGGGTAAAAAGTCGTTGGGTTTTTGTCTTTTAAAATCCAACCTATTTAACGTATGGAAATTTCAAACGCAGGGATTGAAAATCTTCAACCCCTACTCAAATTTATAAAGGTCGCTGAAGGCTTAATTAAACGGAAAAGATGCACGTCGATGGAAGAATCGTGAAAGGTTAATTATTATATGGAATACGTTATTATCGGCAACGGGGTTGCTGGAACAGAAGCAGCTAAGCATATTCGTAAAAGAGATTCTACGGCAGGGATAGCAATCCTTACGGAAGAACATTTTCCTTTTTACTCAAGGATCATGCTTCCCATGTTACTGGCTAAAGAAATTCCTGTTGAAAGGACATATGTATATAAGATCGAGTGGTATTGGAAAAGTCAGATTCGCTTGTATCTTAATTGCTTTGTAAAAGACATTAATCATAAAGACCAAACGATAACCCTTAATGATGAATCGTTGATTCCTTATCATAAACTCTTGCTTGCGACCGGCTGTTGCAGTAGATTACCTCCCATAGAGGGGATGGAACATGCCGAAGGTGTTTTTACCTTACGAACGATTCGTGATGTTATGGCGATTTTGAATTATGCCGCAGGTTCAAAGACAGTTACCGTAATCGGGGGAGGGCTTCTTGGCCTTGAGACAGGAGACAGCCTGAGAAAATTAGGCCTTTCTGTAACTATCGTTGAAATCTTTGACTGGTTGCTTCCCCGGCAATTAGACCCGGAAGGTGCTGCTATTTTACAGAAACAGATGGAGGAAAGAGGACTGAAATTTATTCTCGGTGCCAAATCCAGGTCGGTAAAAAGCAAAAATAATACAAAGGTGTTAGAACTAGCTGATGGGAAAACGGTAGAAGGTGATTTTGTTGTAGTTTCTGCAGGTATTAAACCTAATATTGAACTTGCACAGGCCGCGGGTATTTCAGTAAATAAAGGTATTCTTATTAACGACCATATGGAAACGAATATTTCCAATATATACGCTGCCGGAGATGTAGCTGAATATAAAGATAAAATGTACGGCATATGGCCGGCTGCTCAAAGGCAAGGAGTGGTTGCGGGCATCAACATGGCAGGTGGTGGTGAGGCGTATACAGGTACGGTACCTGCAACAACATTGAAAGTCGCAGGCATTCATCTTACCTCTATGGGGAATATTTCCGGAGAAGACAAAAACGTTGAACAGGTAAAGGAAAAGGATCCCGGTAGGAGTGTTTATAAAAAGCTTTTTATGAAAGAAGGAAAGGTTATCGGTGCAATTTTTCTGGGTGAAGGAAAAAATGCCTATGATATGGGAAAACTTATCGAGAAGAAAATTGACGTGAGCGGCTATAAAGAAAAGTTATTGAAACCAGATTTTGATGTGAAAAATCTGCTGAAATAGTTGGGAATTGAAAGTAATCTTGACGTTTATCAATCTCCGGTAGAGACGCAGGGTTTTGCGTCTCTACCGGGATGAAAAAATTGCTGAAGGGCTAATTTCTAGAAAGCGCAGGTATGTGTATGGATTTCCTGGAAACAAAGACTATTACAAATTCTTATCTTGCATTTAGCTTAGTAGGTCTCGGTGTTATTAGTGCAATATTTATTCTTCTCTTGATTGGCCGAACTACTCCACCTAAGTATCCGAGATTCCTCCGATGGGCGCATCGCATTACAGGATATATTTTTTTCGCCTTCTATCTGTTTATTGGCGTAATAATGTTTAAAAAACTGGAGGAAATGAATGTCATGCCAACAAAGGCTGCCATTCATGCTTATATCGGGGTTAGTATTTTTCCCCTCATAATTATTAAGATATGCATAAATAGATTCTTTAAAAAGTTTTATAAGAGTTTACCAATTTATGGGGTGCTCATTTTAATAGCGGTTTATTTTCAGATTCCCCTCTATGCAGGGTTGTATATAATTTCTGCAATTAAGAACCAGTACGTTACCCTTTCCGAGAATGGAAGGCAAGTCAGGGTAAATGTAAATATGGGACGAAAGGTTGTCCAGCAAAAATGTTCTACCTGTCATTCCCTGGAGAGGGTTTATGCATACTTTAAGACGGAGGAGGGGTGGAGGGATTATGTATCGCGTATGCGTGAAAAAGACCCAACAATCATAAATAATCAGGAAGCACGGGAAGCATTGGGATATCTGGTGAAAAACCTGGGAATCGATGAAGCAAAGATGGATATCCAGATAGGTATGAGAATCATCTTAGAAAAGTGCCATAGGTGTCATACCCTGGAACGTGTATTTACCGCTAAAATGACGCAGGGAGAATGGGTACTGACCATAGAAAAAATGAGATCTTTTGATCCAGACTTGCTGAATGATTCTGAAGCACGTCAGGTAAATTATTATTTGAGTAAAGTTCTTGCCAGACAAAAGACAGGACAGCACAAATTGGAAACCTATCGAATAAGCCGGAATCAAATCCCCGGTGTAATTAATCTCCCCGAAAGAACATGGGATGTTAATGATGCTTTCATATCCCGCGAGTAAATAGCTAGCGAGACAAAGCCTAAGGTCAATGAAAAGCGAGATACACGATGCAGGTACATGCATACCGTGCATCGAGACTTGACTCATGTGTGAAGATACATCGCATAAAAAGTATTCAAATTTTATTTTGGAGGTCTTATCTATGGTCGGTGTCATAAAGTTTATGTTAGGGTGGAGCATTTTCTTCTCTTTGGCAATACAAGGAGTTTACGGTGATGATTTTCTACCGTTGATAATTCCCGTAAATAATCAACAAACAGAAGAAGATAATGGAAAAGAAACAAAACACGTGACTCATGCTGTAGATTTGTCAAAAATTCCTCCCATAGGTCTTTTGCCACCGGTAGGAATTCCTGCTCATAACCCTCAAACTGAAGCGAAAGTTGAATTGGGTAAAAAGCTCTTTTTTGATCCTCGTCTTTCCGGAAATAATTGGATTAGCTGTGCTACGTGTCATAATCCTGCTTTGGGCTTTGCCGATGGTTTGCCGAGATTCCGGGGTGGGCCTACATCGAAAGAGGGAGGCCGTCATTCTCCTACCATAATCAATAGCGCCTATAATGAACCTCAATTCTGGGATGGCCGTGCTGCTACTTTAGAAGAACAGGCATTGGGCCCAATCCAGAATCCCGACGAGATGTTTGAGACCTTAGATAATGTGGTGAGAAAATTGAATAGAATCCCGGATTATGTCAGGGCATTTAAAGAAGTCTTTGGAACCGAAGTCACCAGCGATGGCATAGCCAGGGCTATTGCTGCATTTGAACGTACCATTATCTTTGGAAATTCGCCATTCGACAGATATATGCAGGGAGATGTAAATGCTATGAGCGAATCTGCCAGAAGGGGCATGGAATTATTCAATGGCAAAGCAGAATGTATCGTATGTCATAATGGCCCTAATTTTACCGATAACAAATTCTATAACATTGGTGTGCCTGCAGACGGCCCCATTAAAGAAGATTTGGGGCGTTATAACGTTACAAAAAAGGATTCTGATAAAGGAGCATTCAGGACACCTACCTTGAGAAACATCGTGGAAACAGCCCCTTATATGCATAACGGATTCTTCCCGACGTTATTTGAAGTGGTACAATTTTACAATGGAGGCGGAGGCCGTACGGAAAATAAAAGTCCCGACATCCATGCCTTAAATTTGACACCTCAGGAAGTTAGCGATCTTATTGAATTTTTGAAGGCGTTGACCGGTGAGCTTATTCAAATTAAATATGAAACTGCACCCCTTGCTTATCCAAATCTCCCAAAGGAATTTTAATATATGAATACCCTTTTAAAATCTTTTGTCGACCGTCTGGAATCTTTACAGGATAAACCACCGTTACCTATGCAAAAGAGATGTTTGCTTGAGATGAACGGAAGACACCTGCCAATTGAGGAGTATGTCAGTTTTTCAGATCAGGGATATAAAAGGAATATTATCCATGTTAGTGATAAATGTGAGGTTACCGTTCTGTGCTTCAAAGAAGGGCAGCGTACCCCGATACACGATCATGCCGATTCTCTTGGCATTACCATCATACGAGAAGGCATCATGACAGAAGAATTGTTTGATAAGCAATCTGCAGGTACGATCGTTCCTGCGTTTACCCGTAAATTTCATACGAGCGAATTGTCTTACATAAACGTGACAACCATCCACCGTGTATCGAATGTTCATACAGGAGAGCTCATTATGATGAACGTCTATTTCCCCCCGTTAACCTCAATGAATATCTATCACATAAAAGATGCTTGTGTGGAAAAATGGGTTGCTGATTATTCCCGTTAAAAGAAGCTTTTGCCGGAAATATATGAAAATATGGTAAACAGTCCATTACAAACAGCACTAATGCAACTCGATAACGTATCAAAAACATTGATGCTTTCAGAAAATATCCGTCAATTGCTCAGGAATTTCGACCGTATACTATCGGTTTCCGTTCCCACACGAATGGACGATGGTTCCATGAAGGTTTTTCCCGGATTTCGGGTGCAGCACAACGCATCGCGTGGGCCGTATAAGGGCGGCATACGGTATCACCCGGAGCTTACCCTTGATGATTTAAAGGCACTGGCAATGGAAATGACATGGAAGTGTTCTTTAGTAGGGGTGCCGTTCGGGGGTGCTAAGGGTGGGGTTATTTGCGACCCCAAGACGCTGTCAAAGGGGGAGTTGGAAAGGCTTACGCGTCGCTACACATATGCCATTATGCCTATTATTGGTATTGAAAAGGATATTCCTGCTCCAGATGTAAACACGAATGAGCAGGTCATGGCATGGATTATGGATGCTTACAGTATCAATAACGGCTACTGCACGCCCGGGATTGTAACAGGAAAACCTCTAAATATCGGTGGTTCATTGGGAAGGAAAGATGCGACTGGTCTTGGTATTACCTACATCATAGGTAACGCCCTGAAATACATGAATATGGATTTTAAAGGGCTCAGGGTTGCAATCCAGGGATATGGAAATGTAGGATCAACCGTTGGAAAATTTCTCAATGAGATGGGATGTAAAATCATTGCTGTAAGTAGCTCGAAAGGGGGTATCTATAATCCAAAAGGTTTAGACCACAATGTCATGGTAAAGTATTATAAGGAAAACGGTTCTTTTGAAAATTTTCCGGATGCTGAAAACATAACAAATGTTGCCCTGCTGGAATTACCCTGTGATATATTAGTGCCGGCGGCACTCAGTAATCAGATCACGAAAGAGAATGCGGATAAAATCAAAGCAAAGATGATTGTTGAGGGGGCTAACGGACCAACCACATCAGAGGCGGACCGTATATTAACCGAACGTAAAATACCCGTTATTCCCGATATCTTAGCCAATGCCGGTGGTGTGATTGTCTCATACTTCGAATGGGTACAGGATGTGCAATGTTTTTTCTGGAGTGAGAAAGAGGTGGATACAAGGCTTAAAGACCTCCTGGACCGATCTTATGATGAGGTATTTCACCTTTCCTGGGAAAAAGGATTTAATTTTCGTACCGCTGCCATGATGTTAGCAGTAAAAAAGGTTGCTGATGCAATCACGGTAAGAGGTGCCTATCCGTAAATCTTAAATTTATGTACAGGAGTTTCAGTGGCAAGGCGTGCCTTGCCACTACACCGTTAAAAGTCGCCGAAGATCCAATTTATGGAAGAACTACATACTATGAAATATGGAAATTTTAATGATGCAGAAGCACTGAAGATTGCTATAAGTGTAGAAGAGGAAGGCTCAGAATTCTATTCTACGATTATGAATAATACCAAAGATGTCAGAATAAAAGAGGTGTTCTCAAAACTTGCCTCTGATGAAAAAGAACATATAAGCCAGTTTCAAAAAATTTATGCTGAAATATCTCCCTCAACGAGTCCAATCCAGGGATGTGAGGAATATACTATAGATTTGTATCTAAAACACCTGATTGATACAGGTATTTTCTCCCGAAAGGGTGAAGCAAAAAGGCTTGCAGGAGAGGTAAAGACGGATATAGATGCATTAAAAATTGGTATCCAGGCTGAGAAAGATGCTATCCTTTACTATAGTGAGGCAGCAGAAAATACCAAACACAGCGCTGGTAAAAGGGCTTTTGAATTGCTGATAAATGAAGAAAAAGAACACCTCAGGCTGCTAGCAGAGCAACTGACGGTATTAAAGAATGGAGTATAATAATTCACGTTATAAAAACCCCTCAAGGTCGATTCAATTCTGGAGATTGAACCGGGCCTGAGAAAGCGGACAAGCTTGTAAAGACGATCCGATGGGTCATCTCTACTTTTGTTCATACCACCATGAACCCCGCTTACATAAACATGGAAATTCCTCTATGATCAAGTTAAAGATATGAGAAACATTATTATCATTGTTTATTCCAGACCGTAAAAGATAATTTTTAGGTTAAAAGAAAGGAGTATACCATGGGAAGAACCAGAATGTTAGAAGTACTGATCTTTAGTCTTTTTCTCTCTTCTGTAGTATTTGCTCAGGAAGGAATTCAGTGGAGAGGTGGAGGCGGTTGGGGGAAGGGGACGTCGTATGATAGGATGTACGACCCGAAAACCGTTGCAACTATTACTGGAGAAGTGGTCAGCATAGATAAAATTACACCAATGAAGGGAATGGGCTATGGTGTGCATTTGATGGTAAAAACAGATAAGGAAACAATCTCTGTGCATTTAGGACCTGGATGGTACATTGAGAACCAGGATGCCGAGATTAAACCAAAAGACAGAGTTGAGGTTACAGGCTCCAGAGTTACTTTTGAAGGGGAACCCGCAATTATTGCCGCTGAAGTAAAAAAAGGTGACGAGGTATTAAAACTTCGCAATGAGAAAGGAATTCCATATTGGAGTGGTTGGAGAAGCAGGCAACGTAAGTAGGGTAAATAGGTAAATTGAAATGTTTATTGGGGTAGAAAATTTGCAGTCGAGAAATATTTCAAAATCATAGGTATCATCCAGGAAAATCATGCTAGGTAAATCGAAAGTTAATCTTGTAATTGACGGCATAATGTTTCTCTGTGTAATGGCAATTGTTGGGATAGGGTTACTGATAAAGTTTATTCTCCTGCCCGGCAGGGAGACCACAGCCGCGTACGGTAGAAAAGTAGACCTGTTTTTCCTGGGAATGGATCGCCATGTATGGGGAACCATCCACCTTATTGTTGCTTGTGTTTTTTTAGGTTTGTTAACAATGCACATAGTTCTTCATTGGAAGATGATTTTCGTATTATATCAATGTTTGATTAAGAGTAAGGTCATAAGAAGCGTAATTATTGTAGTCGTTATCATTATAGGAGTTTCTTTTGTGGTTTTTCCTTTATTTGTAAAACCAGAAATACGAGAATCCGGTCGAAAGGGATGGCAGCATCATAAGGGCATAATGAATAATCAAAATGATTATAAGGATAGATAAAGAAGGTTTTTGTGCCTTTATGAAAACGCGATAAAGGAGGTCGTTTATGTTAGACAGACGTGAGTTCTTGACAATAGCGGGCTTGGGAGGAGCAGCCGTACTATTAAATCTTAATAACCCTTTACACGCATTTGTAAAAGAGGAGGAAAAAACTATGGCATACACTGCAAAAGATTATTCAAAGCTTGTTGGAATGGAAGGATTTAGTGAAACACTTTTAAAGAATCACTTTACGCTCTATCAGGGATACGTAACGAATACTAATAAAGTTCTCGATACGCTAAGTCAGATGTTAAGAGAAGGAAAGACGGCCGCTCCGGAATTTTCGGAATTAAAAAGAAGGCTTGGATGGGAATTTAATGGAATGAGGCTTCATGAATATTATTTTGAAAACCTTGGCGGGAAAAAGGGTGGCGTTAATAAAGAAGGAATGCTTGCGAAAAAGATGGCGGAGGATTTTGGTAATTATGAGACGTGGGAGAAAGATTTCAGGGCAGTAGGAGCAATGAGAGGTATTGGCTGGACCATCTTGTACCAGGATACCAGCAATGGAAAGCTTATGAACTTTTGGATAAATGAACACGATGTCTCCCATCCTGCCGGATGTACTCCCCTGTTGATACTTGATGTATTTGAACATGCCTTTATGATTGACTACGGACTCAAGAGGGCTGATTATATCGAGGCATTTTTTAAGAATATTAACTGGTCAGCAGTCGAAGCAAGACTAAAATAACGTGTAGGTATTGTTTTGCCCATATCGTAAAAGGCATTTACGATCTTGCGAAAGATGATGAAAGGTGAAGGCTGCAAGTACCATATCGCATTCGTCAGGTGTCTACCGGTTCAGTTCTCCGAATGGCACCTGACGATACCTCTCCTAAGAAACTGTCTGAAAAGATGAAATGGTGGATTCACTTCGTTTTCTGATGTTTTCGGCGCGTCCTCACGCCGAAACCCTCTGTCGATGGTTTTGGATTTGTCTCGGTGAGAAGGGACGTGCCGAAACATCAGAAACACCAGAATGGGCTTTTCAGGCAGTTTCTAAGCTGTGTACCTCATTGTTTTGACAATTCTTTTTGTATAAGGCTGTTGTTTGAATTCTGGGGATATCATATCTAATTTAATTCATAGAATCTGTAAAGTGTTTTCTGGAGTTTTCCGGAAGTCTATTATCTTTATTTACCTGCGTGCCAAAGTTCCATATGATGGGCATGTGTTTCAAGATACGCCCCCGGATTGAAATACTTATTATAAAACTCTAAATCAAGATGATGTGCCTGGAGATACGTCAGGACAAACATCGTGGGGATCGTGCCGGGGAATTTACCAAACCGGTTGAACACATACTGCGCCATGGTGGCAACACAATCCTTGAACTCTTCGCTATGGGCTTTGGCGCTTCCACGAATTTTTGGATTATCGCGATACGGTCCGGGGGTATCGGGGTGGAACGGTCCTCCGGGTTCGAATTTACGCTTGACAAAAGCCTCCACGGCAGCGCGCATATCCGGATAATGTGGAGGGCAGAGCCCCTCGAACACACCCGGCAATCCTGTCACATTTGGCAGAGGCCATCGCGCATCAGTGTCGTATCGGAATCCCAAACCAGGCATCTCCGGGTCACCGCTAGCACCAAGGACACTGATTGGAGCGATTCCATCGAAGAGCCATCCGCCAAGGCCCATTGCCTGCAACATCAGCATGCCAGCATAACAAGCGGTAGAAATCTCTGCAGTAGCCTCGGTTAACGTTAACTGTTCGGTAGAAGTGAGTGGGTAGGGATTGTCTGCATCAATGAGGGAACGAAAGCGTTCGATACCGGGAATAGAATTCTTGTTGATGTCATCATAGATACAGGTGCCGTTCTGGACCAGGTAGCAGAGGGCTGCGATGTGGTGATGAGCAAGATCAGCAACGGGGATAATAAGCGTACTGCCAGGACGGTTTACACACCAGGGATTATGGCCCTCAATATGGCTGAGTTTTGATGGTATGGAAAGGCGGCTGTCAGCAAGCTTAAGAATACGGGATTGATGGAGTTTCAGGTACGTATTGAGATCCACCGCGTTTTCTCCATTGTGCCCGACTAAAGAGGGAGCATCGCGCGTCGGCAAAAAGTATACTCCATTGTCATCTGTGTAAAAAAACTCGCTCGTGTGGAAACCCGCTGCTGAAGGAAAAGTGCGGCCGCCTGCGGTACCTGCGTAGTTTGGGATATGCGGCAGATATTTGGGGTTGTAGGGAATCAGATATTGCCAACCTGTGTTGCCTGCGACTGCCGTAAGAACCATCATCTGTTCCAATTCGTTGAGCGGCATCGGTTCATGCCGGGACTGAAAAGCTAGCGAACCGCCTTCGGTCGATGATCCGAGAGAGAAACGGCGGGCACGTCTCCCATGAATGGCCTCAATTAAAGGGAATCTGACAGCTTCCACGAGGCCACGGGGAGGTTTTGGAATGTGACTGAGCAGAATATTGCCCTTGTACTTCGCGCGCGTTCCAAGAGAAGTCAGCTTACAACCGGCCATCAGGGTACCAGCGGCAACGAGCAGACTTCCTAACATTTCTCGCCGTGTTAGAGAAAACCAGGATTCGGATTTCAGTTCTTTTCCTATCATCATACACCTCCTGTTGTTAATTCTGATACTTAAGGATATGAACCTCAATTCAACCGCGATTTTTTGCTGTCCGTGCGAAAAAGAATTTTAATTTGATGGACTCACACGATGAAAAACCACCTTACTCTCGAAATGAATTGTTATGTTGTGGGGCTCTCCTTATCTTACAAAAACTGCATAATGTCTGGCTTTATTATAATTGTCCTTGATTTATTTGTCTACTTTACTTTCTTTTGGTAAAAACATAATAATTTCGCTTGCCAAGAGGGGAGTAAAGTTCAAAAAGGCGCTTGATAAAGTAAACGAAAAATCTTCTTTATGGATCGAAGAGGAATGAGAATGAATCGGTTCAGGCTAAATACTTAATAAAACAGGTTAATTCAGAACAAGCTAAGAAGTTGGATGATGGTCTCGGTTTTGTGGAGCACCCTGGTAACTTTTCGAGAAGAGAATCCCCTAAGCCCTTATTTAGATTGGTAGCGGGGGTGGGATTCGAACCCACGGCCTCCGGGTTATGAGCCCGACGAGCTACCAGACTGCTCTACCCCGCGTCAGTATGTGATTTTAAAGATTTGCTTAAAAAGATAAGGAATTATTCTTCTAAGTATAACAGTCCATACCAAACTGTCAAGGATAAAAAAACTTTCCCTTTTGATCGTGTATTCTGGTACAATAAAATTATTATACTTATCTGTGAGAATAAATACCTGGGGTTGTCCAAAAAGTTATTTGCGATGCCATATTTGTAGGGGCGTATTCGCCCCTACGTGTTGTATGAAAAAAAAATCGATTTTGTACCTTTTTGGACAACCCCAAAATTTTTATCCACAAAAAGAAATTTTTACACAGTAATGCGATACATAATTGGTGCAAAAAGTTGTAATTTTAACAAAATTGATACATTAAAGGTAAGGCAGAAAAACAGATGAAAATTCTCATTATCGGCGGAGGAGGGAGAGAACACGCACTCGCATGGAAGATTGAACAATCTCCCATGGTAAAAAAGATCTTCTGTGCTCCTGGAAATCCGGGAATCGCAGAAGTTGCCGAGTGCGTTGATATCGATGCAAAAGATATTGATGGACTCTATAATTTTGCCAAAAAACAAAAAATAGATTTGACCGTTGTAGGGCCTGAAGACCCGCTTGTTGCAGGTATTGTTGACAAATTTACCGAAGGTAACCTCAGGATATTCGGACCCAATAAACGTGCTGCAGTTATCGAAGGGA
>JBDIVL010000054.1:0-26072 GCA_039794405.1 Candidatus Jinrextremum sp. | reverse complement strand
CATTATTAACGAAGCAACTTAAAGCATTCCTCATCAGGTGAGAGTTGTAAGTAATCCCTTAAGGGATACCTGTAACAATGCCCTTATAGGGCTAATCAAGCCACCCGCTATGCGGGTGGTACTGACTGTATGGACAATGGATTCTTGCCCATCTTTGAAATGTTTCTCTTCTGTATTTAGTATTTGTTCTGACTCTATAACGCTTTTATCATCTGCCCTGTATTTTTCTGCAAGTTCCCTGGGAAAAAAGTCATAATCTGTCTTTCCCGTAATTTCCTCTGGTTTGATATGAAAAAATCTGGCTACATTCTCATTACAAGATATATAGACTGAATTTTTATCTTTATAAAAAATGAGTTGGGGAAGATTTTCAAGGAGTAATCGATATTTTTTTTCACTCATGCAGAGTGCTTCTTCCGATAGCTTGCGTTCAGTAATATCCTGAACTGTACCATTCATCTGAATTGCCTTGCCATTATTATCAAAAATAACCTCTGCCTCTTCATGAACAATACGTTCTGTATTATTTGGTAAAATGATACGGTGATCAATGCTATATGGCATTTTTTTGTATAAGGCATTATTTACAGATTCTTTTACAAATTCTCTGTCTTCAGGATGAACAGAGTTCAAGAATGCCTCATATGTAGCGCCAAATTCTTGTGGCATTAAACCAAAAATACGATAAATTTCATCAGACCAACGCAACTCATTCTTTACAATATTCCATTCCCAATTTCCTATATGTGCAATTCGTTGTGCGTTAGCAAGGCTAGATTCGCTTTTCTGCAGTGTTTCGTTAACCCTCAGTAATTCCTCTGTACGCTCCGATACATGCCTTTCTAAAGATTCATTGATATCCCATAATTCTTTCTCCAGTTGTTTACGTTCGGTAATATCAACACCATACAAGTTAACATATGAAGTATCTGCTACTGGTACAATGGTAAAAGAGAATATTCGGTCTCTATGATTAATTTCAATATCTTTTTTTATCGCTTTCATATGAAAGGTATCAGCAATTATTTGACATAAGAAACCGGGTGCAGATTGACCAATCGTGCAATTCCAATCTTGTAAAAGGGATACAGTTGATGGATTGGCATAAAGAATAGTACCGTTTTGTGAAATACGTAATACAGGATATGGATTTTCTTCTGGGAATTTAGCGATACTCTTTATTTTTTCTTCTACTTGTTCATCTGAGGTGACATTCCTCCAAACAATAACATCTTGTTTATATTCAGCCAGTTCGTTTTGGTATATAGATAGTTCTTGAACAAACTTTTTAACATTTTGAGCAAACTCAGTAGGAATATGCTTGCTATATTTTCCTAGTGATTGTTTCATTTGCCTGAGTAGCTTGTTAATATACTTATATCTGTTTTGTTTTGTATAAGAATAGTTTATAAAACATCCGGCATTGCTAAAAATTTGACAAGAAAAACTAATAAAAATTATAAAGAAGATACTGCCTGGAGTAAAGATAAAGTAATAAGAAAACCTTAGAAATACTTGGGATGTATAGTATAAACACATTTATGGAACAGTTGAGCAGTACCAATATTTTTGTCCATGGCAGAAGACCTTTTAACCGATTAACTGAAGTATTGAGATGTTGTTTATAGTAACTACAAAAGCTCGTTTTAAGGTTACGGGTGAAGTTAAGGTCGAGATAAAGTTTTTTCCTCAACCTCTTATATCTACACTATCAAATAACTAATTTGTGAAAGAAGAGGAAATATATTCCCATTGATAGGATATTATTTCCTTTTCTTTCTTATTTGAGATGATATGCTTACTGTACTAATAAGCCATTGAATTTATATTACTTACAGATATTTATGAGTGATAACAGAATAGATAGCTATGTGAGGGTATATGATTTGCTGATAATTTAACGTATAGGATTTCAAATTGATCATGGAGAGGCGTATTTTGCATTACGCTCCCTACGCCTGTAAAAATAAAAGGAGAGACGACTCTCCTGGTCGTCTCTACAAGGATTGGCTCTATCGTTCACGATTGAACCGAAATGTTCTGCAAGTTTCATACGCCTGACGTAAATCAAAAACGCATAGGCCAATGCCAAATATATGGTTCAATCTACAAGATTAAATCAACCCTGGGTTAGGTTTTTGTCTTTTAAAATCCAATCTGATTTAAGAGCAAAAATATTTTCCGTTTGATTATGCTACAAGAGACCTTCTATGATAGAAACTTCCAACATTTTGCCTGACAATAAACCGATGGACTGTAGTGCTCATATCAGTACATATCATGGTATAGATGTATCTTTTAAAGAAATTATGTATCACAATCAGAAAAATAGGGAATTTGGAAAAGAACATAATTTTGATATGCAGGAAATCAAGGTCGATGAAGGGGTATTGTCTCAGATAGAGCGTGGTAATTTTGAATCACAAGCAACATACATGAATACAAAAGGAGATACAGCACGATCGATAGTATTAAAGGATCAGGTTAAAAAATACAAAGAAGATCAATTGTTATCAAAGCCAGGAGGAGACCACTTTTATCTGGAAGAAAACACCGATGTGATAAATTACCAGGCAGACCACTCTAAGTTTGGCGAAAGGGTGGGGAAAGATCTTAAGGATGCCATGGAAAATATTCTCAATATATTTAAAGACCTTGGCCCTGGTGCAGAGATAAAATACGTCGATAAGGATGGGCATATTCAAGATGGTAAAAAAGCAGGCCTTATTGGTACCCTCGTTAATTTTTTTCAAGATATTGCAAGTGGGATTACCCTCGGTAAGTGTGCTAGGAATGGTGAAGATACACCAGATAATGCCTTAGAAGCTGCGAGACATTTCTTGAAAAAGATATTTGTTGATGCCATTTTTAAGGATGTAATTGTGGGAATACCCAGGAGTGCTATCCATATAGGTGAGGATGCTGCATTTGCCTGCATAAATCTTGCAGAAACGATTCCGGATGCTACGGTCGGTAATTTTAAGGCGGGTCAGGCGGCAACTACTGAAGTTTTCGATGATGTCCAGGTATTTGTAGATTTTGTTACTGATGTTATCCCCATGGGTGAGGCAGGTTCGAGAACGCGTGCCTTTACCCTTAAAAAAGGCCTTAAAGGGCTTCCGATTATCCATAATATTACTGAACCCGAGCAGGGGGGTGAAGATGAAAACTGGAAGTATGTACGAAATACGGCTTTTCGGAAGGCTATTGAGTCGTTTGCAACTTTAATACCTATTAGGACATAAACAATCTAAACTTGTAACAACTCAGGCTGTCTGGTTCACGGTTCACGGTTGGTTGTTTTGTTTTCTTCAAACCTTTCAATCGTTATCTTTCTCACCGTGAACCCTGAACCTTGACTATTAATGCTTGCAAATACAATGGTCTGTCTTATCCTTGGTACAATCTTTTGCACATTTTACTTCATCCGGACATTTACAGTTATCCGGACAATTGGGATTCCTAGCAAAAGTATTAGCAATACCTGCACTAAACATCAATGTACTTACAAGAACCGCCGTAATACCAATTTTCTTAAACATGTTTTGTCTCCTTTCAAAATAAAATACAGAAAGATTTCTATACGATACAATAACCATGAAGCAATATTTATACCAGAAAAGTTCTTGTATTATCCTATAATGCAAATGTTTTCACACATTAAGAGGTTAATTTAATTAAGAGTTTAGTAAATAAAGATTAAGATAAAAAACAGAAAAACACATAAGTTATTGTTAATTTTTCTTCCGATGGAAAAAGGCAATAATTTTAAATGTTCTATGCTGAAAGTGTGTGACATAGTGTTACACAGTAATGTGTCATGGCACAGCAAATATTGCAAATATTAAGGTATTATTGAATTTTATAAGATAAAATCTGGAAAATAATACTTGAAATGAAAATTAGATGTGGTATAAAGGCAGCATATGCTAACTGACAGTATCCATGTGAGTAGTTCTTTTTCGCTATATCTGTCAAAATCTTTATAAAAATTATTTTAAAGAAAGGAAATACCGTTGAATAAACAAGACTTAATTGACAATGTGGCAAAAGATTTGGGAACTTCAGCGAAACAGGCTGAGAAGGCAATAAATGCCGTGATAAATAACATACAAAAGGGTCTAAAGAAAGATAAACGGGTACAACTCATCGGGTTTGGCTCATTTGAAGTGAGGACAAGAAAAGCCAGGAAGGGAAGGAATCCACAAACGGGAGAAGTAATAAAAATTAAGGCTAGTAAAACAGTAGCCTTCAAGGCGGGAAGAAAAATAAAGGATTCGATTTAAAGATCCAGCCTCGACGTAATATTCTAGCCTACATTCAAGAGGTTTATTAATAGGTGCTTTGCTTTCCGGCTGTTAATAAAATTACCTGTATAGTACCTTAATATCTATGGTTGATAAATTCAATGATATAAGGATTGAACTTCTTGAGTGTCGGCTCCCATGGACGAGGATCTCACTCATGTAACGATAAAATCTGTTTTCCTATATTTGAAGAGCAGTATGCGAAATTTTCCATTCCTTATCTTCATCCTCAAACATTTATGGCACATGCTATATATCCTGGAATAAATACCATGATAATCCTGTCAGCAAGTTCTGTGTTATGAGTAGTTCCCTCAATGGCATCTGTAATATTTAACATATCTGAGAGTTTTTTTATAACTTGTAAATATTCTCCTCTGAGTCGGAGGTAGGTTCAATCGTTTTCGATTGAACCGAAATGTTTAACGTGTTTCCTGTTCTTGGTACCAATCAAAAAACATACAGACCAATGCTCAACATATGGTTCAATCTACAAGATTGATCAACCCTGAGGATGTTATTAGCAATAAGCGGTCAGCGGTAACTTGTAGCTTCTGCTCAATTGCAATGATAATGGGTGGATGAGTAAACGGGGAGAAGGGAGAATGGGTGCATGTTCGTAAACTCACCAACACATCTACTCATCCTCTAACGAACGGTAAGCTGACTGCTAACAGTTCACAATATTATGTATTTGTGAGATCATAGTTACCAACTCTTTTATCGGTCTGAGGCTTCGCATCGCCAGGTAATTAGTGCCTCTTTCATGATAAAATTAGGATATTGTATATTCGTGTGAAAGCTTGGGATGTAAGGAGTTTCTATGTCAGAACGTGAACGTTGGGGAACAAGAATTGGATTAATTCTTGCTGTAGCTGGAAACGCTGTCGGCCTTGGAAATTTTTTACGATTTCCCGTTCAAGCCGCTAAATACGGCGGTGGTGCTTTTATGATCCCCTATTTTATCTCCTTTATTCTCCTCGGTATTCCCCTTATGTGGGTTGAATGGGCTATCGGAAGATACGGCGGCATTCGTGGGCATGGAACTAGTCCCGGTGCATTTCAGCTTCTCTGGAAAAATAAGACTGCGAAGTATTTTGGGATTATTGGTATTGTGTGTCCACTTACCATTGTGGTTTACTACACTTACATTACTTCATGGACCGTTGGATACAGTCTTTTTTCACTTTGTCAAGACTTACCAAAGGTTACAAGGACTGGGTCATTTGAAGAAACATTGAAGCCTTTTTCCAGTTTCCACTTCCAATACATTGGCGTTGGTGAATTTTTCCTCACACCTTCCCTTCTTGCTTATGGAATTTTTATCCTCACACTTTTGATAAGTACATTAATCCTTGCACGGGGGATTTCAAGGGGAGTTGAGCTTTTAGCAAAAATTGCAATGCCTCTGTTGTTTCTCTTTGCCGTTTTTCTTGTAATAAGGATATTTACTCTGGGTACTCCAGTCCACCCTAATAATAGTCCCTTGACAGGACTTGCCTTTCTTTGGGAACCGGATTTTTCAAGACTGCTCGATTTAGATATCTGGCTTTCAGCATCGGGACAGATGTTTTTTACCCTCAGTCTGGGAATGGGTACAATTCTTACGTATGCCAGTTATCTTCGGGAAAATGACGATATTGCACTCTCCGGACTTACTACCGCTTCTACTAATGAATTTGCAGAGGTTATCCTTGGAGGATCCATTGCAATTCCGGCTGCTGTTGTGTTTTTTAGTGTTTCTAACGTCGAAAAAATCGCATATGAAGGTGCATATCATCTTGCCTTTGTCTCAATGCCGGCGGTCTTTTCGTTTATTCCCTTTGGATATCTCTTTGGATTCTTTTGGTTTAGTCTCCTATTTTTTGCAGGTATTACCTCTATCGTTGCACTTACCCAGCCTGCCATTGCCTTTCTTGAAGATGAGTTTTCTATGGAAAGAAAACATGCTGCGTGGGTTGTTGGAGGATTTTTGTTTCTTTCATCTCATATACCGATTTTTATTCGTGGTACCCTAGATGAACTTGACTTCTGGGCAGGTACTTTTTTTGTTACCCTTTTTGCAGCAATTGAGATTATTTTGTTTTTCTGGATATTTGATTCACGAAAGGCATGGGAGGAGATAAATAGGGGGGCTGATATTCCTATTCCCGGTATATTTTTCTATATCTGCAAATATGCCACCCCTCTTGTACTGATAATTATCTTTGTAGGATGGATGATCCAACATGGCTGGTATGAGGTTATAAAAACTTCTCCTGCCAGATGGATAGCACGCGGATATATAATAATATTCCTTATTATTACCGGAATTCTCGTTCATATGGCATGGAAAAAAAAAGAGTCTCCTATATGAGCGTATCGGGATGGGTCTTCTTAATCTTTTCCTGGGGGATTGTTATCGCCCTGAGTTTTTTCTGTTATATAAAGATTCTAAAAGGAAGGTAGCTAATGCCTGAACAAAAACTAGCAAAAATGGCATTTCGAGTCCCTTGTTCCTGTTGTTCTGAAATTAGCGAAGAATCTTTTCGTGGCGCCCAGGATAAATTCCACGAGAGATCATTGATCATAGAGAAAAGCGGTTTGCGCTCAGTAGTTAACTGATAGCTAAATTCCGAAGTTTCCGGATTTCTCCTGAAGTATGCCCTGAGTAGAAGATCTCTTATCGCTCCACTCCTAGAAATGACAAAAGTATGGTGTTCGTTCAGGTACTAAACAATCAAAATTTGCTAAATCTTTCCATCCCATAGATCAAAAACCTTTGTAAGTGCCAGGAGAGCCAGTGAATGCCTGAAACTACCAGACTGTATTTCGTGCCGTATTTCTTCAAGGGTTAATGTCGCGACCGTAATATCTTCTTCCTCTTCTGGATGCATTTCTTCAGTCTGAATAGCATTTTTCGCATGCCAGGAATGGCAAACGTTATTTAAAATCGCGGGGTTTGTTTCAACAGAACCAAGATAATACCAATCAGGACTGGTATAACCTGTTTCTTCTTTCAATTCCCGGACTGCTGCTGCCAGAGAATTTTCACCATGGTCAACCATACCACCCGGTATTTCGGTAGTAATTTTCTCTACACCAAACCTGAATTGCCTAACGACTACAATTTCATTTCCTGGTGTGGTAGCGACAACGTTAACCCAGTCACACGCCTCAAGAACGAGTCGTTTTACATCTTTCTGGCTTTTTGGATGTTTCAGCCAATCAAAGCGTACTTGTAAAATGTGAAGATCCGGGCCCTTTTCTATCCGGTGTCGTTTCCATACTTCTGGTTTTTTATTTTTATCCATAGAACACTCAAAATGTATTCATTCTAATTTTATAAAATAGTAATTTTTCTTTTGGGACGCCTAATCTTTTTTCTGCCGGGTAACCAATACTAATGATTGATTCAACTTTCACATGTTTAGGAATTCCAAAAAGTTTTTGAATGTATGATTCAGATGTTGTATTTTTATCGTGCATCCGATTTCGTATCTGTATCCAGCAGCTTCCCAAACCCAAAGACTGTGCAACCGTCTGCACAAGTATGGATGCAATAGAACAATCTTCAACCCATACATCCGACTTCTCTTCATTACCACAAATAATAATTCCTAATGCAGCGCCTTCCAGGAATTCCGAACCGTGTTCCTTTGAACTTGATAACTTTTTTAATAATTCTTTATTATCAACAAGGATAAATTCCCAGGGATTAATATTCCTTGAGGACGGGGACCGCAATAAGGCCTCTTTCAAAATTTCCATTTTTTCTGGTTCTATTTTCCTGTCTTCATATACCCGAATACTTCTTCTATTTTTCAGTAAATCAATCATTATAAGCCCTTTCAACGGATATTTCCATAGAACGAAGGAGAACGTCCTCTGAGATTTGTAATGGTACGATATCTTACATATCTATCTTCTTGATACAACCCACGCAGGAGAGGGTGAGTGTAAAATTTCCCTGTGTCCCGTGGTTGATATGTTCATATGCATAGTGGCTACTATAATATCATGCTATTCTTATTTCAATATATATTTAAAAACATTATGAGTGGTTTATCTTTGCTCAAAATCTTTGCATCCTTTGCAAAATGGGCGCTGCAAGAGTGTGTAACGTGGCATAGAAAAGGTACAAAAATATAAATACAGAGAGGCACGGGAAGTTTTATTTTCTCAAAAGAGAGGTTCGTTAATAAAAAAACGCACGTGAAGATAAAATTTACTACTACTGTGTTATAAACCTATCGTACTATGTGTCATACTGCGTTTATGTGCCTGATACACCACTGCAGCATGACACAATTGGCTGTTTTCGTTTAAAAAACGTAATTTCCTTATTTTTTATCATAATGCATGAGTAATTTATGAATTTTATGAAATGGAAAAATAATATCCCAACATATGATGCTGCAAACCTTGGAGAGGTGTATAAAGGATAGAACTTAAGCTGAAGATCTACGGAAATACCATTGAGAAGCTCTTTTATGTGAAACCAAATGCGAGCCCAGAGGCGATAAAGATAAAGCTAAGCGGGATAAGTACCCTAAGGGTTAATGAAAAAGGACTGCTAGGCGTAAATCAAAAACGTACAGGCCAATTATGCTATGTAGGTTCATTGACGATTACATCAAATGTACATCCAAGGAGTTTTGCTGAACGGCGGCAGGCTACCATTCGGGCAGTAAAGATCTCAAAATATTCTACTAAATCAGAGATTTCTCTATCAATATCGAGTTTTAGGGTAATTACCTTCTTGGGGGCATCCATGTGAAGTTCGGATTTCGTTACTGCATAATTGACCCTGTCGTGGATATCGAAATTAATCTCCTTGTTACTTCGAACCCTTGACCGATGAACATCGGATTTGTCGGCAATGACAAGCGCGGCTGAGACCGGACTTACAGCATCACAAGCTCCCTCATCGTGGTTTCCCACGGCGCTCATGATTAAAACCCTGTCTTCTACCGGCATGCCCAATTCCCGTAAAAACTGACTGGCTAAATAAGCGCTGCATTCAGGGTGAGAATGACGGCTGATTACATTTCCGATATCATGGATATATCCTGCAATAGCCGCCAGTTCACAGGTATTCGCATCGTATCCGAGTTCTCGAAGGATCTTGCGTGCATTTTTCGCCACGTAATTTCCATGGCGCTCTCCGTGTTCTGTATAGCCAATTACCCCCAGAAAGTCATTTGCTTTCGTAATATACACTTTAACATCCGGATGGTTTCTGACCTGCTCAAAAGTGATGAATTCTTTTTCTATTTTGTCTTTTTCCATGTTGTGCCATCTGGTCTGTCATCAAGGGCGATACCTATTTCTGAGAGTTTATTCCGTATAAAATCAGATAATTGCCAGTGTTTTTCCCTGCGCAGTTCATTGCGGGTATCAATGAGTACATTCATTACATTCTTCAGGATTTCTATTTCTCCCTTTTGTTCTGATTCAAGGGTTTTTGGTATGATACCCAGGATATCTCCTCCAAGCTGCTGGTAAAGGGCGTGAATATCTTCAAGACATTTTTTGCTGATCTCTTGTTCGGCATTGAGCAGGGTATTTACCTCTTTTGATAAATCAAAAAGGACTGCAATGGCATCAGAAGTATTTATATCTTCGTCCATCGCCTCCAAAAATATCTTTTTATAGTGTTCCAGTCTTTCGTAGACAGCCGCAGGACTTACACCATCTTTTGCATAGTTTAGTCGTTCCCGCAAGCCCTTTATCGTGTTGTACAGGCGTTGAAGTCCTTTATCTGCCGCATCGAGTGCTTCGTTACTAAAATCAAGTGGGCTGCGGTAATGGGTCGTAAGGATAAAAAATCGTACCGTTAGAGGATGATACTTCTTAAAGGCCTCCTTAAGGGTAACAAAATTGCCAAGTGATTTTCCCATCTTTTGTCCGTTTACCGTAACCATATTATTATGGAGCCAACATCGGACAAACGGTTTGTCGTTAGCAGCCTCACTTTGTGCAATCTCACACTCGTGATGCGGAAACATATTTTCCAATCCTCCCCCGTGGATATCCAGGGTAGGTCCCAGGTATTTCATTGACATTGCAGAACATTCAAGGTGCCAGCCCGGGAATCCTTCTCCCCATGGGCTTTTCCACCTCATGATATGACCTGTATCTGCCCTCTTCCAGAGAGCAAAATCTGAAGGGTATCGTTTTTCAGGATTGATTTCTATCCTTGCACCTGCGTCAAGTTCCTCTTGTCTTCTGCCGGAGAGTTTTCCGTAGTCTTTAAATTTCTGAACATCAAAATAAACAGAATTGTTTATCGCATATGCGTATCCCTTTTCAATTAACTTTTCCACAAGCTCTATTTGTTCAGGAATGTGCGCTGTTGCGCGTGGAGAGATATCTGGCCTTACATTATTCAATGCATCCATGTCCTCAAAGTAGCTTCGTGTATATATCTCAACAAGTTCTGCAGGTTCCACATGTTCTCTTTGGGCACGCTTTAGGATTTTATCCTCACCGGCATCAGCATTGTCGGTTAGATGACCGACATCGGTAATGTTCTGTACATATCTCACTTTATAATCCAGATACCTGAGGTAACGGACGATTACATCAAAACTGACATAGCTCTTGGCATGCCCGAGGTGAGGGTGATCATAAACCGTAGGGCCACATACATACATATTGACACGGCCCTCATATAAAGGAGTAAAAATTTCTTTTTTTTTCGTTAAGGTATTATAAAATTTTAGAGCCATAACCTACTTTCTTAAGATTCAGCTAAGAGAAAAATAGTAATTGACCATGTTTAAGGTTTACTGTTGGTTGTTTTCCTTTCTTCAGCCTTTCAATCTTCGTCTCTCTCTAACCGTGAACCCTGAACTTAAACCTGACAACCTGAGTAGTTTCGAAAAATAATTGTATTGAAAAACTCTTTCTTGTTCAATCCTTCTCTGTAACAACTACTTTTTCACAAAAAGAAACCGTTCAATTCTCTTTTTGCAAGTATCGGTTCCTAAGATGGTAACAACACAATGAAGTTCAGGTCCGTGTTCACGTCCTGTTAGGGCAATACGAATGGGTAAATAAAGTTCTTTGCCTTTTATTTTTGCTTCTTTCTGTACCGTTGCCAGAGCCTCTTTGAAAACTTCGGGAGAAAGGGTATCAAATTTCTGGAGTTGCGAATAGAAGGATAAAAGTATTGTTTGTGATGTTCCTGACGATAAAAACCCAACATGTTTCTCACTAACTAAGGATTCTTTGAAAAAGATATCTGCCTCCTGGGTAATTTGTGAAATACACGATATATTATTTCTCGCTGCGTCTACAACGAGTTTTAGTCTGGTTTTGTCAATATTATTTTCATCCTTAGGAATAAGACCTGTCTCCTGTAAGTATGGTATCGCAAGGCTTGTTATCCTTTCAAGGTCTGCTTCCCGGACGTATTGTCCACTGAGCCAATCCAATTTTTGCTGATTGAATACCGCGGGTGCCTTACTCATAGATGTTATTTCAAAGGTATCGACGATATCCTCAACCCTAAATTTTTCCTTTTTATCTTTCGGTGACCATCCTAAAAGCATCATATAATTTAAGACAGCTTCTGGCAGATAGCCCAATTTACGGTATTCCGAGATAGAAAAGGCACCATGCCTTTTGCTGAGTAGGGTACGGTCTGTACCCATCGTAAGTGATAGATGGGCAAATTGCGGGGGGATATGCTTTAGTGCATGAAAAAGTAGAATATGACATGGTGTATTTGATAAGTGGTCTTCTCCACGAATAACGTGGGTAATTTTCATTAAGGTATCATCCACTGCAACAGCAAAGTGGAATGAGGGTGTTCCATCTGATCTCATAATCACGAAGTCTCCCATCAGACTCATATCAAATTGACAAGTTCCTCGAATCAGATCATCAAATACAACCAATTCATCAGGTACCTTAAAGCGGACAGTGGATTTCAGTCCTGAAGTTTCAAATGACTTTTTTTGTTCGTCTGTTAAACGCCGGCAGCGATTATCGTACCGGGGTGGTTTTCCCATGAGTTTTGCAATTTTCCTGCGCTCTTCTAATTCCGCTGGGGTACAGTAGCACCGGTATGCTAGGCCTTCTTTAAGGAATTTTTGGCAGATATCATGATAGAGATACAATCGTTCTGATTGCTGATATGGACCGTACGGACCATCCACATCCGGTCCTTCCTGCCAGTTTAAACCGAGCCAGTGCAAATCTTCGATAAGTTGTATTGTGTACCTCTTCTCAGAACGGGTAACATCGGTATCTTCGATTCTCAGGACGAAGGTTCCATGATATCGTTTTGCAAACAGCCAGTTAAAAACGGCCATGCGTGCGTTACCGATATGTAAAAGCCCTGTTGGTGAAGGTGCAAATCGAGCACGTATCATAGTAGTTTATCGATTTCTTGGATAACCAGACCAAAGATACATAGGTTTGATATCATCCTGTTCGTGGAATCGGGGGATTTCGAGTTTGATTGTGCTGCTTTGAAAGAGTTTTCTGGACATCAGGCTGAAGATATCCGCTAGTCCATGATGCTTTTCATATCTTATGATGGTTGCCTCTGCAAGACCTGACAAATTTTTCGTTACATGAATAGCATCTTCCAAATACCCTAACTGGTCTACTAACCCATTATCGAAGGCTTGTTTGCCTGTGTATATCCTTCCATCCGCAATCTTTTTTACCGTTTCGATATCTAGCTTTCTGCCCGTGGAAACTACCTCTACAAACTGCATGTGCATTTCTTCAATGATGCCTTTCAAGATGGCAGTTTCTTCTAGGGTCATTTCTTTGAGAGGGGAGCCAATTTCTTTCATGTTCCCGGAAGTAATGGAGTTATCTTTTATACCGTACCGGTCAATAAGTTGCGATACGTTTATAAGCGGCATAATTACCCCTATGCTGCCGGTGATTGTTGTTGGGTGTGCAACGATGACATCGGATGCAGCGGATACATAGTATCCACCGGAGGCTGCCACATCCTGCATGTAGACAACAACTTTTTTCCCGGTATCAGTTTTAAACTTCATAATCTTATTGTAGATAATATCACTGGCTGTAATACCGCCACCCGGACTGTCTATTTCCAGGAGAACGGCCTTAACATTCGTATCACTGGCGGCTTGCTCAAGGTGTTGCTTTACCATCTCAACAATACTTGGTTTTTCAAGAAACAAACCTTCTGCAGATTCGCTGCTTAATATGCCTTTGATAGAAATTATGGCAATCTTGTTCTCTCCAGTTCCTTCTACTACTGTTTCAGAAACAGGTTTTTTACCCTTTGTAGTAGGGGTTGTAACAAATGCCCTGCTGATGGCAAGAGAACCGATAAAAAGGATAAAGAGCAGCAGTGTACATAAAAAAAAGAATGATGCAAGCCCTACTGCAACCCAAAAACCTGCCCCTCTCTTTTTGATGTACACCGGTTGCCATTCCGGTCCTGATGGACTTGTATTATGCTGGGTATTCATCATAGAACCTCTTTCTAAGTTTCTTTACAGGTACAAGGGATTTTTTTGCATACAGGACATCCTGTGGTGTATTTACTGATAGTTTCTTCCATCCTGATGCCCGATAAACTTGCCAGAGTAAAAAGCCATGCAAGCACGTCGGCAAGCTCTTTTTTTATTTCTTCCTTGTTATTTTCTCGCAATGACCGAGAAAGCTCACCAACCTCTTCGGTGAACCACATAAAGGTTTTGGGTAAACCGCGTTGAGTATCTTTTTTTAAATATATATCTTCAATAAGTTTTTGAAATTTATCGATTTCCATAAGGTTTTAATTATATAGTGTTTTTTGTGAAATTCATGGTTGAGTAATTGTTTATAATATCCTCTCCATGCCATTCAGGAACGAGAGCATGTTTTATGTCTAACACATCCAATATTTTTGCTACAACGAAATCTACCTGGTCTGTAATGGTTTTTGGGTTATGGTAAAATCCCGGCATTGCAGGCAGGATACATGCTCCTACAGAAGATAATTTTACCATAGCTTCTAAGTGAATAGAAGATAATGGTGTTTCGCGGGGTACTAACACAAGTTTTCTGCGTTCTTTAAGTGTTACACTTGCAGCGCGCTGAATGAGATTATTTGAAATACCATGGGCGACAGAGCAAAGGGTATTCATACTACATGGTACGATGACCATTGCTTTGACATGATACCGGCTGCTGGCGATAGTTGCACCGATGTCTGAGTTCTTGTAAGAGATGACATTATCCGTTGTATAATCAAGAAATTCCCGGAAATTTGGATAGTTATGATGTAAATCTATTCCCAATTCATGCTTTATAATCAGGGCTGCGGCGTCTGATATTAGCAGATGGATTGTATATCTCTTTTTGCAGAGAAACTGCAAAAGTCGTTGTCCATAAACTACACCACTGGCACCGGTAATACCGATGATAATATTTTCCATATGAACTTCCTTAGACAGAAAAAGGTTTTAGCACTAAAAGCATATCGTATATAGCATGGGTATAAACAGTTATACCTAGGCCGCGAGACATAAAGATAATGGAGAGAATTATTCCTGACAAAAATCGAAATGTAACATTAGCATAAGTAAAACTATCTCCTAGGGTACCTACATAGTGCATTATCGTGAATAATGAGGTACTCAAGACTATGCTTAGTATTGCACCGATAAGCTTATTTATTTTTAATAAAGCAGTGAATACAAAATATAACGATGTGATCAAAAGAAACCGAAATACGATTTCCTCGTAAACTCCAGCCCCAATGGAAAGAATAATTCCCATCCATATATTTGCGGAAAATGGTTTGGCAAGGATATAAGGAAGTAATATTCTGTATACAACATATCCAAGTCCGAAGCCCAAAAGCAGTGTATATATTACACTTTCCATGAGCATCGGGAAAAATATGAGGGGGCTGAAACGGTACTCTTTTTCAATATAGAATACGGATACAATGAGAAGTACAATGACCAATAAATTAAATATTAGAGAACCATTTCGACCGAGCAACATGAGGGGGGTTTTAATAATAACATCAGCAGTGTTTTTTATATTTGAATCATATATTGTAATTCCCACCTCATATAAGATCAGCAGGGGTAAGATAAACAAAAAACTATTGGATAAACTTTTAGAACGATAAAAATACGATTTCATTTATACCAGATGTTTTGTCATAAAGAATATTACTGCTGCAATTCCAAACCCCCAGCAATAATACGAGAATACATGTAATTTCCCACGTTGTACAATCCTTATAAGAAACCGTAAAGCTAAATAACCAACAATAGCCGATACCACTGTTCCAATAGCTAGCGATAGGAAGTTGTGCATATGAGTCAAGGGTATCTTTTTTATTTGAAGGGTTACTGCCCCTAGAATTGCGGGAATACACAAAAGGAATGAGTATCGCACTGACGTTTCGCGCTCGATTCCCATATATGTTGCTGCGGAAATGGTAGAGCCAGAACGGGATATTCCGGGTGTAATTGCAATTCCTTGTACTGTTCCAATCACTAATGCATGGAAAATCCCAAGGTATTTCTTACCTGGATTATTTCTTCCAAAGATCTTCGTAAACCAAAGGAAGAGGCCTGTAATCATAATTGCAATAGCTGCAATTATTGGTTGACCAAAGAGTTCCTCAAATTTTTCTTCAAATAAGACTGCTATGATAGCAGTAGGTATCGTTCCAATGATAATCAAGAGAAATAAGCGAGTATAGTGGTCATCTGTCCATATTTCTCGAGGTTTTCCACCGGAACAAAGTTTTAAAAGAGAAATAATGACCCATCGTATAATCTCAAAAATATCTTTCCAAAATACAGCGAAGATTGAAATGAGCGTGCCAAAATGCAACATAACCTCTAACAACGCGCCCTGTGTTCCTTGTACCTCTAAATATTTTTTCAAGATTACCAGATGCCCTGAGCTACTTACAGGAAAGAACTCTGTTATTCCCTGAATAACTCCAAGAATAATATAGTGAATCATTAATTTTTCTCATATACAAATAGTCTGAATAGCAATGGGATTTGAAGGCTTTCCATTATTGAAGTTTTATAAGAATATGTACAAAAGTAGAGTTAGTATATCAGTCTATCTTTAGGGTGTCAATAAGTTTCAAAATCACGCAAGATGGATAATAAACGGTTAATTGTAAGCAAAGAATATACATCTCAAACTAAAAAACATTTGACAAAAGGGGTCGATGTGCTAAAATTCTAGTAAGTTTGCCCCTGTCTGAGCAACATAACGGCAACTATATGTTTGTGTTATTACGAAGTGAGAGGGTTGTGTATGATTCGAATGGAACTCTCAAAGATCATGATTACGGAGACAAGCGATCATCAGATCATCGTTCTAAGAGAAAAAGAAGGGGACCGTAGCTTTCCGATTGTTATTGGTCTTAACGAAGCATGGGCAATTGATCGGGCAGTTAAAGGGATCACTACCCCACGTCCTTTAACACATGACCTTATTGGTAATATTATCGAAGGTTTAAACGCAGGAATCGTAAGGATTGTTATTAGCGATCTGAGAAATAATACATTCTATGCAAAGATTGTATTACAGCAAAATGATGCATCTGTGGAGATTGATTCCCGACCCAGTGACGCCATTGCGATAGCAATGCAGAAAAACACACCGATCTTTGTAGCTAAGAAAGTTTTAGAAGAAGTTTGCAAAACGGAAGATAGTTTTTAATAGGGAGGGATGGCCGAGTGGACTATGGCGGCAGTCTTGAAAACTGTTGGAGGCGTGAGTCTCCCGTGGGTTCGAATCCTACTCCCTCCGCCATATTTTCTTGTTTATGTCTTGTCATGTATTTTATTGTTGGTCCATGAGAAATCAGTTTTTTTAATCATTCCTCAGGAATGCCGTTAGAACGGAGAGGTGGCTGAGTGGCTGAAAGCGACGGTTTGCTAAACCGTTGTAGGGACTAAATCCCTACCCCGGGTTCGAATCCCGGCCTCTCCGCCATAAAAAGTGTACATCAACAAGTATTTACAATATTTAAATCTCTCGAAATACCATTCCCAAAGTACATCTAGAACTAAAAGCACATCTTATCTTCTTACTATCCTGCTTTTGGAAACTCATTTAACAATCTGCTAGTGTTTTTTATTATCCTATCCGCATTGTTTCAATATAAATATTGAAAGACCTGTGTTCAGATACCTATGACCTCAACATTCAACTCTACGGAGAATTTAATAAATTGACCTTGAATTCATATTAGCAATCTGTTACCATGCACGATATTTATTTGACCTATTTATTACAGAAAATAGACTTATAATAAGCTATTATAAGAAAATGGCTTACAAGAATTTTAAATGGAAGTTATTACAAAAAACAAGAAGGCATACTTTCAATATGAAATCCTGGATAAATTTGAAGCGGGTATTGTCCTTACGGGAACAGAGGTTAAATCTATTAGAGGTAAGGATGTAAGTATTAACGAGAGCTTTGCCCATATCGAAAATGGGGAAATGTTCCTCTATGAGATGCATATTGGCCAGTACAAGCAAGGAAATCGGCAAAATCATGATCCAAAAAGGATACGGAAGTTACTTTTACACAAAAGAGAGATCAATAAGATAACTGGGAAGGTTAAGCAAAAGGGATATACGATAGTTCCTTTATCGTTATATTTTAAAGATGGCCGTGTAAAAGTAGAACTTGCCCTTGCTAGAGGAAAGACAACCATTGATAAACGTGAGGATATTAAAAAACGCACCATTGAAAGGGAAATTCAAAGAGTTATGAGGTAATTTTGTAATTTGAGTAAGTAAGGTTTCATTCTCTATCTTAGAACAAATAACTATAAAGGTTTGATTTTGTATATCGTACCTTGCAAACAAATCCATAAGATAAAATGAAAGGGGGAATATGCCTTCTGCAAGGATATTAATCATAGAGGATGAACGACAAACAGTTGATATGCTAAGGGATTTATTTGAGCTACATGGTTATGAGACAGAAGTTGCGCTCAATAAGCAGGTAGCCTTAGCTATACTACAAGAAAGAAAAATGGACCTTGTAATCCTCAGTACAACAGTTCAAGAATATTCTGGTATTGAGATTTTACAAGAAATAAAAAAATTAAATCCAAACTTATCTGTCATTATAATAAGTGATCAAAAATCGAAACGAATTGAGTCATCTTTTATCAAGGCAGGCGCACCTATTTTTATTGTAAAACCTTTAGATCATGTTTTTATCCTGCAAACGGTTGAGAATCTGTTAGAAGCACAGTATGCCATTACTGTAGTCAAAAAATCAAAGCCATATCCCAAAAGTAAGAAATAATTCTTTCTCTTCGCTGCAAGATTTTATGAAGCACTGGAAATTTTTTTTAAGAATATTTTTTAGCACCTTTGTATGCCTTTATGTTTGTGGTACACTTTTTACTACAAATATAAAGGCAAATGTATCTCATCCTAATAACCTCAATAATCGTATTTTCTCCTTATTAAAAGACCCTTCTCTTGGAAAAATATCATGTGGTGTTAGTGTCCGATCTATTAAAAAAAATATTTCCCTATTTAATTACCGGGATACAGATTTATTTTGTGTTGCATCGAATATGAAATTATTTACTACTGCTGCGGCTTTGGTTTATTTGGGGCCTGATTTTGAATACATAACGAGTATTGGGACAAATGGTATTATAAATGCTTCGGGAAAGCTTGAAGGGGATGTTATTATCAGAGGAAGTGGTGATCCCAACCTTTCTGGTAGATTTTATAACGGTAATATTCCGGCCGTTCCTGAACTATGGACAAATGCTTTTCAGCGTATGGGTATTGATAAAGTTACCGGTGATATCATAGCAGATGACCGTATTTTCGATCGTGTCTATACAAACCCAAATTGGCCGGAAAATCAATTATCTGAATGGTATTGTGCTCCAAGTTGTGGAATATCCTTTAATGATAATTGTGTTGATATTACACTTGTTCCTGATAAAAAATCAGGAAAGGTCACTAAATTACTCATAGAACCAAATACATCATACTTTACTATTTTTAATGATTGTATATATACAACAAATAAGAAAGAACACGCTTATTCTATATATCGGAAACCAGAAACTAATCAAATATTCATCAAGGGTAAATTTTGGGTTAATGCGTCTCCAGAAAAGAGGTGGATAACAGTACATAATCCAGCACTCTATCTTGCAACGGTTTTTAAAGAAACTTTAGAAAAGAATGGTATTACCGTCGATGGAAGTGTAAGGTTGATTGATGAGAAAAACCTTGATAACACTAAATGGAAAGAGATTACACGAACTACTTCTACAATGGAACAAACTGTCTTTATAACGAACAAACGCAGCCAGAATTTTTATGCGGAACAGATAATGAAAACCTTAGGGATACAGATTAAAGGTCGTGGAACTCTTAAGGCAGGAATAGAAGTATTAGAAGACTTTATTGGTAAGCTAGATTTCGATCCTCATGAGTATCTGATTGAGGATGGATCAGGTTTATCGAAAGGCAACAGGCTTTCACCAAAGATAATAACTTCTCTCCTCGTATATATGAATAAGCATCCGTATGGGAAAATATTCTATGATTCTTTACCGATATCGGGAAGTGATGGAGGACTGCAGCACCGTATGACTTCTCCGCGATATAAAAATAGGGTACATGCCAAGACAGGCTATATAGCGAAAACGTCAGCGCTTTCCGGCTATATCGAAACCCAAAATGGAGATACACTCGCGTTTTCTGTTCTGATGAACAATTTTAAAAATCTGAGTACTGCTCAGAAAATACAGGATAATATTTGTCAGACTTTGATGGATTTTTATAACTGAAAATGTCTTTATGAGCGAACATATAAAAAAAATATATTCCTTTTATGCTCAAATTTACGATGCTTTTTTTGGAAGGCTTTTTGAGCACGGCAGATATACTGCGTTTCATATGATGAATGTAAAACCCAAAGAAACTATTCTTGAAGTCGGAGTAGGAACTGGATTATCTTTACTCTTATACCCCAAAGAGGCATATGTGACTGGCATAGATATTAGTCAAGAAATGTTAAATAAGGCTGAAAATAAAAGACAACTTTATCATTTATCAAATGTAAGTCTCCATAATATGGATGCATCATGTATGTATTTTGAAAACAATAGTTTCGATAAAGTGATTGCCTCACATGTAATTACGGTAGTACCTGATCCATTGCGTACTTTACATGAAATAAAAAGAGTATGTAAAAAGGATGGAGAAATTTTTATACTAAATTATACGGGTAGTAACAATAGAATTATTTCCCGTTTTGAAGAGTTTATTTCTCCGTTTAGAGACAAATTGGGTTTAGGGAAGCATGTTGACTTGCATGAACTATTACGAAACGTAAACCTTTCCATAGAGAGTGAATGTCGCGTCAATTTTTTGAATATTTGTAGTTTAATAAAATGTAAAAATAATTAATACATTCATGAAATATTTTAACATTTTCTGCCTATGCATAAATAATTAAAACCTAGTTTCTTCATTACCTGCGGCTCATATATATTTCTTCCATCAATTATATTCGGTTGCTTTAATAGCTGCCTGACTTTTTTAAAATCTAGATCCCTAAACTCATTCCACTCTGTTACAATTACCAGTGCATCGCATCCCATTATCGTTGAATACGGGTCGTTACAATAGATTATATCCTTTAAAATCTTTTTAGAAGTTTCCTGTGCCTCGGGGTCGAAAGCTTTAATCTTCGCACCTAATTCCTGCAATTGTTGGATAATAACAATTGATGGTGCTTCTCTCATATCATCGGTCTTTGGCTTGAAGGCCAAACCCCAAATAGCAATATACTTTCCATTTAATACAGGTACCAGTTTTTTAACTTTTTCAATAAGTGATCTCTTTTGTTGTTCGTTTACTTCGTCTACTGCGTTTAATACTTTTGCTTCTATGCCATTTAGTTTCATTATTTGGGCTAAGGCCTTAACGTCTTTGGGAAAACAGGAGCCGCCGTATCCAACTCCTGCCTGTAAAAATCGGGATCCAATTCGAGTATCTAACCCAATTCCCTTAGCGATATCCTTAATGTTTCCTCCCACTTTTTCGCATAATTGTGCAACTTCATTCATGAACGAAATCCTTGCAGCAAGCATTGCATTGCTAGCATACTTAATCAGTTCGGCACTACGTATGTCAGTAAACATGATTGGTTTATCTGCTCTAGCAATACCATGATAAATGGATGCCATTATTCGTTTTGCTTTCTCACTTCGCGCACCAATTACAATCCTGTCCGGATTTGTGAAATCCTTAATAGCTTCACCCTCTCTCATGAATTCAGGATTAGAAACTAAATCAAATTTAAAGGGCTTGCGTTGACATGATTTTATTTTCTTTCCTATTTTTTCTAGAGTTCCTACCGGGGCTGTACTTTTATTCACAATAACTTTATAACTATTCATATATCGCCCGATATTTTCTGCCACAGAAATTATTGCAGATGTATCTGCACAATTATTTTTATCAGGAGGTGTTCCTACGGCAATGAAAATAATTTCTGAATTTTGAATACCTTCTTTGAGATTTGTTGAAAACGTAAGCCTTTTTTCCCTTGAGTTCCTGTCTAATATATCTTTTAGTCCTGGCTCATAGATGGGAATAATCCCTTTTTTGAGGTTATTTATCTTTTTCTCATCGATATCCACACAAATTACATCATTACCCATATCTGACAGGCATGTGCCTGCAACGAGTCCCACATAACCACTGCCAACACAACAAATTTTCACATCTTCCTCCCGCTGTAATCAGTGCTCTATTTTACTAGTAGAGATACATAAATGCAGAATAAAAAAAGCAGTAAGAATAATGGGTTAAACATTAATCATTACTGCTTTTTCTTGTAAGGAAAATTATTTTCTATTGTAAAGGATTTTTTATTAACTTTGAGCCAAAAACATGTGCCGTTTTTCCAATACGATATTCACCATCTACGCACACGGTGATTTCTTTAGCCATACTATTTACAGATACATTTTCCGGTTCTCCATCACAAAGTATAATGTCATAGGAGAGTGACCAATCCTTTATGTCTTTATCTAGGTCAACAAACTGAGATCCTATACATTGTGATAATTCATTAACCTGTCCGGTTACAAATGTCAACCGGATATTATTTACGTTAAGTAGACGCTCCTGATAAACCTTTGTTGTGGCTCCATAAGCCGGTTTGAACTCAGGGATGAACTCAGCAATTCTTCCTATAGGAACAGGGCCATCCAAAAATTTTATATAATATTCTTTTACCCGATAGGTCTTTTGACCTCCAGAGAAGTCTTCTCCATAATAGAATCTTACCTCACAATTCATGCCATTTTTTGTAAGATAATAAAAATCATGGACTACGACATCATATAAAAAGGTTGCCCTAAGAATATCTTCATTCTCAGGCATTGCTAATTTGTAACGTCTCCAAGGCTCTTCTTCAGAATATAAAAAGGTTGGTTTCCCAAATTTTTCATTAATCTCTGTCCTTGTTAACCAAAGGAGGCCATCATCGAGGGTTTTACCCGCAAGCAAATTGCTGTTTGCTAAAAAACCTATTCCCATAAAGCATAAAAATGGTAGCACCAAAAATAGTTTACTCTTCATAACTTCCATCCCTTTCCATTTCAACTTACATTTGAAAGAATTGCATTAGATCGTAATGCCTTATCTAGTAAAAATAAGAGAATCAAGTATATATGTTACTGCAATATTTGTCAAATAATATATTATATAAGTTAGTGGAAATTATACACAATTATTTTTCATGAAAATTAGTGTTTGACAAGTAAACCTGTATCGTGTTAAAAATGTTCTTTATGTATTTATTTCATAAATCAATTTTGTCTATTAATACTCTATGAAAGGATTTGGAAAGTAATGTTGAGAAAAGTACCTGTGTTTGTAATTACCGTGCTTTTTACTGCAGGGGTTTTATTCGCTTTTGGGGGAGGCACCATCCGCGGCCGGATTATTGACGGTTTTGGCAAGCCCATCGCTTCAGCAAATATCGTGTCGGTATCTAACGGATTAAAATCAAAGGCTATTTCAGAATCAACGGGCAACTTTTCTATTGGTTACACATCTGGTAGCATTAAACTTGCCTTCAGTAAGGAAGGATATGTCCCCATACAGGTACCATTAACGCTTAATGAAGAAATGGATCTTTCATTGGATGACATAACATTGTGGAAAGTACCGCCAAGGGGAGGCCTTTTTGTCGTAGGTGGTGATGATTATACAGAGATTAACAGGGTTGAGTATTATTCCGAAAGCAGCAGTAAAGAAAGGCGTTTTTATATAAAAGGTTCGCCTACCTTGATCAGAGGCAGTGATTTCAGGATTCTTGATTTTCAAACAGACAGTCCATTGGTAACAGGAAAAACGCTCTACAACGTAGATTCAAAAGGTTCCTTAGGAAGTGTTATTTTTTATCCTTCACAAAAATACGCCTTGGATAAAAGGGATGATAGCTATGCCAAGATTGCCGATAATTTGGGTATGAGAACAGTAAATTTACAACCAGGTCGATATTTTTATTGCACAGGGGAGATTACTCTACGATCAAAAGTTGGTTACGGATTCTTTTTTGAGGTAACTTCGTAAACGAGAATTTTTTATTGAGGACTACGGACATTCTGAGACATGATTTTTCGTAACTCTTCTCCCTCAATAACCTCCTTTTCGAGAAGAAGTTTCGCGAGGGTCTCCAAATGATCCTTATTTTCGAGAAGTATTTCTTTTACCCTTGTATAGGTGTTAAAGATAATTTTCTGAACCTCATTATCAATGTTTTTTGAAATTTCTTCGCTTAATTCTTTGTTTTGATATCCAAGCTCTAGGAATTGCGGTTTCTTTCTTTGAAACGTCATAGGACCCATTTTTTCGCTCATTCCATACTCCCTGACCATACTCATTGCGATATCCGTTGCCTTTTCCAAGTCATTTTGAGCACCAGTGGAGATTTCATTAAATTTTATTTCTTCTGCTACACGGCCGCCTAAAAGTACAGCAAGCCGGTCTAATAATTCTGTTCGTGTCATTAAATACCGATCTTCAGTAGGTAATTGAAGTGTATACCCAAGGGCTGCAATACCACGTGGGATAATGGAAATTCTGTGAACTTTATCCGTTGTTGGAACAACTTCTGCAATGATGGCATGACCTGATTCATGATAAGCAATAATTTCCTGTTCTTTCTTGTTCATAACTCTTTTTTTCTTCTCGAGTCCAGCAACCACTCGATTAATGGACTCTTCAAAATCTTCCATACCCACGGCATCCTTTCCCCTTCTTGCGGCAAGAAGGGCTGCCTCATTGACTACATTGGCTAAATCTGCCCCAACAAAGCCAGGTGTTCTTGCCGCAATAATCTTCAAATCTACATCCTTATCAAGTTTTATATTTTTACAATGAACATCCAATATCTCTTCACGTCCTCGAATATCAGGTCTATCTACCAGAATATGTCTATCAAACCTGCCAGGTCTCAGCAAGGCTGGATCTAATATTTCCGGTCTATTTGTTGCTGACATAATAATCACTCCCTTTTGAGTATCAAATCCATCCATCTCGATAAGGAGTTGATTTAAAGTATTTTCTCGCTCTTCATGACCTCCGCTTATTGGTGCTAATGAACGAACTTTCCCCAGAGCATCAAGTTCATCGATAAAGATAATACAAGGTGCCCTTTCCTGTGCCTGAGCAAATAAATCCCGTACTCGTGCGGCACCAACCCCTACGAACATCTCGACAAACCCCGATCCGCTCATTGAAAAAAAAGGTACCTTTGCTTCTCCTGCAACTGCCTTTGCAAGTAGTGTCTTTCCAGTACCAGTCGGTCCCACCAGTAATACACCTTTTGGTATCTTTCCTCCCAATCTTTGATATTTTTGTGGATTTCTCAGATAGTCAATAATTTCTTTTAATTCCTCCTTAGCCTCATCTAAACCTGCAACATCATCAAAAGTAACACCTGTATACTTGTCAATATACAGATTTGCTCTGCTTTTTCCAATGGACATAAGTCCTGCCCCTGCTGCTCCGCGTCTGGTTCGTGCCATGAAGATCAAAAATATAATCATGGGAATGAACCACATAAGGAATAAACTTTGGCGCCATCCTCCTCCTTCTTCGGATGCAGAAAACTTTATATTGTGTTCAATAAGCTCCCTAATCAAATCAGGGTCTTCTATTTTTACCGTCGTTACCGTCTTTCTTCCTTTTTGCCCTTCGTGCTTTAAAATTCCTTTTATTGTTGTTGAATAGATAGTTACCTCCTCTAGCTTATCGTTCCGAATCAATTCCTTAAACTCACTGTAGGGGATTTTTTCTGTAACCGAGAATTCAGCATATGCAATGCGGTGTACGACCAGAATTGATACAAAAAGTAAAAACAATACGAAAGCTGTGTCACGATATTTTTTTGTCATTTTATGAACCTCTAAAGTTTGATTTTAGGGGTAAATCCATAAGCCTTCGGCTTAAAAATGGTGTGAGAAATTTTGCGGATTTCTACGGCTAATGTAGAATATATCAAATTATCCAATATTTTGGCAACCGATAATTTGCCAGATTTGATGAGAAGAGGGAGGTTATTTCCAGTATAATATTTGCTGTTGACTCATATAAATGCAATGCATACAATTAATTCCTGAGCTAAACCACCCGCTAAGCGGGTGTGAATAGCAAAAGCTAAGCTGTAGTATTTACAAAAAAAATCTCCTTCAGTATATTGCGATTGGGAATGCTTTAAGATTGCAATATAGCAGAA